>JAJDBB010000049.1 GCA_029261555.1 Nitrospinaceae bacterium | reverse complement strand
CCTGGTGGTCGCATTGCGAGGACCTGTTTCGAAAATCCATTATAAATTTTTTGGATTGGATCAAAAGGACCTGGGGCGCGCGTATTTTCAATACCTGGCGCAGTACAAGATAGCGATGATAATCTTGAGCATTGCGCCTTATTTTGCTTTGAAAATCATGGCTTGATCTGCCGGCCAAAAACTGCCCTCAAGATAGGTTCGCAAACCATCCAAAGCGGATATCCAGAATTAGGCACAATTTAATGGCTGGAATCACACAAGAATTAACAATTCCACTCTCCCGCTAAAATAATATTAGACAGACTGGTCTGTTTTTGGTATGTTTTGACTATGAAACCAATCCAGCGGGAAAGTAGAGCCAGGGAAAAAATATTAGATACAGCGTCCGACCTTTTTTACACGCAGGGTTACCACATTACGGGAATAAACGAAATTATTGAAAAGTCTGGTGTAGCCAAAGCAACCTTCTATTCTCATTTCCCCTCTAAAGAAGATCTTTGTCTTTCCTACATCCACAAAATGAATTTGCAGGACATCGAACTTATCAAGAATGAATTGAAACGAAGAAAGAGCCCTTACACTAGATTTATGGCGAGCATTGAAGTCCTGAAACCTTTAATGCTATCCACACAATTTAAGGGGTGCAGGTTTTTAAACATGGTGCCCGAAATCAAAGATCCCCAAAACCCCATCCGGAAAGAGGGTATGCTCCATTTTGAAGCCTTGAGACCTATACTTAGAGAAATATCTCATGAGTTGATTGAGTCGGACTTAAAAAGGTTCAATCACCTAAACCCCAAAAAACTTGCAGATGATTATTTGACCATTCAAATGGGGGCTATCGCGTTGTGCGAGATCTACCATGATATTTGGCCCGTGGATCAGGCTATTGATTTTGTTAAACGATTGATCAAAAAGTAAATTATTTTTATCTGCTTTAAGACAGACCGGTCTGTATTTTTTTTAATTTAAAGGTTTATTAATACTCAGGAGGCAATATGTCACGCACACAAGAATTTAACGAAAAAAAATCGAATCAATTTTCAGAGAATCTGGTTGAAGTTTTAAACCACGGTGCATTGTCCCTCATGCTTTCTCTGGGACATAGAACCGGGCTTTTTGACGCGTTAGAGGGGCTGGAACCTGCGACCAGTCAGAAAATTGCCGACAAAGCGGGTTTAAACGAAAGGTATGTTCGTGAATGGTTGGGCTCAATGGTGACTGGTGGAATTATCGATTACGACTCAAATGAGAATTTCTATTTTTTGTCTCCTGAGCATGCCGCGTGGTTATCACGTAAGTCCACAGAAGGAAATTTAGCAGTTTTTGCGCAATATATTCCTCATTTAGGCAGCGTTGAGGATGAAATTTTAACCTGCTTTAAAAATGGGGGCGGTGTTCCCTACTCATCATTCAAGCGGTTTCATGAAATTATGGAAGAAGACAGCGGGCAAACGATTGTCCCTATTATCGTGGATCAAGTCGTTCCTCTGATGGAAGGAATGAAAGAGGCTCTGCTTCAGGGTGTAGATGTTTTGGATGTGGGTTGCGGCCGGGGGAAGGCGCTTCTGGAGTTGGCTAAAGTCTTTCCAAAAAGCCGTTTCACCGGATACGATATATCCAATGAATCCATTACGCATGCTATTAGAGAAATGGACAGGGAAGGTTTAGAGAACTTGAACTATGAGGTCCGAGATGCATCTAATTTCCAGGAAAAGGAGAAATTTTTTCTGATTCTAGCTTTGGACGCCATTCACGATCAGGCCAAGCCGCGTCAAGCGCTAGAGAATATTTATAATTCATTAAGTACCCACGGAAGTTTCATGATGCAGGATATTTCTGGGTCCACACATGTTCATAAAAATATAGGCCATCCCGTAGGGACCCTGCTATATACCATTTCCTGCATGCATTGTATGACGGTATCTCTAGAACAAGGAGGGGAAGGCCTGGGAGCAATGTGGGGCACCGAAAAAGCTCAGGAAATGCTTGGAGAAACAGGTTTTACAAAAATAAAATTAAATCAATTGGATCAAGACTTTCTAAATTGCTATTTCGTGGCGCAAAAATAAATTCTAGGTTCAATGGGAAAACTGAAAAATGTTCATAGAAGATAAAATTGTCATTCAAGCTACTCGAGAATTAGTTTGGCAGGTAACGATTGATGTTGAGTCATGGCCCCTATGGTCACCAGTCATGGAAAAGGTCGCTCGCAAAGATTCGGGAGATTTTAAAGCAGGAAGCTCCGCGCTTATTAAACAAAAGTTATTGCCTGAAACCCGGTGGGTTGTTGATGAACTGACTCCTAATAAAAGCTTTTCCTGGCAGGCGAAGGCGCTGGGAATTGAAATGGACGCCACCCATATTCTTATTCCAGACGATTCTGGTGCAATCAGTATTCTCAGAATGGAAATGCAAGGATGGATAATCCAGTTATTTGGGCCAGTCGTGAAAAAGCTGGTAGCCAGAGCCATAAAAGAAGAAAATTGGGGCCTCAAAAATTATTGCGAATCGTTGTAGGTTCGTGTCTCCTCTGGTCCGAAATTGGACCAGAGGAGTTAAAAAATTAAAAGCCCTGCCTGTCAAAATATGCTGAGAAGAATATCCGCTATTGGCCGAAAGCTGCCCTCAAGACAGGCTATCCAAGCTTTTACTAAATCCTCCGGAAAGAGTCCGCATGAATCAAATGGTTGTTTTGTCGGGAAACTAAATTTCAAATATGGCGATAAGGTCTATTTCCCATTTTAATCTCCCACCTCTGTCCCTGTAAAATGGAATAAAACCCACCTAAATAGAGTCTTAAATTAAGACACTACTAAATCGAAAATAATTAAGATGCGCGACCAAATTATTGGTTACTACATAGAGCACAATGATTCGCTACTGAAGGAGTTTGACCACATAATATCCTTGATGGAAGGTTCGCTAGTCAACCGCTACGGTCCGGAGTTTGCCGACAAGCTGAAGACAGAAGTCCGCCGGGAATATGAGAAGCTTATCCCGGAGATTCCATACATTTCAGGAGTCCGGGGTTGGCCGCTAAACTTCTTTCTCCTCTGTACCGCCCAAGAGTTGGCTGTATATAAGGGGATGAAAATGCATTGCAAACCGGTCGGAGAGGTGTGGGAGGTGTGCCATGAGGCCCTGCGTTTAAGAACGGCTGCGATTCCGAAATGGAAGCGGCGGTTGTTGAGATATTTCATGTCTTCTCCCATTGTTAAGGCGATTGTGAAGAGGCGAGCCAGGAAACAGGAAAGGGTTCGTTTGGGCGAGTTTGAGATTGAGTATCTCATTGGCGAGGGAGGCGATTTCGACTTTGGCGTTAATTATCTTCAATGTGGCAATCTAAATTTTGTAAAAAACCACGGTGGAGAGGAGTTCGCCCCCTACGTCTGTATGTCAGACATTGCATTGAGCGACGCTTTGGGATGGGGGCTTATCCGCACACAAACTCTTGCCGACGGCTGCGACCATTGTGATTTCCGCTTTAAGAAAGAGGGGACAACGCAGATATCCTCCAGAACTCCTGAAGTCCAGGAAACGATTGAGAGAATAAGAAAAAAAGAAGGATAGCGCACGATGAATACAGCCATGCTCAATAATGTTCATAAGGAAAACCTAGAGTGAAATGGACTCCGGGATTGGTTCGCGCGTTTTTAATCGTTCCCTTAAACATTATTTTGGTCATTCCGGCGTTGATCCTTTGGGGGACCTACGGGCTGAAACTCGGGAACCCCTGGGATATTTCCTTTTACCCCCTGAGTGTAGGCGTCGGAGCGTTAATAATCGCTCTGGGCGTATGGGGCGTCATCCGCTCGGTGATTGACTTGACTTACAAGGGTGAGGAGGGAACGCCGCTCCCCTGGGATCCTCCCACAAAATTCAGATCCTCGGGTATATACGGAGTGACGCGTAATCCCATGGTGAGTTGCGTCAGCTTCATCTCGTTTGGCGAGGCGCTGTTGTTCGGTTCCATGGCTCTCCTTTGCTGGTGTGGGTTTTTTGTAACGGTAAACTTGATCTATATTCCCATTGTTGAGGAGCCAGAATTGGAAAAACGTTACGGGGAAGGCTATCTGGAGTATAAAAATAAAGTTCCTCGCTGGATTCCCGGAACCCGCAAAAAATAGAACCATGGCCCTTCGTTTTTTAACTAAAATTATTTCGTCAATCTAAATCGGAAAAAGGAAAAAAATGAGGTTCAGAGGGGTACATCATGTTGAATTGAATGTCCCAAATTATGAGAGAAATATTCCATTTTATGACCGAATGTTTGGGTGGCTAGGCTTTTCCAGTTTTGAAACGCTTGGGATTGAATATGTCAGCGCCTATTATTTTGCCTTTCCTCATAGTTATATAGGAATTCAACCAGCGAAAACTGAGGAGCCTCTCAATTTTGACCAATGGGCAACCGGAATTAACCACGTCGCCCTCCATGCAAAAAATAGAAAGGAAATTGACAGGTTCTACAAAGAATTCTTATTAAAAGAAAGCGTCAAGATAATTGATCCACCAGAAGAGTATTCGATATATGCACCAGGTTACTATGCAGTATTTTTCTTTGACCCTTCCGGAATAAAGTGGGAGCTCGCCCATTTTCCATTGATTCCCTCTCCCTGGGCAATATACAGGTGGTATAAACTGCTTTCTCAGGAAAGAAATAAACATCCAGAATGGAAGCGACATCCATTTTTTGAGGGTATGCGTAAATTACCAAGGCGTTAATTGCAGTAAACGAAAATCAATATTTTAGTTGTTCTATTTATCTCCATAACCCCTGATCCTGCACCCGATACCAAAAATTTCCATTGTTGGGCGCCCATAGCGGGAGGTACTGATGCGTGTTTGTATGAATCAATTGTTGGTCTTAAAATTATATTCTTAACTGAAAAACTCAGGAGGCGCAAATGATGACTATAGAGACACTCACGGAGTTTCTGGGCTGGGTATCAGTGATAAATATTGCAGTACTAGGCATTTCCGCGACCCTGGTGGTCGCCATGCGCGGACCAATATCGAAGCTCCATTCTAAATTTTTTGGATTGGATGAAAAAGACCTGGGACGCGCTTATTTTCAATACTTAGGGCAGTACAAGATTGCGATGATAATCTTGAGCATTGCGCCTTATTTTGCTTTGAAAATTATGGCATGATCTACAGGCGAGGTTTAATTTTATGTGGAATTGGTTTCGTGATATTCGGCGGAAAAAAATACTGGCCGCTCCTTTCCCCAGGGGGTGGGAAAGGCACATTCAAAATAATATTCAATATTATCAATACCTCGATAAGGAAGAAAAAAAGCGTTTACAGAATCTCATCCAAATCTTTATTGCCGAAAAGGATTGGT
This sequence comes from Nitrospinaceae bacterium, assembly GCA_029261555.1. Classification (GTDB taxonomy): domain Bacteria; phylum Nitrospinota; class Nitrospinia; order Nitrospinales; family JACRGP01; genus JAJDBB01. Next base: position 117 of record JAJDBB010000049.1, on the reverse strand, counting down.
TGGGGTGCAATGACCTCGAATTAACGGATGAAATCCGCGTCATAATCGCCGCCCATGCCTGCTTGTTGATACTCGCGTTGCCAAACGATTATTACCGCAACGTGAACTCCATTTATG
>JAJDBB010000048.1 GCA_029261555.1 Nitrospinaceae bacterium | reverse complement strand
GGAAAATCAGGTGGAACAATTGAAAATTGAAATCGACGAACTCTCCGTCGCCCTGAACCAGAAAAAGGAAAGCCTGCATAATTTGTCCGCACAAATCGGCAAGGACGAAAACGCCGTCGCTCTCAAACGACAGGAAATCGCGCAGGCGGAAAAGGACAGCCAATCGGCGGAAACCGAAATCGGCGGCATGGGCGAGGAGATCGCCCAACTGGAGCGCGAGGCGGAGGGGCAACGCAAAACCCTCGGCGACGTTTCGGAAGAAATCAACGAGCGGGAAAATGTCCGCGCCGAAAAAACCCAGAGCCTGGACGGCCAGCGGCAGGTTTTGAGCGATCAGGAAGAGCAGGCGCGGTTGGGCGAAAGGGAAGTGTTGAACCTGTACCAGAACCTGGCGCAAAAGAAAAACGAGATCACCGCGCTGGAAACCCGCGAACAGGTGTTAGAAACCCGGAGCCAAAAACTCGAAACCGAATTGGAAGAAACGGCGAGCGCTTTCCAGGCGTCCCTGCAAACGCTGGATGGAACCGCACTCGCGCATAAAGCCCGCGCGGAGGAATTCGCCGCCCTGCAAGAAAAAAACGCTGAACTTTCCACGCAGACCCGCGACAAGCGCGCGCTTCTGGAAGAGCGAGAACAGCGCCTGGCCGAGGCCAGAGAAACCTTCCTCAACCAATCGTCTCTGCTGAACTCGCTCAAGGAACTGCGCGGCAACTTCGAGGGATTCCAGGACGGGGTGAAATCCCTGATGGCGTACAACGGCAACGGCGGACGGCTCACCGGTTTGCGCGAGGTTTTGGTGGACGTTGTGCAGGCTCCGGCGGAATACGAGCAGGCGCTGAGCGCGGTGTTGGGCGAGAAACTGCAAAGCGTGATCGTGAACTCTTACAACGACGCCGACGAGGCCATCGACTATTTGAAATCCGAGCATTCCGGGCGCGGCTCCTTCATTCCCCTGCAAGCCAAACAACTGCCGCAAACGCCGCTGTACATGAACGGCGACGGCGGCGTGCTGGGAAAAGCCGTCGACTTTGTGCAATGCAAAGAGGAATACAAGCCGCTGATCGAACGCCTGCTGGGCAACGTTGTGCTGGTGGCGGATTTCCAAACTGCGCTTCACCTGCACGGCAAGGAAGAGTTCCAGGGCGTGGTCGTCACTCGCAACGGCGAGGTGATCGACCAGCAGGGAACCATTACCGGCGGAGAAAACCCGGACGCCGAGTCCAACCTGTTGGCCAAAAACCGCGAGATGGAAGAGCTGGCACAAAAAGTGGACGCTCTGAAAGCGGAACTCGACCGCGCTGAAAACGAAAAGAACCAGCAAGCCGAAGCTCTGGCCGCTTTGGAGGCGCAATTAAAATCACTGGGCGAAGAAGCGCATCAAGCGGAGATCGCCCTGTCCGCAAACATGAAAGACCGCGACCAGGCGCAGGCGGAAGTCGAGCGGCTGAAACAAAAAAGCGCCGCCGTAGAATACGAGCGGGACGCCGACGCGCAGGAAATGAGCGCGCTGAACGCGGAACGCGAACGCGTGGAGGCTTTGGCCGCCGACGCAGAAAAGGAAAAAATTGCGCAGGAGGAGCGGGTCGCCCAACTGCGGCTCGAGGTCGGGCGGACCCGGGAAACCATTCGCGAAGCGAGCGAAGAAGTTTCCGCCGTCAACGTTTACATCGCGTCCCTGACCGGCAAGCGAGACAACATCTTCGCCGAAATCAAACGCATCGAATCGCAGGACGGACAACTCAAAAGCCGGATGGAAAAACGCCGGACGGATATTCAGGACAACAAAGATCAAATCGCCCAGCTGGGCGGCGAGATCAAGACAATCGAAGACGGCATTCTGGAGCGGGCGCGGACGCGAGATCAATTGCAGGAAGAGACGGCCCGGCAAGAGGAACACCTGAACGCCCGCGACGAGGAACTGAAAACCAAAGATCAGGAATCGCGCGTCGCCCAGCGCCAATCGCGGGAGACCGCCGAAGCTCTATCGAAAATCGAACTGCAACGTTCGGAAACCCGCCTGCATATCGCGCACATTCAGGAAAAGGCGTTTGAAGAATTCGCAGCCGGGCTGGAGGAATTGCTGGAAAATTATCGCGAGGCGATGGACGAGGCAGAGACCGACGAGCGCCTGCACGAATTGAAAAGCAAGGTCGCGAAAATGGGCGAGGTGAATCTGGCCGCGCTGTCGGATTTTGAACAGACTAACGAACGCTACGAGTTTTTAAGCGGTCAGGAACAAGACCTCGATAAGTCGATCCAGTCCCTGCACGAGGCGATCGAAAAAATCGACCAGACCACCCGCCGACATTTTGAAGAGACGTTTCAACTGGTAAACGAACGTTTCCAGACCTGCTTTACGCGCCTGTTCCAGGGCGGGCGGGCGGAACTGATTTTGACCGATCCTGAAAACCCGCTTGATTCGGGAATCGATATTTTTGCCCAGCCCAAGGGCAAAAAGAACCAGAGCATCAATCTCCTGTCGCAGGGGGAAAAGGCCATGACCGCGATGGCGCTGATGTTCTCCATCTTCAAAGTGCGGCCCAGCCCCTTTTGTCTGTTGGACGAAATCGACGCCCCGCTCGACGAGGCCAACGTGATCCGTTTCCACGACCTGTTGGAGGAAATGTCGGACGAGACCCAGTTCATCCTCATCACCCACAACCAGAAGACCATGGGCTTCGCCGACGTCTTGTACGGCGTGACCATGGAAGAACGCGGCGTCTCCAAAGTCGTCTCCGTGCATCTGAATAATTAAACCGGCGAACCGCCGGAGGCAAATTTATTACAAGTCGCTTTTACCAGCGACCACGTTATCTTTCCGCTCTGCCTTCCGTTGGCTTCCAATGGCGATTTCTTTATGACTGGGAACTGTCAATCGTCGATATGGAGGGGTGTCTTTTCTTAAGATCAAATAGCCCCCGGTTTGATGGTCGATTTCATAACTTAGCCTGCCAAACGCCTGGCAGACTTTGTTTGCCGACAAAACCGGAAGCGAAGTTACATGGAAATCTCGATGATTTCCTCTTCAATGGAGGGGAGGGGTTGGTTGTGTTTTTTTAAACTTTCCAGATAACCTTTGATCGCGTCCTTAATATTATCCATCGCCTCGGCGCGGGTTTTTCCCTCCGTTAAGCACCCCGGAAGGGTCGGACATTCCGCCACAAAAGCGCCGTCCTCGTCGACTTCAATTAAAATTCTAAATTTCATAAAGCGAAATATCCAAGAAATTCACGGGCAAAAGTCGTCCTACTCTGGTTCCGTTAATATAATCATCCGGCTGGTTATTTGCAACGCGGCGCCGGCTATTCGGGTTCGGCGTAGAGGTAGACGAGTCGGCGGTCCACGACCTCGCTGCGTTCAGAGGCAACAAAGAATTGTTCCTCGTGGGAATTTTTCTTCAATTCGGAGTAGTCCAGATTCGCGGGGTTTCTGCGAATCATGCAGGCGAAGGTGAACGTCTCCGGCTTCTCTTCCACGCCCAAAAAACTAACCGCGCGCATGAACTCCATACCCGTGCTCACGATGTCGTCCACGATCAGCCAATGCGAAGCGGCGGGGTATTGCGGGACGCCTAACGCCTCCATTTCCGTGATCTTGTGCGGCATAATGTGGAACGGTAGGTCCATCAATTTGGACAGTTGATGGCCAATGCGGATCCCCTCGGTCTCGACGCCGACGATCACGTTAAACGCGCCGTGCGTCTTCTGCCACAGGTCCAGCTTATGCTTGAGCGCTTCGCAATAAGCCGCGCTCATGGCGTCGGACAGCGAAGAGTAATCGTAGTCGTTCTTTGAGCGCACGCCGCTCTTCAATTTAAAATCGCCCTTTTTAATAATCTTTGAAAACACTCCCCGCCTCCATTAAATTTTGTTTCTAAAAAAATTTTGGCCTGGCGCCTCGTCGGCTAGCCTGGCCAGCCGTACTTGCCCACCAGGCGCACGAACGAACAATCGCCCAGCGACTCCTTATGCAGGTTCTTCCCGCGTTTTACCGCCAGCGTCAGCTTTTGATTTTCCATTTCGCCCACGGGCGCAACCAGGCGCCCGCCGTCTTTCAACTGTTGCACCAGCATGTCCGGCAACTCCGGCGCTCCGGCTGTGACCAGGATCGCGTCGAAAGGCGCCTGATCTGGCCAGCCATAGGTGCCGTCGAACAATTTATAAACGACGTTCATAACCCCCAACTCGTCCAGCAACCTCTGCGCCGCCACGCCGAGTTTCTTGATCCGCTCGATGGTGAACACTTTGCCCGCCATCCCGGACAAAACGGAGGTCTGATACCCCGACCCTGTGCCGATTTCCAACACCCGCTCGCCGCCTTTGAGGTTCAGCGCCTCGGTCATTTTAGCCACCACATAAGGTTGCGAAATGGTCTGCGACTCGCCGATGGGTAAGGGATGGTCCCCGTAAGCCCGGTCCTGAAACGATTCCTGGACGAACAAATGCCGAGGCGTCCGGCTCATGACCTCCATCAAACGGTAGTCCCGGATTCCACGGTCGAGGAGTTGTTCCTCCACCATCTTCCGCCGTTGACCGGAAAATTTTTGCGCGGCTACGCTGGTCATTCGATTCCTAAATATATGCTAACGATGAAAGGAGGGAAGTTTAATTTTTGCTGAGGAAGCTCGGAAGATTCAAGCGTCGCGGATGCCAGTAAATAGACGACTGGACCTTTTCCTGTTTCCGGGGGTTCAGGTAAAATACCAGATCCCAGCGATCCTGATTGCCGTCGTACTTGAGGAGATAAATGTTCTGGTCGTCCGCCCGTACCTTGAAATAAGCGGACAACTCCCCGTACCAACGGTCAAGGATCTCCTCAACCTTGTAGGACCGGTTCAAAAGCCGGAAAGCCACCGGCCGGTCGTTCACACGATCACCCGAATTACAGGAAACCTCCATAATGAACGTATGGTATGATTTTGCCCCGAAAAAGTAAACTATTTTCTAGCCGGGCCACTCGCCGTGGGGGCAACTAGTGCAACTTATTTGGTTATGCTACAAACTATGGTGAGCTTGCATCTCAAACTTTTCCGCCAGCGGTACGCCGGCTCCCCCTTGCAAAGGGGGTTGGGGGATTTTTCCTCTAAAAATTTAATGGTCGGCGAGGCGCGCCAGAGCCAATATTCATTTGTCATCCTGACCTTGTAGGCAACATGGCTACCGTCCCGGAAAAATCCCGCATCGAAGAACATCTCCGCGCCCTGGTCGGGGAACGAAATTTGTTCACTGCCCCGGACAATTTAAAGCGTGCGGAGGACTACGTCGCGCGCCAGTTTTCCGCCCTGGGATTGCAGGTCGAACGGGACCCGGTCGCTCTCGACGGCCATACTTCCAACAACGTTTTTGGATTGCAACCTGGAACCGCCCGGGAACCGGACCTGTTCATTTTAGGCGCACATTATGATACCGTTGTCGGGTCGCCGGGAGCCGACGACAACGCCAGCGCCGTCGCGGCGCTTTTGGAAATTGCCCATTGCCTGAAGGACGTTTCCCTGTCCCATTCCCTGCTGTTTGCCGGGTTCGCGCTGGAGGAATACGGTATGCTCGGAAGCGCCCAATACGCATTCAGGGCCAAAAATAATTCCCATCCCGTAACAGGAATGATCTCTCTCGAAATGCTGGGATATCGGTCCCATGAACCAGGATCGCAAAGCTACCCTGCGTTCATTGATCCCACGCAGTATCCCGACCGGGGCGACTTCATCGCCGTGGTGGGCGTCGAGGCGTCGCGCCAACTGACGTCCGACCTGTCCGCTGCCATGAGCGGGTCCGTGCCGGCTTTGCCGGTGATCGATCTTGTCCTTCCCGGCAATGCGGAACAGTTTCCCGACGTGAGGCGGAGCGACCATGCGCCCTTTTGGGATCTGGGATATTCCGCCGTCATGGTCACGGACACGGCAAACTTTCGCAACCCGAATTACCATCAGGCGACGGACGTTCTGGAAACGCTGGATCTGGATTTTATTCGCGACGTGGCTCAGGGCGTCGCCAGCTATCTTGAAAGCGAATTGTGTTAATCTGAGTCCCTATGGAAAACCAGCCTCCTCCTTCTCCATTCAATAAACTGCCCGAACCGCCCGCTATTGTCGCCGGCGCCTCGCCGGCTGCGCCGCTAAAATCTAAAAACCGCTGGCCGATCCGCATTGCAAAATTTTTCATCTGGTCGATCATTCTGATTTTCCTGCTGGTCGCCGGAACCACGGTGATCCTGCATTACTTTTTCCCCGCCGAAACCTTGCGCCCCATCATCGAAAGAGAGGCGACAAACGCGCTCAAGACGCCCGTGACCATTGGCGGACTCAAAGTCAGCCTGTTCCGGGGATTGACCATTCAAGAGGTGCGCCTCGGTTCCGGCAAACCCATCGCGCAGGTCGGGGAGTTGATATTGGATTACGACCTGCGTCGACTCGCCGAAGGCGAACTGGTCATCAACCAGGTCAGCCTGGTTCGTCCGACTTTTTATTTAAAATCCGTCAACGGCGTCTGGAACTTCCAACCCCTTCTGGAGCTTGGCGGCGAGGAGACAAAACCCGCTCCGGCCCCAGCTCCAACAGAGGACCTGCCTTTCGCTATCGACGTCAAAAACCTTTCCATTCAGCGCTTACAAATCGACGCCGATATCGACGGCCATACCAAAGCCCATATCGAAGGATTCAACTTGCAGGCGAGCGGCAAAATCGCCCTGGACGCGCTGGACGTCGTCGTCTCGCTGGTCATGCTTCCGCCGGAAGACGCGACCCGTCGGCACAACATCCTGTACTCCACCAGCGAAGGCGAGGGTATGGACGTCAAAACCCGATTCGTCAGCGATTTAAAAATCACGCCGCGGAGTTTGGACGCAGCCGACGCTTCCGGAACGCTGGCCTTCACCGATAACGAAATTTTTGTGGGCAAACGTCTGCCTTCCCCGGATCTCAAATTACAAATGGACGCCTCGGTTTCCATGAAACCCGAAACCCTCAACCTTAGAGACCTCGATCTGGAAATCGGCGAGAACAATCGGATACAACTCGCCGCCCGAGCGAGCGACTTTCAATCCGATCCCAAGTTCGATCTGGAATTTAAAAACCTGCAATTGAACTTCGACGAGATCATGCCATGGGTCGTCGACCAACTCGCGCCGACGACCGTCTCTGGACTTTTAAAGATGACCGACCTGCAAATCGCGGGGAGCCTGAAGAACAATCAGCCGGAAACCCTGCGCCTCTCCGGCGGTAATTTAACGCTGGAAAACGTATCCGCCAACCACCCGCCCCTGGCGGCGAGGGTGGACGGATTGCAGGCCGACCTGGATTTGATCAACGTCGAGGTTCGCCAACAGGAGCCGCAAAAAATCGCCGCGCGCCTGCATCTTAAATTGGACAGCGCAGGTTTTGAAAAACACGCGGTCCGGGGCCTGGACCAGACGCTCACCCTGAACATGGACGAGCCGGGATTCGCCAAAACCCGCGTCGGCGTGACCACGCTGGCGCAATCGGCGACCTTTCAACATCCGGAATTCGGCAGATTGCAAACCAGCCTGCGCCTGACCGCTGCGGGGAGCGGAAGCCTGCCCGACGGCGACCTTCAACTGAGCCGTTTTAATCTGGCGTTGGGCAATTTTTTTTCCACCACGCTGGACGCAACGGTAAAAGATTTTGGCAAAAAAGCGTTGAACGCAAACCAAACTCTGGACGTAAACCTGGAAGCGCTCCAGGCCTTCCTGCCTAAAAAACTTTTGCAGGACGCCGGGGTCAATTCCTTGCACGGGAAATTAAACGCGCGCAACCGTTTGCAGGGAAAACTGGACGATAAGTTTCAGCCCCAGGATTCATTGTTGAACGCGACCGTCGCGCTCAAACAGGGCGGCGTGGAATTGCAGGATCCGCCCGTTCAGGTTCTGGGACTGGAGTTACAGACCTCCGTGCCGGTGATGTTCAATCCGAAACGCGGCGTCAAGGTTCCCAGCATCGACCTCAACATGAGCCTGGAACGCGTCTTTGCGATGGGCGTGTGGGACGTCGGCCCGACAAAAATCAACACGCGCGCCACCATGAAAAAATTCTATCCGCTGGACGGCAAGGCGGGCATGATTCCCGTCTCCCACGAAACCAACGTGCAGGTGGAATCCATCGCCGGAACCGAGCCTGCGGTCAACCTGTCGCACTTCGGCCTCAAGGCGCAAATGCGGGCCGACCTGCATCCGGACAAACAGGACGTCCGCAACGCCACGCTGAAAGGCGAGGCGACGATTCTCGAAACGCGGGCCATGGACCAGATTCAATTGGGGAAATTTTTGACCCGGTTTTCCGTGGACCTGCACGACAAGTCCCTCGAACGCGTGCGTGCGCAGTTGAACCTGGAGGTCGAAAAACCAAAAATTCATAACGACGATCTCGATCTCGAACTGGGAAAAATTCATGCCAACGCCCTCGCCCGTATGAACCTTAAAACCGGCGACGTGTCGCTGGATCTGGCCGGATTGCAAATCCCCGATCTCCTCAAGCTGGAGGCGGGAGGAAAAGCCGCCAAGTGGGGCGAGACCTTCGACGTAACTGCCAACGCGGAAGCGCTCGACCTCGATTCCCTGTGGAAAATCCTGCCGCCGGCTGTGGTCAAGGATTACGGGAAACTACAAGTCGCAGGCTCCGCCAATTTCAACCTGACGGCCAAAGGCAAACAGCCGGACGAAAAGGCGATCAAAAAATTGAAACTGCCGCTGGCGGTGACCGGCAAATTTGGACTGGACAAATTTTCGCTCGACTGGCCGGAACAGTTTTTGAAAATCGAAAATGCCAAGGCCGATCTGAGGCTGGCGCTGGACAAAAACAATGTAAGTTTCTCCGGCGACTTGATGGCGGAAAAACTTTTCAAAACCGACGCGCTGGAAGAAGAATGGCTGGACCCGGCGCTGGATTTTGATTACCAGCTTAAAGGATGGAACCGCCTGGACCTGAAATCCCACCGCCTGACGTTTAAGAATCGCGGCTTGGTCCACACTATGAAAGGCCACGTGGACGGACTGAAACCGTTCCTCACGCAAAAGGCGGAACCCGCGCCCGCCGAATTGGCGCGACGGCTGGACGTCGACCTCTCCAACAAGATTGAGGCGCAAACGGGTTCCCTGCAATCCCTCCTCAAGGACATGCGGACCCAGGGCGCTGTGTTCGCCCGCCTGCGGGTGAAACAGACGGCGGGAAAAAAGGCGGGCGCCGAGGGGGAGATCGGATTTAAGGATTTTGGCATGGAACAGTTCGCGCCCGCAGACGCCGACGGAACGCAAAAAACCGTTCTGAAACTAACAGGTCTCAACGGCAAGTTTCCTTTCGCCAAGGATTACTTACTGGACCGCAAGTTTCTAAAAATCAACCGCGACCGCGACTCCGTGTCGGAGAAAGGATTCTTCGCGCAACTCAAGGAATTCTCGCGTTACAAAAACAATCTCACCGTCGACTCCGCCCAATTCGACGTCCACCGCGTCGACCGTCTGGGCATGAACCTGTATTTCAAAGACAACCGCCTGGCGCTGGAAAACTTTTTGATGAAGGTCTTGAAAGGCGCCATCGCGGGCAAGATGTTTTTAGTTCAGACCAACGACGGCCCGGCGCTGAAATTTTCCAGCGAGTTTGCGGGACTCGATTTCAACGAAATGCTGGCGAAGAAAACCCTGTCGGGCGGCAAAGATTCCGAGGTCGACGGCAACGTTCAATTCAATTTCAAGATCGGTCAGGGCGGCGCGGATGAGCGCGTCACGTTGGATCAGATCAGCATGAAAATCGCGCTCACGAGGATCGGCGAGGAAACGCTGGACCGGATTCTTTTATTTCTGGACCCGGAAGAAAGCAACCCGACGATCGTCGACACGCGGGCGAAGATAAAACTGGCGATACCGCATCGCGTGGTGATTGGGTTGGAGAACGGCAACATCAATCTGGAGACCTGGGTGAAGAGCGATCTCTTGGGCGGGATCGTGCAGGCGCCGTCGTTGAAGCGCGTTCCGGTAACCAACCTGAAAGAGTTCGCGGAAATTTCCGATCAGATCCAAGCCTTAGCCGGACTGAGCCAGGTTTTAAGTTACCTCTCCGCGCGCGGGATTGAATTTAAGGAAGACGGCGAGATACGATTATTCTAACCGGGCAAGCGCCCGGCTGCTCACCGCAGGGGACTACCCCGGCGGGTTTTCCCTTGACTTTAAACGGTCAGGTTTTACAATCCGTTCAAACTGATTCTACAGGCGCGTAGCTCAGGGGTAGAGTACTTGCTTGACATGCAAGGGGTCGGCGGTTCGAAACCGCCCGCGCCTATGGTTCCTTTTTTCAGAAGTTTCCCGCAAAGTATAAAATTATTATTGGAATTTTTTAATGGAAGAATCACCCCAACCCTCTTTGCAAGAGGGAGCTAAGAAAGCTGCCCCTGGCGGCGCAACCAAATTCGATCTCGAAACGCTTCGCCACAGCGCCGCGCACCTCATGGCGCAAGCGGTCCAGCGCCTGTATCCCGAAACCAAAGTCACTATCGGTCCGGTCATCGAAGACGGCTTCTATTACGACTTCGACCGCAAGGAACCGTTCCGCACCGAAGACCTCGAAAAAATCGAGGAAACCATGCGGGAGATCGTCAAGGAGAACCTGACCGTCACGCGCAAGGAACTGCCGCGCGACGAGGCGGTGAAGATGTTCCGCGACATGGGCGAGAATTTCAAGGTCGAGATCATCGAGTCGATTGACTCCACCGAGCCTCTTACGGTTTATTCGCAGGGCGAGTTCACGGACTTGTGCCGGGGTCCGCACGTGGACGCCACGTCGCGATTGAAAGCGTTCAAACTGCTGACCACGTCCGGCGCCTACTGGCGCGGCGACGAGCGCAACCCCATGCTCCAGCGTATCTACGGCACCGCCTGGCAAACGCCGAAGGAATTAAAAGTCTACCTCAAGCGCCTGGAGGAGGCGAAAAAACGCGACCATCGCAAACTCGGCAAGGAACTCGATCTGTTCAGCGTCTCGGACGCCGTCGGGCCGGGCCTCATCCTCTGGCATCCCAAGGGTTCGCGCATCCGCTCGATCATCGAGGACTTCTGGAAAAAGGAGCATTACAAAAACGGCTACGACCTGGTCTACACGCCGCACGCGGCGAAGGTGGATTTGTGGAAAACCAGCGGACACATGGATTTCTACAAGGACAATATTTTTTCTCCGATGGAGATTGAGGGGCAGGACTACATCATGAAACCGATGAACTGTCCGTTCCACATCCAGATTTTCAACAACGGCTTGCGCAGTTACCGCGACCTGCCCATTCGCTACGGCGAGTTCGGCACGGTGTATCGCTACGAGCGTTCTGGCGTGTTGCACGGCCTTCTGCGCGTACGCGGCTTCACGCAAGACGACGCGCATTTGTTCTGCCGGCCCAGCCAGATCAAGGACGAGATCAGCGAGGTCATCCGCTTCATACTGTTCATTCTGAAAGCCTTCGGCTTTAGCGAATACAAGGTGTACCTCAGCACGCGTCCGGATAAATACGTCGGCTCCGATGAAGATTGGGAAACGGCGACGGACGCCCTGCGGTCGGCATTGGACGGGTCGGGTCTGGAATACGAAGTCGACCCCGGCGAAGGCGTTTTTTACGGACCGAAGATCGACATAAAAATAAAAGACAGCCTCAACCGCTTCTGGCAGGTGTCCACGGTTCAGGTGGATTTCAATCTACCGGAGAGGTTCAAGATCAGCTACATCGAGGAAGACGGGCAAAAATGCCAGCCGATCATGTTGCATCGGGCGTTGATGGGATCGGTGGAGCGCTTTTTCGGTTGTCTGGTGGAGCATTACGGCGGCGCCTTTCCGTTGTGGCTCGCGCCGGTGCAAGCGATGTTGATGCCCATCACCGACAATCAGAACGCCTACGCGGAGGAAATTGCCGCTCGTCTGGCGGAAGCGGATTTCCGGATAGAAAAAGACTTGCGCAATGAAAAGATTGGATTCAAGATAAGGGAAGCTCAATTACAAAAGATTCCTTATATGATAATTTTGGGCGAAAAGGAGGCCGCCGATAACAAGGTGGCCGTACGGCTGAGGAACTCCAAGGAAACCCGGGTCATGGACCTGGAAACGCTGGTCCAGGAATTAAAATCCGGGGAAAGCCAGCGAGACGTTCCTTGATTTAACAACCCCTAAAGAGGAGGGCTTGAACATAAAAAAACAAAAGATCAATCGTCAGATCCGGGCCAACGAGGTTAGCATTATTGGCACGGATGGAGAACCCCTGGGAACGTTTGCGCTTCCGGAAGCCCTGGAGGTTGCGCAGGATAGAGGTTTGGATCTGGTGGAAGTAGCGCCAAACTCCAATCCGCCGGTGTGCCGCCTCATGGACTATGGCAAGTTCAAGTACAAACAAAGCAAAAAAGCCCATGAAGCGAAAAAGAATCAAAAGATCGTGCACCTGAAAGAGGTCAAGTTCCGCCCCGGAACAGACCTGCATGATTACGACTTCAAACTAAAGCATGTGATACGGTTTTTGGAAGCCGGCGACAAGGCGAAAGTCCATATATTCTTCAAGGGCCGGGAAATCGTGCATCGGGAAGGCGGCATGAGAGTATTGAAACGCGTTGCCGACGATACAGAAGAAATTGCGATGATTGAGCAACAACCCAAGCAGGAAGGCCGGGCTTTGATAATGATCCTGGCGCCGAAAGGGCATAAGAAAAAGGCCTGAGCGCTCGGCGGGCTTAAAAAAGACTTTCCAAAACTAATTAAATACTGTAGAATTTCCCGCTTTCATTCACAGATTAGAATAATAGGGACACGCGCCATGCCTAAAATGAAAACGCACCGCGGAGCGGCCAAGCGGTTTAAAAGAACTGGGTCGGGGAAAATCAGACGCAATTCGGCTTTCACCAGCCATATCCTGACCAGCAAAACGACGAAGCGGAAACGCAATTTGAGAAAATCCAGCATCATGGCGCCCGGCGACGCCAAGCGCATCAAAGCGATCATCTAATTGATTTATAAACGCAGGAGTTAAAGAATGTCCAGAGCAGTCAACGGCGCGGTGAGCAGAAAGCGCAGAAAAAAAGTATTGAAGATGGCCAAGGGCTATCGAAGCGCCCGCAGCCGGACCTTTCAAAAGGCCCGCGAGGCGGTTGAACACGGCCTGTCCTACGCTTACCGCGACCGCAAGGCGCGAAAACGCGATTTCCGAAAACTCTGGATCGCCCGAATCAACGCCGCCGTGCGCGCCCAGGGCATGACTTACAGCAGGTTCATGAACGGACTCAAAAGAGCCAACGTGCAGGTCAACCGGAAAGTTTTGTCCGAGATGGCCATTCACAACGAGTCCTCTTTTCTATCCCTGATGGAAACCTCAAAAAGCCAACTCGCCGCCGGTTGATTTTTTTGTCCGGGAAAACCGCCGCGGTTTTCCCTCAATCCCCTCCTCTTTTATGATCGCGGACATCGAACAGAAACAGGCGGCCTTTGCCGCCGCCGCCGGACAAGCGGCCACCCCGGACCAACTCAAAACCTTACGCTCCGAATACCTGGGAAAAAAGGGATTCATCCCCCAGGCCATGAAACGGTTGCGCGAACTTTCGCCAGACGAAAAACGCGCCTGCGGAAAACTCATCAACGATTTCAAAAACCAGGTTGAAAACCGCCTGGAAGAATTGACCCAGACCTTGCAAGCCGCCGGCGGCAAGGCCGAAGGGAAAGGGAAATCTGCGTTTGACCCCACCCTCCCCGGAAGGAAAGAAACTCCCGGCGCCCTGCATCCCGTCACACAGATCATGGACGAGATCATTTCGATCTTTTTCAGTCTCGGGTTCGACGTCGAGGAGGGACCGGAGATCGAAAGCGACTACTATAATTTCGAGGCCCTCAACATCCCCGCGGACCACCCCGCCCGCGATATGCAGGACACGTTTTATATCGAAGACGCGCGCGTGCTTCGCACCCACACCTCGCCGGTGCAGATCCGCGTCATGGAAAAACAAAAACCGCCCCTGCGCATCATCGCGCCCGGGCGGGTCTACCGTTCGGACTCCGACCTGACGCACACGCCGATGTTCCACCAGATCGAAGGGCTGATGGTGGACAAGGACGTCAGCTTCGCGCATTTAAAAGGGATCATGGACATTTTTCTTCACGAGGTGTTCGGCAAGAAAACTAAAATTCGATTCCGCCCCAGCTTTTTCCCCTTCACCTGCCCCAGCGCAGAGGTGGACATTCAATGCGTGATGTGTTCGGGAAAAGGGTGCCGGGTGTGTTCGCAAAGCGGGTGGTTGGAAATTCTCGGCGCGGGCATGGTGGACCCGGCGGTATTCCAGCACGTGGACTACGATCCGGATGAATGGACCGGGTTGGCGTTTGGATTGGGAATCGAGCGCATCGCCATGCTGAAATACGGCGTCAACGACATCCGCCTGTTCTTCGAAAACGACCTGCGCTTCCTGCGCCAGTTTTAGCGCCGGCCTCACGCTGGCCGGGCAACGCCCGGAGGAATTAGGCGCAACTTATACGGCAGGCGTTACGCGTTTGGGAGAGTCCGCAACTCAAATGCAAAAACGAAAGTTCGATGGGTTGGAGTTCGAATTGAAAGAAATCTTTCAATCGCCAACCACCGGGTCCAGCGTCACGCTGGCGGTCAGCATTTAAACTGTCCGACAAGGGTTTTGAGTTCCAGGGCCATCGTGGACAACTGCGCCGCCGCTCCCTGCGCCTCGCCGGCTCCCGCCGCTCCGCTCTGCGCCGCCTCCGCCACCGAGTTGATGTTGTGGCTGATCTCCCCGCTTCCGTGCGCCGCCTCGGATATGTTCCGCCCGATCTCTGCCGTCGTCGCCGTCTGTTCCTCCACCGCGCTGGCTATGGTCGTCGAAATCTCGTTGATCTTTCCGATCACCCCCGCGATCTCCCGGATCGCCTCCACCGCGCTTTTGGCGTCCCCCTGGATCGCCTGAATCTTCCTGCCAATGTCCTCCGTCGCCTTGCCGGTCTCCTTCGCCAGCTCCTTGACCTCGTTAGCCACCACGGCGAATCCCTTGCCCGCCTCGCCCGCGCGCGCCGCCTCGATCGTCGCGTTCAACGCCAAAAGGTTGGTCTGCTCCGCGATCGAGTCGATCACCTTGATCACCTCGCCGATCTCCGCGGAACTCTCGCCCAGCTTGGCCACCGTCTCGTTGGTCGACTCCGCCACCGCCACCGCGTTCGACGCGATGTGCGCCGCTTCGTGTGAATTCTTCGCGATCTCCTGAATACTCGCGTTGATCTCCTCCGCCCCCGTCGCTACCGTATCCACGTTCTTGCTCACCTCGCGCGACGCCGAGGACACCACGTCCGCCTGCGCCGAAGTCTCCTCGGAGTTGCTCGCCAACTCGTGGCTCACCGAAGTCAACTGCTGGGACGCGCTCGCCAGGTTCTGCGCGTTCATATCTATCTGCGAAATGCTGGACCGCAAATTCTCCAGCAGGCGCTTCAACCCGGCGCCCATCTGGCCAATGGCGTCGTCTCCGCCCACCGTCACCTCGTGCGTCAAATCGCCTTCGGACGCCGCCTGCACCACCGTAAGCATACTGTCCACCTTGATCTTCAGCTCCTCCCCCTGGTCGTGCTCCCGCTCCGCCATGTCCCGCGCCTTCTGCTCCGCCGCCAGCTTTGCGGTGATGATTTCCCAAGTGGTCATAGGCCCGATGTAGTTCTGGTCCTGGTCGTAAATCGCCGACACATTCAGATGCAGGGTTTCCGGTCCCAGCTGAATGTCCGTCTCGTGCGGCAGGTTTTTGGGGTTGGAATAGACCTTGTCGAGTTTTTCGGAGTTTTGATGGAACGCGTCGATGGACTTTCCGATCAAATCGTCTACCGAAACCGACAGCAGTTTTTCGATTTTCTGCAGGGTTTTCCTGGACGCCGGGTTCATGTATTGAATGTTGAGGTCGCGATCGGCGAAGATGATGTTCGTCGGATTGTTCTCCATCATGCACATCACACGCGCCGCTTCGTTTTCGGCTTTCTTTTTCTCGACGGCTTGTTCGGTCATTTGTTCCAACGAAGATTGAAACTCGCCTTCCAACTCGTCTTCCGCGCCCTGGAGGTTGCCGGACAAAATTTCCTGAGCCTGGCCCATGTAAGTTTTGAGTCCGCCCATCAAATGATTGAACGACCGGCACAAGGCTCCCACCTCGTCGTTTGTGGTTACGGACAGGTTTTCCTGTTGCAGGTTCCCGCCCGCGGAGCCCTCCAGCGCTCGGGAAATCCGGATCATGGGTCGAATGACCGAGCGCGCCAGAAAATACCCGATCGCCAATACCACGGCAAGAACGATCAAACCGGAAAACATTGAAGCGTTGCGGATGGCCGTCTGGTTCTGATTGGCCAAGGCCGTAAATAACACAACCAGCTCGTGGCTTTTATTTCTTAAACGATTGGATTCGATCAATATGCCCTGCTGGGCGCTGCGGTAGGGTGGGGAATTGACTTCCGAACTCAAAAGGGAGTCCACCACGCCGATAAATTTTTTAAAATCCCCCTGGGTTTCAAGGATCTTTGCCTGGATCGCGGGATCGGCAATCGCTTCCACCGCTTTGAAATTGATCATGTCCAGGTCGGCGGGGTACTGCCCGCCGGATTTCATGGCCTGCAGGGTTTTCTCAAATACGGTTTTGGCTCTTTTATATTCGTCCAGGCTGGCTTTCAACTCGGCGCGGCCCAATGCCACGTCGTTGGAAAATACCATTTTGTAATGCCGGATTCCCAGCGTGTCCCCAACCTGGAATTTTTTTCCCATCATGGCCGAATGGCAGTTGGAGCAAGAAGCCACCGTCGCCTTGTCCGCGGAGTACAGGCTAAAATAAAGTTTATCGTTGCCCTCATAGACGTTGGAAAACAGTTTGTCCGGATATTGTTTTAAAAATTCGTTGGCTTCGCGATCCAGGGGGCTTTGAAGGTTTTGCCTGGGATTGATGGGTTCCTCGGCGATGATATCGATGTTAAATTCACTGTCGCCAAACTTGGTATTCACCAGGCGCGTGAAGGTGGCGGGATAAGGGATGGCCGGATGCGCCTCCTTGACCGGATTCATGCTGATGGCCAAGCCGGCTTTTTTTGCCGGGGTCACGATCATTTGCGCAAACGTTCCGCGCATCTGGGTGATGTAACGGTCGAGATTGGTTATCTCCTTTTCGATCACCCTTTTTCGGCTTTTGGCGATGGCGTAGCCCAGGGCGGATTTCCCCATGGCCTGGCTCAGCATTCTCTGGCGTCCGAAGGCGTCGGTGATGTCGGTGTCGTTGCCCGCTTCTTGTAAGGAATAAATGATCACGCTCGACGACAGGACCACGACCAGAATCAAAAAGGTCAGGCTGCCGAAAATTTTTTGTTTGATGGAAAGATTTCCCAAAAAAGAAGACGATTCCCGGTTCTCAAAATTACCGCCTGGAGCTTCGTTAAAGTGTTGCATTATCCATCCCTCGGCCTGATTAATAAAAACGCGCGCCCAGGAGGCGCCGGATAAATAGCTCATGAACCCGGCCAATTAAAAGACCGGTTATAAAATAACCTTAATTTCGAATGTAACTACTATAGAGACAAACACAATTTTTGCAAGCGCTTTTTGTTTGATCGATATTTGCGCCCTTAATTACAAACGCTAATAAATTCCAATCGGTGGAAAATGATAGTGTCGTTGCCGATTTAGAAAGAAATTTTCATTCGCCAACCGCTGGTCCCGGTGCCTCGCCGGTTGCCCTCACGGCGAGTGGCTGGCGGGCGATCAACTGGTAATTCAAAAACAGGCCTTCGGTTTCCGCTACGGGTTTCAGGTCGGGAATGTTCTTCAAAAATATTTCCGCCACGTGCGATTTTATCAGCACGAAAATTTTGGGTTGGGTCAGTGCATAGTGGAACGCGGTTTCGGGTGTTTCGCTTCTCACCGGTAGGCCAACGTAATACGCCAGGTTCTCCCGGTACGACCCGGCCAGGTAAATCGTCCCACCCGCCGCGACCTGCCGGACTTTTTCCGCGAAGGGTTTGAGCGAGTTGTAACGGTTCACGGCGTCCGCGCCCGATCCGTAAACGATGAAATAACATAAAAACATAAACCCCGCCACTCCCACACAAATCTCGCGCCGCGCACCCCGCTTGCCCGATAAAAACAGCCGAAACCCGGCGGCGAGCAAGGCCAGTCCAGCGCCGATAAGAACCGGCGCCGACGGCAAATCGTTTTCGATGAGATCCAGCCCCACCACCCGATCCTTGTCCGCCATCCATTTTAAATACGCCGGGTCCACGTGCGGAAACGCCTTGGCCACAAGCAGGCCCAGAGCCAACACCGTCGCCAAAAATACCAATGGCAGGGCGGAAACGAAAAACCCTTTTTGCGTTTTTTTATCCTCGATGGGTGGCCGCGCAAAAAACTCCCCCAGCATCAGGGCCGCGAATGGATAGAGCGGAAGCAGGTAGTCGCCGCGCTTGCCCGGCAGGACCGAAAGAAAAATAAAAATGGAAACAGCGGCCAGCGCGGGGTAGCGGCAGTTGGGATCGCGTTCCGGGTTTTTGAAATAGAACCACAAAACCAGTGGGAGAAAAAAACTCCAGGGCGCCAGTCCGGCAAAAATTTGCGGAATGTAATAATAAAACGCTTCGCGGTGGAGTTGCGCGGTCGTCGTGCCTGTGGCGCGGCCAACGGTTTCGTTATAGATCATGGCGCGAAATTCCTCGCCGCCGAACAGGTAACCGGGAACCAGCCAGATCGAAATCACCGCCACGGAAACCCAGACGAATCGAAACCAAGGAATGGAATAATTTTTCTTCCACGCGTAAGCGATCAACGCGACGACGGGAAGGAGTAAACCGAACGGACCTTTGGTCAACACCGCAAGGCCCATGGCGAGCGCCGCAACCCAACCGGCTTTTTTGCGACGCGATTCATTTGCGCCGTGAAGCATTTGCCAGGCGGCGGCCAGGGCCAGCATGGTGAAAAACGCCAGCTCCATGTCGATGCGCGCATGGCTGGCCAGGAAGGCGAAGCGCCAGCAGGTAGCGAGAATCAAAACGGAAAACAGCGCGGCCAGCGGCGAGAACAGCCAGGTTCCCAGCGCCCAGGTAAGGCACAGCGTTCCGACCCCCGCGAACACGGACGTCATGCGGATCGCCAGATCGCCCGGGCCGCCGGAAAGTTTCGCCAGCGTAAGGCCGGACCAGTAGAACAGAGGCGGCTTGGTTCGGATTTTTTTTTCGTTCAGTTTGGCGAGAAAGTATCCCTCTCCATTGTACATTTTGACGATGGGGAGGGCTTCGCGGGCTTCACGCTTGCTGAAGTCGGAATGGGAAGCGGACCAGACAAAGAGGATCAGGCAAAGCGCAAAAAGAGGCAGAAGAAAAAAAGAAGGAGGACGGTTGAGGAAAAGCGCGTCCTCGTTTGGATTTAATTCAGGGTCTGGCAAAGTATTAAGAAGGATCAATCCCCTTTTCTTTCCAGTACTCGCGCAGGTTGTGCGTCTCGTCGACCAGCGTGTCCAGGTAGCTGTGCCCGGAGGGAATCATCGGCATCACGTGTCCGCGGCTCTTGTCGTTATAAGGATACTTTACGTCGAGCACATAGGGGCCCTTGTGCTTGAGCATTTTCTTCAGCGCTGGAACGACCTCTTCCGGCTTGGAAATAGTGGCCGATTTCACGCCGAAGGCGTGGGCGATTTCCGCGAAGTTGGCGTCTCCCAGATAGGTGTGCCCGCGAATCGATTTGTAGAAGCGGTCTTCCCATTGCGCCACCATTCCCAGGTGGGCGTTGTTCAACACGATGGTTTTTACCGGAATGTTTTCTGTGACCAGGGTTTGCAATTCCTGAATGTTCATCAAAAAACTACCGTCGCCGTCGACGTTGATCACCTGCCGTTTGGGCCACGCCGCCTGGGCGCCCATGGCCGCCGGCAATCCAAAGCCCATCGCGCCCAATCCGGAGGAGCACAGCCAGGACAACGGTTCGCGAAAGGTCCAGTACTGCGCCGACCACATTTGATGCTGGCCAACGCCGACCGAAAGAATCGCATCCTTGTCCGCCAGCTTGCGCGCCTCCACGATGACGTGTTGCGGAACGATATCGTTTTTATGTAAATCGTAACGGAAAGGAAACTCTTTTTTCCATCCCTGAACTTGCTTCAGCCAGGGTTTGATCTCCTTGGTCTTGGATTTCACCTGCGCGTTGAGCATCTGCAGGGCCTTTTTCACGTCGCCCTGAACCGGGACGTCGATGGCGATGTTCTTGTTAATTTCCGCAGGGTCGATATCGACCTGGATGAACTGCGCATTTTTGCAGAATTCCGCCAGCTTGCCGGTGACCCGGTCGTCGAACCTGACGCCGAGAGCGATTACCAGGTCGGCGTTGTTGATAGCGATGTTGGCGTACACCGCCCCGTGCATCCCCAGCATTTGCAAGGAAAGCGGATCGTCGGTTGGAAAGGTTCCCAGACCCATCACGGTGTTGGTGATGGGGATCCCGGTTTTCTTGACGAATTCGCGCAACTCCTTGGAAGCGCCCGAGGACATAATGCCGCCGCCGGCGTAAATCAACGGCCGTTTCGATTCTGCGATGGCGTGCGCCGCTTTTTTGATTTGCTGAGGCGCGGGATTTAAATTTGGTTTGTAACTCGCCACGTCGAACCGCACGTCGAAATTCGGGATTGTCTCCTGCTGCTGGATATTTTTCGGGATATCGATCAGCACCGGACCCTGCCGACCCGTCTGGGCAATGTGCATCGCCTCGCAGACGACTTGAGGAATGTCGTTGACGTCTAGAACCTGGTAACTGTGTTTGACCAGCGGGAACGAGGAACCCATGATGTCCGTTTCCTGGAACGCGTCGCTTCCCAGCACGGGCGACGGCACCTGCCCGGTGATAGCGAGCAAGGGAATGGAATCCATTTTGGCGTCCATGACGCCGGTGAGCAGATTGAGCGCGCCGGGACCCGAAGTCGCCAGGCAAACGCCCGCCCTTCCGGTGGAGCGCGCGTATCCCACCGCCGCAAAGGCTCCTCCCTGCTCGTGGCGCGGAAGCACCATGCGGATCTTTTTGCTCAGCGTCAGGCCTTGATGGATTTCCATCGAGGTGCCGCCCGGATAGCCGAAAATAACCTCGACGCCTTCGTTCTCCAGCGCCTTTACGAGGATGTCCCTCCCCTTCATGGGTTTTCCGTTGGGCGAGGGTTTTTTAGATTTTTTCGCGGATTTTTTTACCGTGGAATTTTTAGTCGACATAGTTTTTTTTTGGGTTTTTGGTAAGAGGAAACGATAACTTATAGCGCAAGCCTTGTCAACGAATTACCCGCCCAGAGCCGCTAACAGAATCCCTTCGCGCAAGCCGTAGTCGCTCACCGTCATCTCCGCGGCGCCGAAGGCGGAAAGAGTTTCCAGAACGATGGCCGTTCCGGCGACGAGCAGGTCCTCGCGCCCCGGCTCGATAGGTTTCATTGCGAGCCTTTCTTCAAGCGTCTTGCTTCGTAAATCGCGCGACAGAGATTCGATCCGTTCGAGAGACAGCGAATGACCGTGGACTTTTTCCGGATCGTAAGGGAACAGACCGAGATCCAGCGCCGCCAGCGTCGTCGCCGTGCCCGCCGTGCCGATGATCCGTTCCGGCGCCAGGGACGAGAGTTTTTCTCTGACGTTTTTCAATTCTTCTTTCAAATAAGCGGCGAGCTTTTCATATTCGCCGGGGTCCGTGGGCGCCTGGGTGATAAATTTTTCCGTCAGGCGCACCGCGCCCAGCTTCGTTCCCACACAATCAATCATTTGATCGCCGCGCGACAAAATGAATTCCGTGCTTCCGCCGCCGATATCGAAAGACAACGAGGGCCGGTCGTCGACGGGCAGTTTCCAGAACACTCCGCGCAAAGTGGTTCGCGCTTCCTCCTCCCAGGGGATCACTCGAACCCGTAGGCCGGTAGCGTCGAAGACCCGCTTTAGAAACTCCTCGCGGTTCGGAGCTTCGCGCACGGCGCTTGTGGCCGTGGCGTAGACGGAGGCCACTCCGTGATCCTCGCAAGTTCGCTTGAACCGGACGAGCGCCTGCACGGCGATATCCATGCGAGCCGGCAAAAGCCCATTCCCGGCGTCCATGCCCTCCCCCAAACGAACGATGATCTGGTCCGACGCGACGACCTTGATCTCGCCCCCGCCGCCCTGTTCCAGAACGAGGAGCCGGACTGTATTGGTTCCGATATCTATAGACGCGATTTTTTGCATGATTCGATTTTGGTTTTAGATCCCTTATGCACAGAAAACCTTTTAGACAGGATTTACAAGATTAAGGAGATACGGTTTAATAAAATTTCTTTTGGCTGTTTGAATTATTTATCCTGTTAATCTCGTCAAAGTTTTTGCCTGCCTCCTTGGGGAACATTTTAATTGCCTCCGGGGGCTACCCCGGCCTGGTTAAATGGGAAGAATTTTTTCGCTGTCCATGGTAAGCAGGAGATACAATCCGATGAAACCAAAAATCAGAGCCGGACCCCACCCAGCCAGCCAGGGACTGAACGTACCGCCGTTGCCCAACGAAATCCCCAGCGCGTAGACGAACGAAAAAGCCAGCCCGAACGCCAGACTGAGGCTCACGCAAAACAAGAGTCCTCCGCTACGACTGGACCTCAGCGACAGGGGAATGCCGATCAGCGCCAACACCACGCTAACGAAGGGGTAAGATAATTTTTGATAGAAGTCGACCCACTTTTTCACCGGATCCCCGCCCTCGCGTTCCTGTTCCCGGATTTCGCGGTACAACTCGCGCAGGCTCATTTCCTCCGGTCGCTTGCGGACTTCTTTGAAATCCGACGGCGTCTCGGCGACGGGAAAAATCTCCCGGTCGAAATGGCGCGTGGACTCCAGGCCCTTGGGTGAAAACTCCCTCACATAGCCGTCGAGGAATTCCCAATCTCTTCCGTTCCAGAAAACCGCCGAGGCGTCCACCCGCTTTTCGATCATCCGCCGGTCGCGGTAATGGTAAATGCTGACGTCTTTCATCATGGCTTTTTCCGCGTCGTAGTACTGAACGTTCCAGATAGAACCGTCGTCGGAACGGAACCAGATTTTGTCGCGTTTGATATTGTACTTGGGTTTGCCGCCGCGCACCTTGATCTTGAAAATATAATTCATCTTCTGACTGCTTTGCGGCATCACGAACTCGCTGTTGCCCAACAGGAACAGGGCGATCAGAAACGAGCAACCCAGGATGGGCAGAGTGGCGCCGGTGACGCCGATTCCGCAGGCCTTCATGGCGATGAACTCGTTGTTTTTCGCCAGCGCGGTCAAGGTGACCACGGTGGCCAGCAACACCGCCTGCGGTCCCATGTAAGAAAATATCATCGGAATTTTGTAAACGTAATAACCCAACCAGTCCTGCATGGGCGCGTTCTTCGCCAGAAACTCGTCCGCGCGTTCGAAAAAGTCGATGATCAAAAATATTCCGATAAAACCCGATATCGTAAGCAAATAGGTCTGGATGAAGCGTCCCAGGATGTAACGGTGCAGGATGGTCATAAAGTCGGGGGAACCTGCGGTCCGGCGTCGTCCAACTCGGGAATCCAGCGGCCCAGCGCAGTCCGTAGGGTTTTCAGTTGCGGTCGGGCGGCCAGGGTTTTGCGAACATATTCCAATGTCAGCGGCAGATATTGCAAGTAACGGGAATTGTTTTTTTGCGCGCTTTGATAGGCAAAGGTGCCGACGGCTTTGAGGTTTCTTTGAATCGACATGAGGTCGAAGACCTCGTAAAACAATCGGCGGTCGGCGGCGCGACCGGCATGCGCCTCCTCCAGCTCCAGATAATATTCCGCCAGCTCGTCGCGCAACGAATCGCCCAGATCCACATAGGAATCCTTCAGCAGAGATACGAGATCGTACTGGCATGGACCCATGCGCGCGTCCTGAAAATCCAGCATGACCAGGCGGTCTCCGCAAGCCATCAGGTTCCTGCTGTGGTAATCGCGATGCGCGAACACTGGCTTTTGCGCGGCCAGCGTCCGGCACAAGGGCATGAACAGCGCTCGGACGTCCTCGCGCTCGGCGTCGGACAGTTTCTTCCCGCGCAAGCCTTCAACGAAATGCTCTAACATGAAGTCGAATTCCCACATGAGTTTTTCGACGTCGAAGCGCAGATTCCGCGCCGGAACAGTTTCGTTCATTTCGTTAGTTTCGTTCGGCTCGTTGAACTTTTTTGCCGCGCATGTTTGCAAATCGAAAATCAACTTAACCGCCCGGCGGTACAGAGCGCGAATTTCTTTTTGGGACGCGCCCTCGATCGCGGATTCCAGAGTCGCGTCGCCCAGGTCCTCTAGAAACAGAAGCCCCGTCGCCTCGTCTGCGCCGTACAGTTTCGGAACCGGCAGGCCGCAACGTTCCAGAAAGCGCAGAGTGGCGGCGAAGTCCATCCCCTCCCGGGCGCCGGGTTCGGCAAGTTCCATGACAATGGCGGAGGCCGGGGAATTGTTTTCCGGCGCCGGTTCCAGAACCACGCGATAATATCGGCGCGTGGAAGCGTCGCCCGCCAGAGCTTCGACGCTGGAGATTTTCGCCGGACGACCGGCGATTTTTTGCATCGATTCTTCCGCCTGCTCGCGGCTGAACCGGGCGTCTGGAATCTTGGAATTTAAGGTCGAGGAGTTCAAATTTTGCTTATGGACGGTCAATGGGAAAACGGGACTCGCAACGTTCAAAGTCTCGCCATTGCATTATATTGGTTTTTCCCCCCAAATTCAGGTCCGAAAAATAAATCCATTCCCTTTTTAGGGAATCTAATTTAGACTTTTGGAAAAATTCTAATGTAACACTGGAGGAATATAAATGCCTAAACCCGTTTATCATATACTCGTTTGCACCAACCAGCGCCCACCGGGCCACCCTCGCGGCTCCTGCGGAGAAACCGGCGCCAACGCCGTTCTGGAAAAGCTCGGCATGGGAATCGAGCAAAAAGGCCTGTTTGAAAAAGCCATCCTGTCGACCTCGTCCTGTCTGGGTCCCTGTTCCATGGGTCCGATGGTGATCGTGTATCCCGACGGCGTCTGGTACAACAAGGTCACACCGGCGGACGTAGACGAAATTCTCGACCAACACATCGCCCAGGGTAAAAAAGTAGATCGCCTGGAAATGCCCGACGCCGTCTGGGGCTAACCAGCCGGCGAGGCCGCCGGTGGCAGATGGTGTAACTTATCTGGGTAACGCTACGAGCTTGGGTGAGCTTGCAACTCAAACTGTTGCTCCCGGCGGTACGCCAGCCCCCTCTTGCAAAGAGGGTTGGGGTGATTCCTCCTTTAAGAAATTTTATGGATCGGTTTTTCTTGCGGGGCAACCGCCGCAGGTAATAGTTTGCTTTTGAATATTCTTCTTTAACTGCCCCCGGCTGCTCGCCGCAGGGGCAGATAGCGTAACTTATTTTGTGAACGCTACAACTTTAGGTAAGTTTGGCGCCCAAATTCTTCTATCGGGCGTACTCTTCGCTGACCATTGAAGTTTTTAGCGGAAGAATCCCCCTAGCCCCCTTTGCAAGGGGGAACCATTTTAACTTCCTCTAGCGCTTGCCCGGCGGTTTAAAATTTCCTTCCACAGTTCCTTCGTAGCCTTCGTTATTTTTGCTGGAATAAGCGCTGGGCTCGGAACCCGCTGACGGCGCGAAGGCTTTGAATTTGACCCAATTTGGGCGATGTGGTAGGTTTCCATGCGGATAGTTTGGAAATCCGAATTGGACTTGGTAGCTCTCAACCATGCCCGCCACTCGCCGTGGGGGCTAAGTTTTTAGATGCACGGCGCTAAATATGAACCGTTTCCCTAAAACGTTACAGCTAATGCCTCCAGGCGCTTGCCTGGCGGCGTTCCTCGCCGTTATCGTCGCCTGCCCATCCTTTGCGCTGGCGGAACAGTTCATTCAGGAGTCCGGCAAGAACTGGGAAGTCAACCTCAACATCGGCGGCTCCTACAGCGACAACGTCAAACAAAATCCCGGCGGATCTTTTAATCTGTTCACCGATGAAGAAGATTCGTCGTTCAACTGGTCGGGAGGCGGGGAGTACGTTCATTCGTTTTCCGACAAGCTGAGCTTGACGGGAGAATACCTGGTCGATCAAATCATATACTCCGAGTTGAGCGAATACGACGCGCTCAACAACTCCTGGGGCCTGCGTCCGCGTTACGAGATAACGCCCGACGCGTTTCTCGACCTTCAATATTTTTATATCTGGAGCCTCGCCGACAACGAAAGTTTCAGCGGAGTGAACTACGTCGGGCCTGTCTATTCGCGTCTGGTGGGCGAATCGGGATTGTTGCAAGTCCGTCTTTTCTACGCCAATTCAAACAACTTCCAAAACGACGCCCGCGACACGGACGAGTTTGGCGGCGGGTTCGACTACCTTTATATGTTCGGTGATACGCCCAACTACCTCGGCGCGGGTTATCAGGGATCGAACCAGGACACCAAGGGCCGGTTCGACCGGAACAAACACGACCTCTCGGTCAAGGGGCTTTACGTTTTGCCTTATAAGATTCGGTTCAGGGGCCAGTACAAATTCTCCTTTCACGATTACGACACGTTTGCCTCGACGGGCGGCGGGATACGCGAAGACGTCCGGCACAATTACAATTTCGGTTTTTCCAAAACGTTTAAGAAAGGCTGGGGCTTCTTGCAGGGAGCCACGGCCAGCGTCGGGTGGAGCCGTACGACCAACGATTCGAACGTCCTGTTCCGCGAGTTCACCAGCAATCAAACGACATTTAATCTTTCCACGGCATTTTAGAAATGACGACGATGCAACGCGGGTATTTCAAAATATTGCCACTGGTAGTTTTACTGTGGGCGTTTCCGGCGCTTTGCGATAACGCAACCGCCGCTCCTTCATTGCAATGTAAGTCGGCGTTGGATAAGACAATCAAGGCTTACGGCGATATGGAAGCCGCGTTTAAAATGCTCGAACAGGCGATGGATAAAACCGACGCCGCTCTTGACGCGGATGGTCGGGCGTTTGAAAAACTGGATAAAGCCCTCGAAGTCATGGACAAGGAATTCACCAAGGACAAGCCCGGCCTGGACGAAAAAGGCCGCTCATTTATTGCGGCCAGCGTGGAACGGAGCCAGGATGAAACTGACAGGACCGGGGGAGAGTTGACACGGGCGCAAGCGGAGGAGAAGACCGCCCGGGACGAGCTGAAGCGGAAAATAGAGGCCTACGACGGCCGCGTTGATAGTTATTCGCAATGCGAGAGGCGGCCCTGATGAGCCAAAAAATGACGAGTCAAATAAAGTGGATGGCGGTGGGTCTGTTCGCGCTAGTTCTGATTTCAGTTCACGGCGCGGTCTGGGCGGATGAATGTTCCGACGCCCAGACAGCCGAGGCCATTGCCGAGGCAAATTTTAAGGTCAATAAGAAGGAGCTTCATAAGGCTAAGGAAGCCTATAGTCAGGCTAAGAAAAAGGTAAAATCTGCCAAAGCCGCTTATGCGGCCGCCCGTGTAAAATCACGCGCGGCTTTTAAAATACTTCGTAAGGCCACAGATACACTTAATGCCAAAACGATAAACATTGGGAAATTGGCTTTCGCCTCGCCCGAGCTTCAGGAGGCTAGAGACAAGGCTTTTGAAAAATCTGTCGCCGCTAGTTTGGGCACGATCGACCCAGAGATAGCCCAAAAGAAAGCCATTGAGGCCATGAAGGAAGCCGGAAAGAAGGTAAATAGGGAGATTACCTACCTTTCTGAAAGGGAATCTGAGTTGAACGCCGCTAAAGCTAAGGTCAAGGAAGCCTGCAGGAAGAAAGGGTCCGAGTTGGGGAAACTTATTAAATCCTTGACGAGCGGTGGGTCCCGCAAGATCGTCAGGGAATACACAGGCCGCGCTCAGAACGCCAACGCAGAAGAGATTTCTATCGAAACCAAACGTAAGAAGGACGAGGAAGAGGCCGCGAGGGCAGCGGCGGCTGTAACCCCAGTGACCCCGGTGACGCCGGTCACTCCTGTAACCCCAGTCACTCCAGTCACTCCCGTTACCCCTGTAACCCCAGTCACGCCGGTGACTCCGGTGACGCCGACCAGCGTTACCTTCACCGCGTCCTGCGACGTAAATTCAGGCAGTGGAGACAGTACATTATCCATTGATGGATCTTCATTTTGCACGGCGTCCGGAGGGGCCCCGGCCTTGTCTTCTGGAACCGCCTCTTTCACTTGTACCACCGGTGATACAGTCACCCTTTCCGGGGGCTGTACGGCAACCAATTGCCGCGCATTCTTAACGACCAGCACGGGCCTGGATTGTCCCGACTCCGATGGTAGTTTCGTGGGCGGGGGATTTGGCGGCTCCAGCGGATACGGCACAAACGCCAGCAGAAACTGTACCTGCGAATAACTCCAGGCTACTCCAGCCAGGCAAGCGCCTGGAGGCATATCGGGCGCAACTTATCTGGGTAACGCTACGAGCTTGGAGGCTATTGCATCTTAAATGCAATCAAGAATGATCGATCCGTTGGGATTCTAGTTGAGAATAATTTCTCAATCGTCAACCACCGGGTCCAGCGTCACGCTGGCGGGCGTTGCCCGGCGGTTTAAAATTTCCTTCCACAGTTCTTTGCGGCCTTCGTTATTTTTGCAGGAATAGACGATGGCCTTCGCCCGCTCGCCGTCGCTGAATTCTTCCTGGATGCGTTTCAATTGCTTGCTCCGTTCCTTCTGCGTTACCTTGTCGGATTTGGTGGCCACCAGAATATATTCGACGTTCTGCTCTTCCAACCATTGGCGCAATTGCAGGTCCAGTTCCGTCGGCTTTCTGCGAATGTCGATGAGGAACACCACGGCTACCAGTTCCTTGCGCTCCAGCAAATATGTCGAGATCATTTTTTCCCAGCGCATGCGCGTCGCCTTCGGCGCCTTCGCAAACCCGAAGCCCGGCAAGTCCGCGAAAATCAACTCGTCGTTGATATTAAAAAAATTGATCATCTGCGTCTTGCCCGGAGTGGAACTGGTCTTCACCAGCTTCTTGCGGTTCAGCAGGGAATTGAGCAGGGAGCTTTTGCCGACGTTCGAGCGGCCCGCAAAGGCGAACTCCGGCTTTCCCTCGCGCGGATAATTTTTCGGCGTCACCGAGCTTGTGATGAATTCTGCAGTGGTAACTTTCATGGTTCGAAGCGGTTGATCACCAGGCCGGACAACAGCTTGGGATAAAAGTAGGTCGACTTCTGCGGCAGACGGACGCCGCGTTCCGCGAGATCACGCACCTGCGCCGCGGGCGTGTGATTCATGAAAAACGCAACGTCGAACTTACCCGCGTCTATGTTGGCCATGGCCTCGTCGATATGAATTGTGTAGGAAAGCCGCGCCTGATCCTCCGGCTTTTTGGCGTCCACTCCCAGAATCTCCCGGATCGCCAGGGTGTGCAACTGCGCCGCGTCCAGAACTTTCAGTTCCGGAGACTCGCCGGGATCAAAAAATTCCAGCGCGCGATCGGGGTCTTTCACTTTCATTAGATAGAGCGAGCCCTTACCCAGGTAAACGCAAAAAGCGATCCCCTCCTTGCCTGCCGCTTCCAGCGCGGACTTGACGCTCTCCGGCGAGGCGTCTGCGTCCATGGAGTCCAGATCAAAAAATTCTTTGGCGCGGGCGATGAACGCTTCGCGATCGAAAGCCTGCGGGCATTTCACCTGCCGGTGAATGGCGTACACCGCGAGGTTGGGCGAATCCAGATTGGTCAGAAACATCATGACGTGCGCCGAGTCGGGGACCCGGTCGCCGTTTTCCTTGTGATACGCCAACGCGGTTTCGTAACGGTGGTGTCCGTCGGCGATGTAGATTTTTTTGTCGCGAAACATTTTGGCGACCGAAGCGGTCAGCGCCGCGTCCTGCAAGCGCCAGAACCGATGCGCCACGCCGTCTTCTTCGATGGACGCCAACGGCTCGCGCTCCATGGGCGCGGCAAGCGCCGCGTCGACTTCTCCCCCGGCGTCGGAAAACAACCCGAAGATGGGGCTGAAGTTCGCCCGGCAGGCGCGGAGCAGTTGCGTGCGATCCTGTTTCGCTTTGGCGAGGGTGAACTCGTGCGGGCAGATGTTGCCTGCGCTGAAATCTTCCAGCCGCACGCGCGCGAAAAATCCGCTACGGTCCACCTGCCGTCCTTCGTACTCGTAGCGTTGGCTGTACAGGTAAAACCCCGGCTCGGCGTCCCGCGCAAGAATTCCGTTGTCGATCCATTCCGCAAATGTCGCGGCAGAGCGGGTGTAACGGTTGTCGCCCTCCCCGTCTTCCGGAAACTGTTTGCCAAGGATCAGGCGGACGATGTTGTGGGGATTTTTTTCGTACAGCGCGTCCTGCGCGGGAGGTTTGATAACGTCGTAAGGCGGCGCGATCAATTGGGCCAGCGGACCGGCCTTGTTCTCGTCATACAAAAAACCCTGGAAGGGAACGACGTCCACCATTTTCTTGTCTCCTTAACCTGATCCTGATTCCGTTGTTGAAAAATTCTTAGAGCGATTATAAAACAAATTTCAAATTTGTGCCTGCGAGGCGCAGGAGGCAACAGGCGTAACTTATACAAAAAACGCAAAGCCCACGGGAAAAGTTTAGTTTTTAAAGCGAAGAAGAAATAACTCACACCGTTTTTTGATTAGAGAAATAATCTCATCCGCTACTTTATGATGGACGTCGATATCGTTTAGGGCGGCAAGAATTTTTTCCGCTAATTCTGGGATCCGCTGGACGACCATTTTCCCGGCCAACCCGGTTTCTTCCGCAAACTTTTCAAAATGCTTCGGCATGAGTTTACCGGACACAGATTCCCCGCCAATTTTCATCGCCATTTTCGGACTCAGTTCCGGATAATAAACGGTGCACACCAGATCGTAAAACGGCGCCAGCCAGGTTGTATTTCCCGTAAGAAGCGATCTTTCCTCATACAGCAACGAAAAATTTTTGGAATGCGCATCGTGATTGCCAATCAGGGCGTTGAAAATCACGGCGTCGAGCAGGCGTTGTAGATCCACTGCGGGAATGTCGGAAACTTCCCGCAATAAATCAAAACACTTTTTTAAAGATGGACCGCCTTCGCTCTGGTATTTCATTTCGGGAGGAACGCCAAGGGCCTGGCAAAAATCCTCCTGATGCAGACGGCGTCGAAAATATCCTTTGAGCAGACCGCCGGGAGGAATGGGAATCTTTTTTCTGTCGTAACGTTCCACGAGAAGATAATCGATCCCTTCAACGTTGCGTATTTCCACCTGAGCCGTGGGCAACCCTATCCTGTCGGCAAGTCTCATACAAACCGCTTCGTTGAAAACCACGCCTTCGAAACGCTCGATGGCCGGTTTTATAATATGCGAGGTGGGCGACCCGCCCAACGACAGGGAGATATTTTCGCCGCTTGCATGAACGGGCATCTTGTCCTGCGCCCCGGCAAGCGAGAGACGGACTCCTTCCTCGCCCGCCATCAACGGACGGCGTGGCAAGATTCGAAGTATTTCAGCAAGGTCTTTGTCGGTTAAACTGCGCGAACCAAAATTTTTCTTCGGCAAGGGTTCCCCTGCGGGAACAAACGTTACAGCGCCCGCGCATTCTCCGCCGATGCGTTCCAGCATGGCATAGTCGTTTTGCGAACTAATCCCGAGATTGCGGGCAATGGTTTCGCGCTTGCCCTCCTCTGGAAGAAGGCCCGCAAAAAATCCCCGGCACTCACTGCGCGTGAACGGTTCCTTGCGCCAAGGGAGCGAATGCGATAAGGGAAAGGACGTCTGCGGTTTTTCCGCATATTCAAAAATCATCTGTCCGCCATCGTCCTGAATCAAATGGCCTACAAGAAGGTCGTGGAGGTAGACGTCCAGCGTTCGGGCCATCCCTTATTCCTTTTTTGTCGGGGAAGGAGGAATAAGGAGCAATTGAATCCCAAGGGTATTCAAAACTGTCAGAACTTTTGCGAACTGGCAGGTCGGCTTGCCCTTTTCCAGATCAATGATAAAGCGCAACCCAGTACCGGAGGTAAGCGCCAAATCTTTCTGGGTCAGTTCCAGAGATTTGCGCGTTTCCCTGATGAGGTTGCCGATATGTTTAGAGGTATATTTCATTCTGCGACAATTTATATTCCCGTACGGTAATTATATGTATAAATAGTAAAAACTTCAACAATATATTCCCGAACAGGAATAAAATAATTACTTTTGTGCTTAAAATAAAAAATATTACTGAACGGGAATATGTTAACCGATTTTCCCTAGCTATAAAACTAGAATATTTAGACGGGGTTAACTGGATGGAAATAGGAGAGCGGTGTTTGGTGGCTGGCCACGGCCTAGCTTATGCTTTATTTTTCCAGCGGCGGACGTCTTTCATGAACTTTTCGCGGTCCATCGCCTCGTCCCAGGGGAACGTGTCCATCAACGGTTCCAGCGCGGCGGTCATCTTCTCGCTCGGCAGGTATTCAAAATTCCCTTCCGTCACCCGGTAAATATTGTTGAACGTCCGGTAATTGCCGTTCAAGGCGACGTAATCCCACGACGTGGTTTTGTGGATCAATCCGTGAAACTCCGACGCGGCGATCCCCTCATATAAATTAATCTTGCCCAGGTCGCGTTTTTCAACTTTCAACTCCGGCGCGCCGAAATCGACGCTCCATATTTCTGATTTCTGTTCATCACCCTCGCGGCCAAACACCTCCAACTGGTAGACCACCTGCCAATGCCGCCAACCTTCGAGTATGTCGCTTTTCAGCAGACGCTCCAAAAATTGATTCTCGACAAATTCCCGGATCGACGCCATTTCAGTTTCATGCTGTTGCGCGTCGGCGGTCCGGGATCGAATCGGAGCCACTTCCATCACCGGCTTGAACGCCAGCCCCGCGCTGTCGTCTTCCTTCACGCGGACGAAGGGGGACGACTGCTTTTCGATGTGAATTTCGTCTTTGGAAATATGCGCGACGTCGCCGGAAAAAAACGGAGCGCTTTGGACTTCCGGACAAAACGCGGCCAGATCTTTCAAGTATTGATCCTGCGTGGTGGGAAAGGAGTACCGGTTCAGAAATTTAAACTCATCGCGGTAACGAAACGCTGCGGAGCCGGGAACAGCGAAGCGCGGCCCGACGGCTTTCATCACGTTTAAAAAAGTGCAGTATTCGTCGAACGGCAGGTTGAACGGTTTGTTGTAAGCGAAGTTGCCTTCCAGTAGTGGGACGAACCGCCCGTGGGCAAAATCGATCCGCCCGTGGCATTTAATGATGCTATCGACGACGTCCGGATTGACGAGGGTATCGACCTGATTCCAAATTGTGACTTCCCCGTCGTTCACCAAAAGCCCGTGTTCGGGGAAGCTGTCTTCGGCGGTTCCTTCCTGGTTGCGCGACGGCGTCGGCGTGATGGTCACGTCGCCGATTACAATCGGTTCGAAATCCTTGACGACGGTCACGTTTTTGAAATCCAGTTCGCGCAGAACGTCGAGTAGGATGGCGTCGTCCGGCGCCAGAATCGCGCAATCCGGTTTCAGGATGCGGTTGTCTTCTTTCAGCCAGGCGAGGGTGCGGACGTCGAAATGATCCTGATGGCGATGCGACAGGACTAACACGTCCACCGGCGGAATTTTTTCCTTGTCTAGCGTTATGCTCGGGCAGAGGACGTTGATCTCCTCCCACAGGTAATCGAACCAGACCGGGTCGGTGAGGATCGTCGTTTCTTTGGACTGTATGAGCAGGCAGGCGTGCCCGATCAATGTGGTTTTTATCATAGTAGAATTGAATGTGGGAGGTTAAAGGACGGGCGAAGTTTAAACCAACGCGGAAAACAATTCAACCAGCCAGCCGGGGTAGCCCCCGGAGGCAGATAATGTAACGTTTAAGGGAAACGCTGCAAATAACGGTGAGCTTGCATCTCGAATGTGATAACAAAAGAGCCAAAGAGCGAGAGGCTGGATTCCGGATTGAAAAGAAATTTTCCAATCGCCAACCGCTACCTCCGGCGGTACGCTGGCCAGGAAAGCGCCATTAAAAGATTTCACTCTCGCCCAGCCCTTAACTCTGTGAGTTCTCCCCTCAAGGGAGAGGAATTATTAAAGCTTGGGCTTCGACAGACTCAGCCTGACACATGAACACTGGACCCGGCGCCTTCGCCGGCGGTTGCCTGCGGTTGGTGGATCAGGCTCAGGAGGGCGTAGGGTTCTACGGGACCGTCGGTGGGGATCCATATCGACCCGTTGCCGCCGTGGGCGACGCCTACAGACTGGCCGTTCTTGTCTTCCAGAGCGGGAATGGTGAATCGGCGCTGTTGCGTGGGGGAAATATATTCCAACTCGTCGCCCACTTCGATCCGATTTTTCACTTCCACTTCCATCCACCCGCCCGCACGTTCGCCCAACACCTTTCCGGCAAAGGTCTGCGGTAAATCCCGCTCCTGCGGCGAATCGAACCGCTCGGTCGCCTGCTTGTTGTGCGGCGAAAGAAACGCGGTGGTGAACCCGCGGTTGGCCGTTTTGTGCAGTTCCGTTTTCAGAGCGGGATCGTAACCGTTGCGGTTGGCCAGATCGTCGATGGCGCGACGGTAACTTTTTGTGACCAGGCCGAGATAGTAGATCGACTTGGTCCGGCCCTCGATTTTGAACGAGACCACTCCGGCTTTTTGCAAATCCTCCAGCAGTTCCACCGCCATCAGGTCTTTGGAGTTCATGATGTAGGTGCCGTGCTCGTCCTCGTCGATGGGCATCATCTCTCCGGGACGTTTCAATTCCTCGATAAAGTATTCGCCTTCCAGAACGCGCCGGGGCGACTCGGAGTTTTTCAGGTCGCTCTCGTGGTGCACGTCGTATTCCCATCGGCAACTGTTGGTGCAAGTCCCCTGGTTGGCGTCGCGGTGGTTGAAATAATTCGACAGCAGGCACCGGCCCGAATAGGCGATACAGATCGACCCGTGGACGAATGATTCCAGCTCCATTTCCGGGACGCGTTCGTGGATCTC
The DNA here is from genome assembly GCA_029261555.1 of Nitrospinaceae bacterium. Classification (GTDB taxonomy): domain Bacteria; phylum Nitrospinota; class Nitrospinia; order Nitrospinales; family JACRGP01; genus JAJDBB01. The sequence goes on along the minus strand of JAJDBB010000048.1, from coordinate 22,668 downwards.
CTGAATCTCCGCCAGGGCAAGCTCGCGCGACAGGATGACGCGCTTAACGCCGAGGTCGCGCCAGAATTCCACCGTGCTCCAGTTGACGGTGTTGGTTTGCACGGAGAGGTGGACGGGAACGTTCGGGAACTCTTTCAACACAAACTGGATCATCCCCGGGTCGGCCATGATGAAGGCGTCCGCACCGGCGTCGGCGTATATCGCCAGCGTTTTTTTAAACGAATCGATTTTACGGTTGGGCGGCAGGATGTTGGCTGTGATGAATACTTTTTTGCCCAGCGTGTGGGCGTATTCGATTCCCTCGCGCAGGGAGTCTTCTTTAAACGGGTTCTCCCGCGCCCGCAGGGAGAACTTGGGGACGCCGGCGTACACCGCGTCCGCGCCGTAGGCGAAGGCATAGCGCAATTTCTCCGGACTTCCGGCGGGGGATAGCAGTTCTGGAATCATAAAAATCTCGCGTTGGAATTTTTTTTGAATTTTTTTTATATTTGGAATAAAAATTATAAAGAGAGCGGTTTGATTTAACAATATAAAACGGGTTGCGGCCGGATCCATCCAGCGAAAAACGCTTTTGCCTTTAATTATTAATAGTTCCGATATAAAATGGGTTTAAAAAATTTATGGGTAAATGTTGGATTGATTAAATGGAAAGCAATTTATTCCCAATTTTTGCTTAATTTGACTCCAAGGTTCTCATGGTGAAATATATTTGCACGGCGGCGGTCTGGGCTTTGATTTTCATTGGGCATCAGTCTGCTTTTGGAATGGAGCGAGTGGTCCGGATATCTCAGCCCGCCAACAACGCAAAACTATCCGCTCCCGTCAAGGTATGTATGGAATTGGAAGGATTGATTTTAGAACCCGCCAAGAATGGGGTGTACGAAGGCAAGGGCCACCATCATATATTGTTCGATTCCCTGCCCAAAGACCTGAGCCAGCCTATTTCGAAAAAAGAAATTCATATGGGGGACGGTTCTAAATGCAGGGAGCTGAACCTGAAACCCGGGTTGCATATTATCCACGCCGTCTTCGCCTACGGCAATCATGTGCCCTACGATCCTGTCATTTCGAATAAAATTTTGATCACTGTGAAATAGGAACCGCCTGCGCTGGGAAGGGAACGCCCATGAAAGACTACGGAGTATTTGGTCGCATTAAAATGTCTTGGTTTACCTTGTTGTTGATTGCCGCCGGGCTGTCGGCCTGCGCCACCTTCGGGGAGAAAAGCGGACAAGACGCCATGAACTACGCGGCGCCATTAATCGCAGGAAAATCCTGCGCGGATGGAAAAGCTTTTTACCAAACTCTTCGCAACGCTCACCCTTCCAAATCCATAGTGGCCAACGTGCAGACGGACGTTTCGCCTGATCCGAATAATTGGTATCCCACTAAGCGGGAATATCAATTAAACCCGGAGCAGACTCGAATTTTAGGTTGTCCTGTAGTTTCCGTGGGAGATGGTAAACCCGACCACCAAATAATCTATTCCTTGCAATCGGCTCGTTTTAAATGATCTTTTTTTAATCTTCTTGACCGCGCTAATGAACGCTTGACGCCAGCCTACGCAATCCACCTACGGCGTCGTATGGGCGCCCGAAAAGGGAAGAATATTTTTAATGAAAACGTTTCTTTCCAATTTTTCCATTCGCTCCAAACTCATCGGTTTTTTTTCCGCCTTCCTCCTGGTTTTCTCCATATTAAATTTCACGTACTATCCCAGCCTCTACGAAAAAAAAGTTTTATTAGATCTCAAGCACCATCTTCGGGACGCTTCAAAATCGATCGCGCTAGCCGCCGGAATTAGCCTGCAAATGGCAGACTTTTCCAGCATTTCATTGGCTATCCAATCTGTCGGTAAAGACCCCAATGTGTTCTACCTGGGAATATTCGATCTCGACGGCGACCCCATCGGCGCGTTGAATCCAAACCAAATCGCCCTTGATATTCCCGTTTTACTAAAGCGGAAGGAGATTTTCCAAATAGCCAACGTTTTATTTGTCGTCGCGCCGGTAACGTACCAGGAAACGCAACACGGGAGTTTATTACTCGGTTTGTCTCTAAAGGCGCTGGAATTGACGATCCAGGACTTTCAGGAAAACGCAATTAAACTTTCCCTGGGATTGCTCGCGCTCGGAATCCTCCTTTCCGTGATCATGAGCAATTATATTACCAAGCCTCTCGTTAAGTTGACGGAGGCGACGCGGGAAATAGCGCTGGGACATTACGATATAAAAATAAACGCGACAACGGACGACGAGGTCGGCGTTCTGGGTAAAAATTTCAATATAATGGCGGAAAACCTCAACCGGAATATTGAGAAACTAAAGCAAGTTGAAAAAGAAATTTTGAGTCTTTCCAAATTTCCGGAAGAAAACCCCTTTCCGGTCATGCGAATCTCGGACGCGGGCGAATTAATTTATTCCAATTCCGCCAGCCTGCCATTTTTGAGGCATCTGGACGGTCGCGTCGGCCAGCCCGCTCCCGACCTTTTCCAGCCTTGGATTAAAAAATCTATGGACTCGAACGAACCCGTCTTCACGGAAATTTTATTTCACGAGCATATTCTCCGGCTGGTGTTTGCGAAAATAAAAGACTCAAGCTATATCAACGTATACGCCCAGGACATTACCTCTCTGAAAGAGATTGAAGAGGAACTTCAAAAGGCCAAGGTGGAAGCGGAGCGTTCCAACCAGGCCAAGTCCGACTTCCTTGCCTTGATGAGCCACGAGCTCCGAACTCCATTGAACGGGATACTCGGGTTTTCGGACCTTTTGATGGAGGAGCGATTTGGCGCCCTCCACCAAAAACAATTGAGGTACGTCAATCAAATTGAAAATTGCGGAAGGCACTTGCTCGCTTTGGTAAACGATTTGCTGGACATCGCGAAAATCGATACCGGCGGTATCGAACTCGTCCTTGCGGAATGCGGGATTCGGGAATGCCTGGACGACGCCATGGGGTTGATGCAAAACCAGGCGGGAAGTAAAAACCTGCGCTTGACTTCTTATGTGGAGCCCGGTTTGACCACGTTGGTATGCGACCCCAGGCGGACCAAGCAGATCATGCTGAATTTATTGTCGAACGCCATTAAGTACACCCCCGAACAAGGAAAAATTCATGTCACGGTCTCCCCGGACCCCGTGGGAGTTAAAATTTCCGTATCGGATAACGGCGTCGGCATCGACGAAAAAGAGCAACTTGCCATTTTCGAAGAGTTTTATCAGGCGGACCGCCTGCGGGACGAGTCCATGGGCGGCATCGGGATAGGGCTGGCCTTGACGCGCCGGCTGGTCGAATTGCACGGCGGGGAAATTGGAATTATTAGCGCTCTCGGAGAGGGCAGTACATTCTGGTTCACCCTTCCCTTTAAAAAAGCGGACCCTTTTAAAACCCCGCAAGATACGTCGGAAGATACATCGGAAGATAAAATGCAAGCCAGGGAAGACGGCCATAAAATTCTTGTGGTAGAAGACAACGACGTCAACCTGGAAATGATTCTGGAACTGTTGGACGGATTTGAACACCAGGCCGTTGTCGCCCGGAACGGTCAGGAAGCTATCGACAAGGCCAAGTCCAGCAATCCCGAGCTGATTCTAATGGACGTCAGAATGCCGGTGATGGACGGGTTAACGGCAACTCAGGCCATTCGGGAGTTGCCCCAATTCAAAACCATTCCAATCATCGCCCTGACCGCCAGCGCGGGGGATCAAAGCCGGGTTAAATGCCTGGCCGCCGGTTGCACCGATCATTTACCAAAGCCCGTGCGCTCCAAGGAATTGTACGCGATGCTGATGCGTTATCTGGAACCCGAAGGAAAATAAATTTCAGGTCCGAGAATATGAAAGTTTTAATCGTTGAAGACGATCCTCCCTCGCGGGAGTTTTTAGGCGAAATAGTCGAAGGACAAGGGCACAAGGTTTGCCTGGCGGAGAACGGGTTGGAGGGGCTGGAGCAGTTTAAAGAATTCAACCCCGATCTGGTGTTCTCCGACATTCAAATGCCCAAGCTAAACGGACTGGAGCTTTTACAGGAAATTCGCAAGTTGGATTCCGGCGTGATTGTAGTGATGAACACCGCCTTTGGATGCGAAAAATACGCCGTGGATGCGTTACAACTCAAGGCGAACAATTACCTGAAAAAGCCGCTTCGCCGTAGCGATCTGGTTCCCTTGTTGCAAAAATGCGCGCGCATTGTCGACAAGTCGGCCAAACCCAAATCCCTTCCCCAAAAAGAACCGGCGGCGTTCTTCACTTTGTCGCTGGGCAACGACCTCGACCAGATTTCCGAGGCCGTAGAGAGCTTGATATTAAAAACCGGAAATGCACTGGGCGAGGAAGAACGCCTCGACGTCAAACTGGGGTTGACAGAATTGCTGACCAACTCCGTCGAACATGGAAATTTGGAACTTTCTTCCAGCGACCTGGCCAAGGCCCTGGAGCACGGGGAGGAAGGGAAAAAGAACCTTTATAAATACCGGCAGGCCGATCCCGCTCTCGCCGAACGTAAAGTCAAAGTGGGTTTCAAATCCAACGCCCACTCCTGCGAATGGAAGATTTTGGACCAGGGAAGCGGTTTTGATTGGGAAAAACTTCTCCATGAAGTGGATCATGGGAATTTGCTCAACCTGGAGGGCAAGGGAATTTTTCTTTGCAGGTTTCATTTCGACGACCTGGTTTTTTCCGGCAAGGGCAACCTGGTTACGGCGACCAAGAACCGCTAGAAGAAACAGCGGCGGCCCAGCCCCATTCCCTGCGTTTAAAATTACGCAACGCCGCGCTGAAAACTCCCGTCTCGTTTGGAAAGCCCCCTGTGCCTTTTCCACCTAAAATGATATAATGGGCGCATCCAAAAGAAATGCAATTACAGGGGATTTCGAGGTTCCGCGTCGGGAACAAACTCGACGCCACTTTAAGCGGAGGGGAAAAAGATGAAGCGTTTGGGATTCATTGCGACGTTAGCGGCAGTTCTGTGTTTGCCGGCGACGGTTTGGGCGGAGCCTGATCTTCCCCGGTGCATCGACGGACGGGGATACAACGTGATCTTTTTCGAGGACGCTTCCCTCGCCAAACTTGCCGAAATCGACAACGCCGACGACGGCTGGCCGCTTGTGCGATACAACGCCGACGCGCTCCCGCAACTCGACTCCAAAACCCGCATGTTCTTTTTCTACCACCAATGCGGCCACCATGTGCTCGGTCACGCCCTCAAACCGGATATCACTTACCAGATGGAAGAGAAGGCCGACTGCTGGGCCGTGAACTCCCTCTTCTACAGCGGACGGCTACGGCGCAGCGAATTCAAAACCGTGCAGAAACAAATTTCCGCCCTGAGCGAAAAAGACTGGCGCAAGGTCGGACCCCGCAGAGCGCTCCGCCTTGCCAACTGCCTCCGCTAACTGCTCGCCGCAGGGGCAGTGGTTTGCGATTAGAAAGTTTCTAGCAACTCGAATTCCAAATTGTCTATCTTTCCTCATTGCATTCGAGTTACAAGCTCTCCCAAGCCCGTAGCATTCCCCTCACAAGTTACTCCTACTGCCCCTGCGGCGAGCAGCGGACTTGACATTTAAAAGACTTTTATTCATAATCGCCCGGTTGTGAACCAGACTTTGATTAGTCTAATAAATTGACCTAAAAGGGGGTTGTTCTTTTTGGAAGTAACCGTTTATCAAAACCAGGTTGAGAAAGCGCTGAAGATTTTAAAGCGTCAGATGACGAAGGAAGGTTTGTTAAAAGAGTTGAAACGGCGACGTTTTTATGAAAAACCATCCGTCAAGAAAAAGCGTAAGCAAAAAGAAGCGAAGAAGAAGAAGCGGGCCGCGCGACGAAGCATGAGGCGCCGATTCGTTTAGGAAAAATTAAAAAGAATTTTTTAACGGCCGGGAACTGGTTTCCCGGCCGTTTTTTTTGCCTCAATTTTTTGCCGCATCACCTCGTAAAACATAATCGCCGCGGCGGCGGAAACGTTGAGCGATCCCAGTTCCCCCTGCATGGGAATGCTCGCAGAAAAGTCGCAGGACTTTTTTAGCAGAGGCCGGATTCCCTTCTCCTCGCCGCCGATCAATAGCACCGACGGAAAATCGAATTTCAGCGAGTCGCAGGATTTTTCGCCTTCGGCGTCGAGACCCACCACCCAGAAGCCGGATTTTTTCAGGGTTTCGAGCGCTTGAGAAGCGTTGGCAACCAGGCAGGCGGGCAAGTGTTCCACCGCCCCGGCGGAGCATTTGGCGACGGTTTCATTCAACGGCGCGGCGCGGTTTTTGGGGAGGATGAGTCCCCGCGCGCCCAGCACCCACGCGGAACGGATGATCGCCCCCAGGTTTCCCGGATCCAGAACTCCGTCGAGCAAGACCAGCGCCGGGTTCGGCTCCGCTTTCAGCGCCGAATCGATCAGCTCCCCGAGTCCCAGCAACTCTTTCGGCGAGAGGTAGGCGATGGCTCCTTGATGCGGAAAGGCGGAAAACTGTTTCTGAAACCCCGCTTTGGAAAGGGTTTCGATTTTAACGCCGCGCGATCGCGCAAGCTCCCGCAGGCTGTCAAGGCGCGGGCTGGACTTGCCTTGTTCCAGGACGATTTTGTGGCACCGCCTGCCGGACGCCGTTAACGCTTCCCGCACTGGGTTGATTCCGTAAATAAAATTTTTCATTTTTTTTAATCAAAGGTAAAAGGATTGTTTTCCGCCGCGTATTTTTACCCAAACCCGGTTATTATTCCAGATAATTAGATCGCACGTTTGCCAAACCAATAACCCCATGTTATTATTGACCTTATTTCGTCACCCAGAAACTGTATGTAAATTGATCTCGGCCCTTTTCCCGGATTCCAACAAACTTAACTCCCGCCGCAGTTTAGGATCAATTTAAGGTATAATAACCGATGCTCTTTTCCTGGAAAAAATTTCTCGCCTGGACATTTGCCTTCCTGGTCCTCGTTTCATCTGTTTTAGGCTTTCTGATTTACGACGAACTCAGCGACCTGAACCGCGTTAAAGCGATGGTGACCGAAGAATTAGAGAAACAGACCCACCGCAAGGTTTCCATCGGCCAGGCGGAGGTAAATTTCTCTAAAGGCCTGAACGTGCGTTTGACGGACGTCTCGCTCCACAGCGAGAAGGAAGGCAAACCGGAGTTCAGCGCAGGCGACGTGTGGATCAGCATGAAGCTGTGGCCTCTGCTCAATCAGCGGGTGGAGATCGACAAGATCGTCGTGCAAAATTCCATGATGCACGTGACCCGCGACGCCAAGGGTCGGTTCAATTACGAAGATTTGAAGGCCTTGATCTCCAATCGCCAGGCCTCGCCGCCCAAAAGCGAAAACTGGGGCCGCCTGCTGAACGCAAGCCTCATGCAAAAACTGGAACTGCGCGACGGGCAAATCCTGTTCCGCGACGCCGGAAAAAAATCGGCCCTGCAGTTGGCGCATTTGAACCTGAAGGCGTCCACGCCGGCGAACTCGCATGTCACGATCAGCCTGCAAGGCGAATTGGTCCAGCCGAAAAAAAACGCGGCGTTCAACGTTGTCCTGAAAATCAACAACGCCGGGGATATTCAGCGCATCCTGAAACAGCCGCTGGAAGGCAGCGTGCAGGTGGACGACCTGCAATTTGCCCGCATTCGCCCCTACTTTCCGGACGCGTCAAAATTTCCCATACTCGAAACCTTTCCGCAAAACGGCGCCCTGTCCCTGACGGTGGATATTTCCGGCCGTGCCGGCGCCGGGTGGAATTCCCAAGGCCAGATTCGCACTGTGTCTTACGATAAAAATCCCGCCGCGCGTTTTATTTCCGCCTCGGAACGTTTGAACGGAAACGTGGACTACCAACTGAGCGTCTCCGGCGACCGCGTCGAGTTCAAGCGTATGAAGTACCGGGTCGGGGATTTTCAACTCGAAGCGACCGGCGCCTTGACCGGTTTGAAAACGGACGCTCCGGGGGTCAAATTATCTCTCGTCACCAATCAGTTCAAAGCCGATTACAGCGATCAGTATCCGCCGCTCAAAATCGTTCCGCCCAAGGTACACAAGCTGTTGCAAAAAGTTTTCAAAAAGGGAACGCTGGAGGTTCACTCGCTCCGCTTCGACGGCTCCCTGGACGAGTTCCGGAATATTTCGCAACCCGCGAACCTGAAAAAATTAAACGGCGAGTTGCTTCTGCGGGGCGTGGACTGGGCCATGCCGCTTCCTCCCTTCCTCCAGATGACGGGAACCATGGGGCTTGATAACGGAGACACGGTGATCGACGTTTACCGCGCGAAGTACGAAGGTCTGCCGGTTTCAAAGTTCCAGGGAAAGATCGCCGCGGTCACCGCCGGAGCGCCGAACCTGGATTGGAAGATTGAAAGCTCCCTGAAACTGGCGAACCTGCAAACGGCGTTGCCAAAAATCCTGCGCAACCCCAACATCGAAAAACTCCTGGGCCAATACAAAAACATGAAAGGCAACGGTCTCCTGCGACTGAACATCCAGGGACCAATGAATGAATTTCACAAAATTAAATTTTTCGGCGACTTGGATTTTCAGGACGGCTCTTTTAATAAAGACGATTGGGATCTTCCCGTCGCGGTTTTGAATGGCAGGGCGAGTTATGAAATTCCGCCGACGGCTCCGCCCGCTGCGGACAAGAAAACGCCCCGGCCCTGGCAGGTTGCCTTTAAAGACCTTTCAGGAAATTACGGCACGGAACCGTTCGATAATGTGACGGGCGATTTGACGCTGGAAAACGGACAGCCTTATTTAAAGTATTCTGGCGAGTTGGATTTGAATCCCGCGGACAGCTATGCGCGTTGGGTCAAACACTCCGATCTGGACCCCGCCAGCCGCGCGTTCTCCGAGAAAATTCGCGTCCGCCAGGGCGGAATCAAGCTCAAATTCCTCGGCGAGGGAAACCCTCTGGATTCCGAGAAAACGAAACGATGGGGGTCGATGGAAATTCGCGATCTCGCCGCCGAACTGCCCGACGGCATGCCAGTTTTGTTGAATATTTCCGGCGCTATGAATTACGACGACCGCAAGGTTTCGTTGAAAAACATCAGCGGATTTTTTGGCGACTCGCCTTTGGAAATGAACGCCCGGTTTAATAAAAAATCCGGCAAATTCCAGCGCGGAACGATCCGCGTGAAATCGGCCAAACTTTTGTCCCGCGATTTAAAAACCATTCCGTCCTTCCGCAATTTGAATTACGCGGGTCCGGTTGCAACCGAGCTGTTCTTCGACGGCTCCATGAGTTCCTACAAATTCGATCACCGGATGGATTTGACTAAAGCTTCGTATCGTTTTGAGGACGTGCTGGACAAACCCGCCCGGCTTTCAAACGCTCTCCGCCTGCGCGGGCAAACGGTTAAAGGCCAATCCGTTAAATTTGAGGAAATGGAATACGCGTTGGGCGGCGCCAAGGTTCGGGGGCGCGCCACGCTCAAAAGTTTTGACGATCCGGAGTTTGCCGGCGCTTTCGAGATCAAGGATTTGGACGTGCATTCCTTGTCTAAAAACATCGCCTGGTTGAAGGACGGACAGGCCGGAACGGCAGATGTTAAAATCAAGGCCAAGGGAAATTTGCGCAACGTCCAACAAACCCGCTTCGAAGGCGAGACCCGTTTTACGGAATTGAAAATTCTGCCCGCCGGTTTTCAACATACGGCGCGATTGAACGGCGCGGCGACCTTTACCAACGATCGCCTGAATATTCAGAAGACTCGTCTGGAATCGGGGAAAAGCCGGTTTAATTTCAAAGGAATCTACAAACCCGGCGCGCGTCCGGATTTGAATCTGTCCGTTCGCGGGAAAACGCTGGACCTGAACGATTTGCTGGCGAAGAGCGGCGACGCCGAACAGTCCCTGCGAAAAACCATCGAGCGGAATCCTTTGCTGGCCAAAGGCGCCTCCACATTAAAATTAGACGTCAACCGTTTGAACTACAAGTTTTGGCGTCTGGAAAATGTCGCAGGTCGAATGACCTTCAAGGACAAAAAGCTGGAAGTCCAGAAATTCGATATTTACCCGCCCGACGACCAGCCCATCAAGGGGCAGGGGCAATTGTCCTTCCAGGATCCCAAAACGCTGGAGTTCGAAAGTTATTTGCTGGCCAAAAATTCCAGAGCGGAAAATTTCTTTCGTCAGTTCGGCGAGGATTTCGACGGCGCCCTCTCCGGAAAAATGAAAACCCTGGAGTTGATTTTGAGCGGACGCGGAGAAAACTTGAAGGATATTAAAAAATCGCTGGTGGGGAAATTCACGTTGGACATGGGTTCCGGCGCGCTTCGATCCAGCCGCCTGAAACAAGGCTTTGCCAAACTCATGGCGCGGGAGAAAAAAAATTACGATCCGAGCGTCGAAGAGGAGGAAGTTCGGTCGTTCCGCCAGGTGGCTGGGGATTTCTCCATTCGCCAGGGCGTCGCCCAAACCAAAAATTTTCAGTACCGGCAACCCGCCAGAAGCGCTTCGCTCGTGGGATGGTTTGATCTGAACCGGCACACTCTGGACGCCGTGGTTGGCGTGACCCCCCTTCCGGGCCTAGACAAGTTGCTGAGTAAAATCCCCCTACTCGGAAAAATCATCACCGCCGGCGAAGAAGAAAGTCTGGTGCGTGCCTACTATTCCGTGCGCGGGAAATTTAGCAAACCGGAAGTGTCCGCCATCCCCTTCACCTCGCTGGAGCGCAAGCTCAAAGGCACCTTCCAGGGAATCCTGCAAACGCCTCAGGAAATTTTAACCCTGCCCAGGGAAATCCTCGACCGCTGATTCCATCCGTCCCTCTCAGAGTCCGTTTTAAATGTCCCGACTCGTCCCCTCTACAAGACGTCTTTTTCCACTCCTCGCGTTTCTTCTGATCGTTGTCGTTATTTGCGCCGCATATCTTCCGGCGCTGGAAAGCGAGTTTGTCAATTGGGACGACTTTGAGTACATTCGCGACAATACCATGATCCATACGCTGGACGCCTCTCACGTCCGGCAGATGTTTCAAAGTTTATATGCCGCCAACTGGCACCCGTTGACCTGGCTTTCCCACGCCCTGGATTACAACCATTACCTTCTGAACCCTTGGGGACACCACCTCACGAACGTCGTTTTGCACGCGCTGAACGTCTACCTGATATTCGTTTTGTTCCGCGCCTTGCGGTCGGATCGGCCCGAAGACGACCCGCCGTACGTTCTGACAATAGCAGCGTTGACCGCGTTGTGCTTTGGGCTCCATCCCCTGCGCGTGGAATCTGTCGCCTGGATTTCGGAGCGCAAGGATTTACTGTGCGCCTTTTGGGCGCTGCTGACTTTCATCGCCTATCTCCGCTATGCGCGGGCCGAGCCGGACCGCCGTCGGCTCTGGTTTTACCTGTTCAACGCCTGTCTGGCGCTGGCGCTCATGTCGAAACCCATGGCCGTGACCGTGCCCGTCGCGTTACTGATCCTCGACGCCTGGCCATTAAAGCGCCTCGGCTCCCCGGCGCAACTGGGACTTTTGATCGCGGAAAAAATTCCCGCTTTCCTGATGTGCCTGTTCAACGGCGTCCTCACCCTGATCGCGCAAAAAGGAGCCGGCGCAGTTTTACCCATTGACCGCCTGGGCGTCGGCGAGCGCCTGTTAAATGCCCTGCACAGTTATTGGTTTTATATAGAAAAAACCCTTTGGCCCGAACGCCTCGCGCCGTTATATCCTTTTCCAAAAGACCTGAGCCTTGCAAATCCAAAAATATTTTTTTCGCTGGCGGTTTTTATCGCCCTGACGCTATTAAGTTTTTGGCTGTGGCAGCGTGGTGGAAAATGGTTTCTGGCCGCGTGGGTATATTATCTCGTCTCCGCCGCGCCGATCATCGGTCTGGTGCAAGTCGGTCAACAGGCCGCCGCCGACCGCTATACTTACCTGCCAACCCTGGGGGTTTTCTTTCTACTCGGAGCCGGAGCCATCCGGCTTTGGGAGTGGATTGCACATTTGAAACAAGCGTTCCTGTTCCGCTCGCTGTTCCTGGCCTGCGGCCTTTCAGGATTGGCTCTCCTGAGCGTTTTGACCGCCCAGCAGATTGGCGTGTGGAAAAATTCCGAGACTCTGTGGAGCCATTCCGCCAACGCCTTTCCCGGAAAACTGGCGATGGCGCATTTTAACCTTGGGCGCGTGGCTCTGGACAAAGAGCGAGACCAGCGCGCGTTGGCTCATTTCAAAGACGCCCTGAAAATCGATCCCGCCTTCCTGGACGCCCACATCAGCCGAGGACTTGTCCTTTACCGGCGAGGAGAGTATGCCGACGCCGAGAAAGAGTTCAAGGCGACGCTCAAAATTAAATCCGATCCCATTGTTCACAATAATCTCGGACTGGTTTATATCAAGCAAAACCGTTTGGCATTAGCGCGCAGCGAATATCTCGTAGCGATCAAAGCCGATCCCAATCATCTGGAAGCTCGCGTCAATCTAGCCGCTTTGCATTTGAAACAGGGGTTTCCGGAACGAGCGATAAAGGAGTTGCAGGGCGCCTTGAAAATCGATTTCGATTTTCCGCTGGCGCATTATGGGCTGGGAATTATTTACCGGAATGAAAAAAATCTGGCGCGTGCCATTCTGGAATTTAAACTGGCGATTTATCTGGACCCGAAAAATCCGGATTTTCGCAACGCGTTGGGAATGACCTATTGGCTGGCGGGAAATCTACTGGGCGCCCGGGAGGAACTTGAAGCCGCGCTGGATTTAAAACCCAGGCACGTTAAAGCGGGACAAAACCTGGCCAAACTGTCGCGGGCTATGGAGACGAAACGCGGGTCAAATGAATTTGAGAAGGATCCTTCTCCAGATGGCGGCTGAGAACCGCGTGGATGACTGCCAGGTGTTCCGCTTCCTCATCTGCGGCTCCAGCGGCAGGCCGGGCGGATACAGGGGCCGGGGGCGGCGCTTGGTACGGAAAACAGCGGTCGAGAACCTTGATCAACGCAATGAGCGTTCCCAACACCACAAAAATTACGCCCATGGCGAGGATGGAAATATATATGGATGAAACGACGAGCGACATAGTTTAAGCCTAAGGTTTTATTATCGAAGCCAGCGCCGCCGGCACCTGCTCCACGGCGGCGTGGCCGTCCATTCCGAGGTCGCCGAACAGCGACAGGAACACTCCCGCCGCCACTGCGCTGCCGATCACTCCCGCCACGTTAGGTCCCATGGCGTGCATGAGTAAAAAGTTGCCGGGGTCTTCCTCGCTGCCGACTTTCTGCGACACGCGGGCGGCCATGGGCACTGCCGATACTCCCGCCGAGCCGATCAAGGGATTGATCTTGCCGCCGGAAAGCTTGCACAAAATCTTGCCAAAAATCAGCCCGCCCGCCGTCGCCATGCCAAACGCCAGCAGTCCGAGCACGATGATCTTAATGGTCTGCACGGTCAGGAACGATTCCGCCGTCATGGACGAACCCACAGCGAGCGCAAGCAGAATGGTCACGATATTGATCAAATGCGTTTCTGAGGTTTCGTGCAGGCGGCCGGTGACGCCGCTCTCGCGAAACAGGTTTCCGAGCATCAGCATTCCCAGCAGAGGCGCCACGCCCGGAAGCAACAAGACGCAGAGGATGGTGGCGATGACGGGAAAAAGAATTTTGACTGTCTGCGAAATCGGCTTCAACTGTTCCATCCGGATTTTCCGCTCTTCGGAGGTGGTGAGCCAGCGCATGAGGGGCGGTTGGATCAGGGGAACCAGCGACATGTAGGAATAGGCGGCCACGGCTATGGGACCCAATAAATGCGGGGCCAACTTGCTGGCCAGGAAAATAGAGGTCGGCCCGTCTGCTCCGCCGATGATGCCGATGGCTCCGGCTTCCTTGAGGTCGAACCCCAGGTACACGGCGCCTATGAGTGTGGTGTAAATTCCAATTTGCGCGGCGGCGCCCAACAACAGGGTGATGGGGTTGGCAAGCAGAGGGCCAAAATCCGTCAACGCTCCCACGCCCAAAAAGATCAGGGGCGGCAGGATTTCGTGTTTGATTCCGAAGTAGAAAATATTGAACAGTCCACCTTCGTCCGTGGACATCATCATGCTATTGGGCAGGTTGGCCAGAAGACAACCGAACCCGATGGGCAGGAGCAGTAGCGGCTCGAACTTTTTCCAGATGGCCAGGTACAACAGGGTCAGGGCGACCAGAATCATCACCCCGTCGCCCCAATTTAGGGCGACGAATCCGGTGGACCCCAGGATTTTCTGCAGGGAATCTTGAAGGCTGAATTCCATCTTCTATCCAATTGTCGCCAAAACGTCTCCGGTCTGGACGTTGGCGCTTTCTTGTACATTGATGGACTGGATGGTTCCGCTACGGTGGGCGTTGATCTCAGTCTCCATCTTCATCGACTCGAGGATCATGACGGTATCGCCTTCGTTGACGGCGTCGCCCACTTTGGAAATTATTTTAAAAACGCTTCCCGGCAAGGGCGAGGTCAAAGGTTCTCCGCCGCCTGCGGGCGCAGGCGAGGCCGCAACCGCGACAGGAGCCGCCGCTACGGGAGCCGGGGCCGCGCCGACGTTTGCGGGCGCCGCTCCCTGTCCGACTTGCACCGAATAGGATTTTCCGTTGACCACCACCGTGTAATTGGCCGCTCCTCCGGGAGCCGCTGGAGCGGGAGCCGGGGCCGACGCCGCGGGCTGGCTTGCGGGCGCGGCTGAACTCGCCGAAGCCTGCGTTTCCGGCAAGGGTTTGCCGCGAGTTTCAAAAAATTTCAACGCTACCTTGGGAAACATGGCGTAGGACAAAAGGTCCTCTTCCTTCGCGGTGATCCCGTCGCAATCCGCAACTACCTGGTCCCATTCCGGTTCCAAAAGGTCGGCGGGCCGACAGTCGATCACTTTTTGCCCTTTGGAAACTTTTTCCCATAAATCCGGATCGAGGTCGCTGGGTAATTTTCCGTATTTGCCCAAGAGGCATTCGCGCGTTTCCTTGGTGATTATTTTGTAGCGCTCTCCGGTTAAAACGTTCAACGTCGCCTGGGAACCGACGATTTGGCTGGTGGGAGTCACCAGCGGCGGGTATCCCATATCCTTGCGAACGCGCGGAACTTCCGCCAGCACCTGGTCGATTTTGTCGAGGGCGTTTTGCTCTTTCAACTGATTTTCCATATTGGAAATCATGCCGCCGGGAATTTGCGAATCCAGGATTTTCACGTCGACGTTTTTGAAGTCGCTCTCAAATTCCTTGTAGTGCGTTTTGACTTCCTTGAAATATTCGGCAATTTCATGCAGGAGGCTCATGTCCAGGCCCGTGTCGCGAGGGCCGCCCTTCAACCCGGCGACGATGCATTCGGTGGCGAACTGCGACGTGCCCATGGACAGGGAGGAGATAGCGGTATCGACGATATCGACTCCCGCGTCGATGGCTTTTTGCAGGTTCATCCCCGCAAGTCCGGTGGTAGCGTGGGTGTGCAGGTGCACCGGCAGGGCGACGGTTCTTTTGATTTCCGTGACCAGTTCAAAAGTCGCCTTGGGATCCAGCAATCCCGCCATGTCCTTGATGCAAATAATATCCGACCCCATGTCCTCCAACTGCTTCGCCATTTTAATGTATAACTCGACGCTGTGCACGGGGCTGACGGTGTAGCTGATAGTGCCTTCCACGATTTTGCCGCATTTTTTTACGGTATCCAGAGCCTTTTTAATATTGCGGAAATCGTTGAGCGCGTCGAAGATGCGGAAAATGTCGATGCCGACGTCGACGGATTTTTTCACGAACCGCTCCACAATGTCGTCTGCATAGTGGCGGTAGCCCACGAGGTTTTGCCCGCGCAGTAACATTTGAAACGGCGTGTTGGGCGCTTTCTTTTTCAGTTGCCGGGCGCGTTCCCAAGGATCCTCGTTCAGAAAGCGGATCATGGTATCGAACGTGGCGCCGCCCCACATTTCCAGGGAGTAATAACCCACCTTGTCGAGCTTTTCCATGATGGGCAACATATGCTCCGTGCGCATACGAGTGGCGAGGAGCGATTGATGGGCGTCTCTTAATACGGTATCGGTAATTTTTAAAGGCTTTTGTTCGGCGCTCATTGCAAAGTTCTCCAAAAGGCCCGCGCAGGTTTGCCAGACCCTGATCCCGGAAACCAGGGACGAGTATTGAAATGAAAATCTTTTCTAATGAATTATTTAAAAATGGCGAGTCGGGACGGCGTATGAAATTTCACAACGACTTCCGGAACCGCAATTTTTTTTAAAGTTTTAGCGTTAAAAATTGTCTACTTTGGAACCCGGGAAGCTTAATTTATTGGGGGGGCAAAATCAATTCATTTTTTCCAAATTGGCGCGCCAAAATCAGTTCATTTCTTCCACGCCATGGGGAATAAAAGCAACACCACGCCGTAGATTTCCAGGCGGCCCATCAGCATGCAGAACGAAAGCCACCATTTGCCCAGTTCGGGGACGTCCGCATAGTTCCCCGTCGCGCCCACCGTGCCCATACCGGGGCCAATATTGAACAGCGCGGCGATGGACGCCGTGATGGCGGACGTCAGGTCCATGCCCAGGCTGGACAACAAAATTGCGCCGCAGGCGAAAAATCCCATGAACAGGGCGATGAGTCCCGTGACGCTCATGATTTGATCCGGCTCCACGGTTTTCCCCCCGATTTTGATATGAATGACGGCGCGAGGATGAATCAATTTTCGAATTTCGCGCAAAATCACCTTGATGAGGATGACCAGGCGAATCACTTTTAACGACCCGCTGGTGGAACCGGAGCATCCGCCAACTACCATGAACCCCAGGAGCATGAGCCGTAAATAATTCGGCCACAGGTCGAAATCGTCGGTGGCGAACCCTGTGGTGGTGTTGACCGAGACCACAGTGAACGCCGCGTTGCGGAAGGCGGTTCCCATCGGGTCTCCGGTATGACGACTCAAGCCCCAGGTGGCGACCAGAACGCCCGCCGCGATCATGTATACGTAAATCCGCAGCTCGGTGTTTTTATACACCGCGCCGAAATTGCCGTGCACCCCCTGGTAGAGCAAGGCGAAGTTGAGTCCGCCCAGAAACATGAACAGGACGACGACCGATTCCACGTACCCGCTGTTGAACCCGGCGACGCTTTGTTGATACGGCGAAAACCCGCCTGTGGCCACGGTGGAAAAGGCGTGGCAGACCGCGTCGAAATAGCCCACCCCTCCGAAGCGCAACAACACAATTTCGGCGAGGGTGAGCACGAGATAAACCCGCCACAAGATTTTCGCAGTTTCAGCCAGGCGGGGTTGCATGCGCTCTACCGTAGCTCCGCCGGGAATTTCGGCCTTGAAGAGATGAGAACTGCCCAGTCCCAACGCCGGAAGAATGGCCAGGGAAAGCATGATGATGCCCATGCCGCCCAGCCATTGGCTCAAGTTGCGCCAAAACAGCAGGCCTTTGGGAACCGCTTCGATATCGCGGAGAATTGAAGAGCCTGTGGTGGTGAAACCGCTCATGCTTTCAAAAAACGCGTCGACAAACAGCGGGGTTGCGCCGGTGAGGTAGTAAGGAAAGGCCCCTGCGAGTGAAATGAAAAACCAGGAAAACGCCACCATGGCAAACCCTTCCCGGTCCCTCAATTTGGAGACGTCCGAGGGAAAGGCTTTGAACAACGTCAGCCCGGCGGCGACGCATATCAGCAGGGTGGCTCCAAAAGCTGCGGCGGCGCTCATGTAACCTTCCAGCGCCGGCTGGGAAAAGTATAGCGAAACCGCCGCCGGTATCAGCATGACGCCGGACAGGAGCATGAGAAGAAGACCGACTCCGTTGAGAATAGACTTGATGTTCATCGAACGCGCTTAAAAAAACGTTTTCTGGCTGAAGATCTTTTCTACCTTGCCGATAGCCGAGGGGAGCGTGACCAGGACCACAGTGTCCTGGGCTTCGAGCAGGGTATCGCCGCGAGGAACGATCATGGATTTTTTCCTGACGATGGCGCCGATGATGGCGTCTTTTGGAAAACCCAACTGATTGATCTTGCGTCCGGTGCATTTTGATTTTTCGTCCAGCATAATTTCCAGCACCTCGGCCTCGCCCTCGACCAGTTTGAACACCGAACTCACCTTGCTTTTTCGCAGGCGTTGCAGGATGACGCCGACAGTGATCAACCGAGGGTTGACGGCGACGTCGATACCGATGGAATCGAGAATCGGCAGATATTCGGGATCGTTGGTAACGACGACGGCGCGCTTGGCGCCGTGTTTTTTGGCCAGCACGGAGGCGAGGATGTTATCTTCGTCGTCGTCCGACAAGGCCATGAAAAAATCCGCCTGATCCATATTCACGTCGTAGTGAAGATGAAGGTCGGTCCCTGCGCCGTGCAGGACCATGGATTTGGAAAGTTCGTCCGCCGCGCTGTTGGCTTTTCTCAAGTCCGGCTCCAGAATGGAAATATCGCCAACGCCCATGGCTTCCAACTCTTTCGCCAAATTGACGGCCAGGCGGTTGGCTCCGAAAATGACGACCTTGCGTACCACGTCGGCGGTTTTATTGACCATCGGCAAAACAAGGGGCAAAAATTCCTTGTCCACCATCATGTACACCTTGTCGCCGACGCAAATTTCATTTTCAAATTTGGGAATGATGAGTTCGCCCGCGCGCACGATGGCGACGATGAGGAAGGAGTTGAAGTCGGAAATATCCTGCAACTCCCCAATGGTTTTACCTGCCAGGGGAGCGTTCTCCGGCACGTCGAATCCGCGCAACAGGATTTCCCCGCCGGCGAAATCCGCCACGTTCACCGCGCCGGGGGTTTTCAAAATTTTCAGGATGAACTCGATGATGATCTTCCTGGGATTGATCGCCTGATCGACGTGAAGTTCCTGGAGGGAAAAAACGGGGCGCTCGCTGGTGAATTCCATATGCCGCAGACGGGCGATGCGTTGCTTCACCTTGAACTTGTCCGCCAGCGCGCACACCATCAAGTTGATCTCGTCCTTATCCGTGACGGCGATGACCATTTCGACGTCGCGTATTTTCGCGGCTTTCAATACCGTGGGCAGGCAGGCGTTGCCCGCCACGGCGAGCACATCCAGTTTCTCGGAAATCAGTTTGATCTGGTCGACGTCGCGGTCGACAATGGAAATGTCGTGGCCTTCCTGGGAGAGTTCCTCGGCCAGGTTGAATCCAACGATTCCAGCTCCAACAATGAGGATTTTCATGGCTCGGATTCGATAAAGCCGGAGGGGGATTGACGATGGATGCTTGAGAGGCCCGGCGCCTTCATAGTCTACCCGGAAAGAACCGGGGCGCCACGGTTTTTTTTACTTCGATTTATCCAGAAAGCTCAGGAAATCCGAGTCTTCGGACAGAAGGATGGTGGCCTCGGTCTTGAGCGATTTTTTATAGGCTTCCATGGAACGGATGAAGGAGTAGAATTTCGGATCCTTGCCAAACGCCTCGGCGTAAATCCGGATAGCGTCCCCTTCGCCTTGGCCGCGTAAACCCTGTTCCGTCTCGTAGGCGGTGGCCATGATTATTACTTTTTCCTTGTCCGTCAGGGCGCGGATCTTGGTGGCTTCCTCTTTACCTTCGGAACGGTATTCCTTGGCGATCCGTTCGCGCTCCGTGCGCATTCTGTTGAAAATGGAGTTGGCGATTTCCGGCGGCAGGTCGGTGCGTTTGATGCGCACGTCGATTATTTCGATCCCATATTCTCCGGCTTTTTTATTGGCCTCGGCTGTGACCTTACTCATGATCTCCACGCGCGTATTGGTCACCACGTCGTGCAGCTCGTGCGTGCCGATCTCCACGCGAAGCTCGGAATATAATATGTCGTCCAGGCGCGATTGCGCGTTGCGCTCGTTGCGCACGGTCTCCAGAAACTTGAGCGGGTCGACGATCCGCCACATCGAAAAATTGTCAAGCAGAAGGTTTTTCTTGTCCTTGGTGAGCACCTCCGAAGGCGGCGAGTCGTTCACCAGCATCTGCTTCGAAAAGTAGCGGATCTGCTGGATGAAGGGAATCTTGAAATACAGCCCCGGCTCGGTAATGATCTGCTTGGGTTTGGACAACTCCAAAACGACGACGGATTGGGTCATCTTGATGGTGAAAACCGACATGTACATTACGGTCAACAGCAGAACGGGAATTACGAGGAACGCTTTATTATTCATGGCAGGTCAATTTTTCGATCCGGAGAGGCCCAGGGCATTTTTCCCCAAGGGTAAAATAGGCAGAACGCCGCTTTTATTGCCGCCCATTATAAACTTTTGCATGCTCGGCAAAATTTCTTCCATGGTCTCCAGGTAGATGCGCGTGCGCGTTATATCCGGAGCCTTTTTGTATTCATTGTATTGGGACATGAACCGGTTGACGTCGCCCTGGGATTCTTTGACCTGCTGTTCCCGATAACCCTCGGCTTCGCGAATGATGCGCGCGGCTTTACCGCGGGCCTCGGGAATGACGGCGTTGCGATACCCCTGCGCCTCGTTGATCAGCCTCTCCTTGTCCTCGCGGGCGCTGACAACGTCCTTGAACGCCGCCTCTACCTGGGCCGGCGGATGCACGTTCTGGAGTTGGGCGGTGACGATCTGGATACCCGACTCGTATTTGTCCAGCAAAGTTTGCATCTGCTCTTGAATCTGAATTTGAATTTCCGCCTTGCCCGTGGTCAGGGCCTCGTCGATTTTCTTTTCGCCGACGATCCCGCGAATCACGGTTTCCGCCGTATCCTTGACCAGTTTGGATTGCCTGCGGATGTTGAACAGATACATCTTGGAATCTAAAATTTTATATTGCACCACCACGTCCATGTCGACGATGTTCTGATCGCCCGTCAGCATCAGCGACTCAACAGGAACGTCGCGCATCTTTTGCGGCGGGCCGGAATCGAGAATGCGAAACCCTACTTCCGTACGGCGCACTCTTCGGATTTGCGGAGTGTAGGCGTGTTCGATGGGGGACGGCATTTTAAAATGCAGTCCCGGCTGGACGGTTCGCACATATTTGCCGAATAGGGTGACCACGCCCTCCTCGTCCGGCTCCACAAAATAAAACACGCTAGGGATGATCCAGATTAGGAGCAAAAGGACCAACCCTGCCCCGATCATGGACGGATTGAATTTGGGCATCTTGATCGGCGGGATTTCCAGGCTCGGTCCGCCGCCGCGAGGGGGTTCCCCGCCTTTGCCTTTGGAAGGCTCTTGAGGGTTTTTCGAATCGTGTAAATCGTCCCAGGGCATTCTGTTTAAGTAATCTCCGTAAATAATGGAAGAGCCGGTTACGCTAACAAACGGCCTTATCCATGTCAATTCAATTCTGGCGCGCCGACCGGCGGCGCCAGGGGTTTATTTCCTGGCCATTTTTTCCACTTCGCCGACAATTTTCTCAGCCTCTTCCAAGCTCAGTCCGAACAAATGGCTCCCCATAAAACAGGATTGATCCATCAGGCACTCGTCGTCCATCATTCCCAGATCGGAGTTGGATTCGTAAAGATATTCGTAAATCGGGTTTTCCGCCGAAGTGTAAAACAATTCGAGATCCTGCCCGCCGATTTTATCGCCCTTCAAAACCTTAATCGCGACGTCGCTGATTTCAAAATCGCTTTTCACCGCGTCCACCGCTTCTTCCCGGGTTTTGCCGCCCTTCAATTCTTTTTCCAAAGCTTCCTCGATCGCCTTGTTGCGGCGGTAGAAAATATAATGCGGGTATGGCGTCGACGAACCGATCAAAAAGTCCAGCTCCTGAAAATACATTTGCGCCCAGTCGTCGAAGTCGATTTCCACCCCGTCCGAAAGCGCGTACTCCGTCGCCTTGTCCGGATTTTCCCCGAGGAGCCGGTTGTAAATTTTTATAAAGGGCTCGACGCATTCGTACAATAGCGCGCAATAATAATCGTTAAGCCGGTACCAGTTGTTCGTCGCGTTCTGCGCGTTGATCAGCTTGCGCAACATGAGCATGAGCGTGGTGGAGTCCGCGAAGCGCGAACAAATCGGAAAAGCGCTTTTCAGATACGCCTGGATTTTGTCCTCCTCGCCGCGCTTGTCCTCAATGTTCTTTTGCAGGTACTCCTTCGCGTGGTCCAGCGAATGGAAAAGGATACGATCGTGGTTGAGCTTCCTCTGGTAGTCCATGTACTCCTTGAGAGCGGGGTGTTTGGACTCCTCGGGATGCTGGTAATCTTTTTTCGTGACGTCTTTAGCCAAAGCCAACATTAAAAAAAGCCTCGCTGAAAATTTTTAATTTCTATATGGAGTTAATCATTCTGACGCGATTGAACCCCAATTTCAAGTCAATTCCTGCTCGCCGCAGGGCCGGGCAACGCCCGGTGGAAAGGTCTGAGTTGCAAGCTCACCGTGGCCGCAACGTTTCCCTTGAACGTTACGTTAACTGGCCCCGGCGCCTCGCCGGATTTTTTCGACCGTGCTCGTGGTGGAGAGTCCCTGCACGATGGGCACCAGTTCTACCTTCGCTCCGTAGCTTTCGACGATCTCCCGGCCCACCACTTCTTCCAGTTTGTAGTCGTCGCCCTTCACCAGGACGTCGGGGCGGACGCCGCGGATCAGGCTTTCCGGCGTGAGTTCGTTGAACACGGTGATGTAGTCGACGTATTTCAGGGCGGATAAAATATTGGCGCGCTCGTGCTCGTCTTTTATCGGGCGACCGTCGCCCTTGAGGTGGCGGATGGAGTCGTCGCTGTTCAGTCCGACGACGAGGACGTCGCCCAGCGCCTTGGCGCGTTGCAGAAATTCGATGTGGCCGCCGTGGATGATGTCGAAACATCCGTTGGT
>JAJDBB010000047.1 GCA_029261555.1 Nitrospinaceae bacterium | reverse complement strand
GCCGCGTCGGAGGCGGCGGAAACCATGTCCGCCACGGCCTCGGCCTGAAACAAGTCGAGCCTGCCGTTAATAAACGCGCGACGGGTGAACTCCCCCGGCTGGGCGAGGCGCGCTCCCTGGTCGAGCGTTAGTTGCAAAATTGTGGAGACGTTCAATACTCCGCCGTGGCATTGGATTTCCACCACGTCCTCGCCGGTGTAGCTTTTGGGCGCTTTAAAAAACGCGAGTAATACTTCGTCCAGGCATTGCCCGGTATTGGGGTCGACGATTTCCCCGTGGTAGATACGGAAGGGTTCAAAATTTTTGGCGCCGGAGGAAGAGCGGAACAGTTTCGCGGCGACGGCCCAGGCTTCGGCGCCGCTCAGGCGGATCACGCCGACGCCGCCTTCTCCTAGCGGGGTGGCTATGGCTGCAATACAGTTTTCCATAACAATTTTACGTTATTAAATCTGATCATTTAATTGAAATTTGGGTATGGCTTGGTGGGAGGTAATTCAATTTTCAATTCTTTTCTATCCACAACAAATTCAGTTAAACCGTCTTCTTTTGAAAGCTCATAACGCCTTGTATAAAAAAGAATGTTTTTTTCGAAATCTATATGGGTAATTACAAACTCCCTCCCGAAAAGTTCCAAATTAGGGGAGATTTTTTTAAATTTTTTATTGACCAAGTCTAATTGATAAATCCCCCCCTCGCCATAATATTCAGAAGTTGAAACGAAAAGATATTTGCCGCTTGGCGACCAAATAAATGTTTTAACATCATCGCTCCAAGCGGACTCTTGCCAAAAACGCTCAGAAACGTACCATCCTCCGAAACCAGGACCCATTGTGTCCTGATAAATAACTCCCAAGTAATTCCCCTGGGCATATTCGCAACTAATTAATAATGCAAAAGGACTCTCAGGGATTTTTAAAATATTTTGTTTGCATAGTTCTTTGCCAATTGAAATTATATTTTCATTTTTAGCCAAACACGTTGTCGTTGAAAAAATTATTAAGGAAACAAAAAATATTATTCTTAGCATTTCCTTTTTCTCACGATTAATTTTAGATTATGGCGTAAATGGATAGAGGAATAATTTGATGAGGGGAACTCCAAAAGTTTTAACAAAGCAAAAAATGACCATTGAAGTTTTTAAAGGAAGAATCCCCCCAACCCCCTTTGCAAGGGGGAGCCAGCGGACCGCAGTCTTTCCGCGCACTAATAGAGAAAAATCGATAGGACAATTGGCAATTTATAAAAATTTTCCAAACGCCAACTATCGGGTCCAGCGTCACGCTGGTTAGTCTTTGGCTATTCTATAGATATAGAATTGCTGGGCGATCGTCAACAGGTTGTTAACGATCCAGTACAGGACGAGTCCAGAGGGAAACGATAAAAACAGGAACGTAAAAATCACGGGCAGGAACATCATGATTTTTTGCTGGATGGGATCGACCACGGTGGTGGGCGTCATCTTTTGTTGCAGGAACATGGTGAACCCCATAAAAACCGGCGTGATGTAATAGGGGTCGGCTTCGGAGAGATCGGTGAGCCACAACATGAACGGCGCGCCGCGCAGTTCGATGGAAAAGAACAGGACGTGGTACAGGGCGATAAACACCGGGATTTGCAGGAGCATCGGCAAACACCCGCCCAGGGGATTCACCCGGTGTTTCTGGTACAGCTCCATCATTTCCTTATTCATTTTCGTCCGGTCGTCCTTGTTGCGTTCCTGGATGACCTTGATGTAGGGCTGGACTTTCATCATGCCCTTCATCGACTTGAAACTTTTGTGCGTGAGGGGAAAGAACAGGAGCTTGATGAGGCAGGTCACTAAAATAATGGACCAGCCGTAATTGCCCGTCTGCTCGTAAAACCATAGCAGAAATTTCAGGAGCGGCTTCACCAGAAACGCGAACTTGTTTCCCATCCAGCCGTAATCCATCAGGCGCACCAGTTTGTGGCCCTGCTCCTCCAGGATTTGCAATTCCTTGGTCCCGGCGTAGAGCGAATAGGACGTCGTGGAGGAGGATTGTACGGACTCAAAGTCCAAACCCACGTACAGCTTGCCGTTGAAGCGTTCGGTGACGGCGGATTTGATTCCGGTTTCCGGAATGAGCGCGGCGCCAAAATATTTGTTCTGAAACGAGGTCCACTCCAGTTCGCCGTGATGCCGGATGGCGTCGGACACGTCCTCTTCGTCGGTTTCGACCCGCTTGTTGTTCACGAACGTGGTGGGTCCCATGTGGGTGAACATTTCCACTTGCAACTCCACGTTGCCGCCCAGGCCCGGTCCCCACAGTGTGTGGTAAGTCAGGTTGCGGTCCGCATAGGCTTGGCCATCGATGCGGTTGTTCACCTGCACCATGTAATCCATGTATCGGAACGTGTACTCGCGGACCACCTCCAAACCGGAGGAATGCTTTAATTGAAAAACGATTTTTCCTTCCGGGTTCTCGGGAGTTAAATCGAGCGCGCCAGAGCTGGCCTGGTAATTGCCGTTTTGCAGGATATTGGAGACCTCGGGATCGCTGGCGATCAGGGTCATCGGGTATAAACTGGTTTCGTCGCTTAGAACCAAATTGATCGGGGCGCCTTCGTTGTCTTTATATCGTGGTATGAAGAGTTCTTTTATAACGGCGCCCTTGCTGGAAAGCATGTAGGTGACCAGGCCGTTTGTGACTTGCACGATTTGTTCGCTTTCGGCAAACGTCTTGTCAACGGAGGCGGAGTTGGCAGTTGCCGCGGGAGCTGAACCGTCCAGCGTTTGAGCGGGCGTCTGGGACGAGCCGCTTTGCGAAAGTCCCGACGTCGCGGACGATGGAGCCTGGGCGGAACCTTCTACTTGGGCCGAGGGATCTGCAACTTTTTTCGGCGGCGGTTGAATGAGGGTCAGGATATAACCCCAGGCAACAAACACTCCCAACGACAGCACAAAGGCCAGTAACGCCCTATTTTCCAAGATTCAGTCTCCGGTTCATTTTACGGGGTCGTGCCCGCCTGCGTGGAAGGGATGGCATTTGGACAATCGAACGACGATCTTTGCCAGAGCTTTCAGGAATCCGTGCCGGTCCAGAACCTGAACGGCGTAGTCCGAGCAGGTGGGATGAAACCGGCAGGCCGGTCCTAAAAGAGGGGAAACCAGCCACTGATAACATCCAATACAGCGCTTTAAAATTGCGTTAATCATGAGTCGTCGTGTTGTCGTTGATTTCGATCAGGTTGCGGGGCTTACAATCGGGTTTGCAGGGTTTGAGTCAGTTTTTTTTCAAGAATGGAAAAAGGCAGGGGGACGCTGTCCTTTCCGGCGATGACCACGATATCCCCGGGCGTTGACAGAGTTTGTTTTAACCTGCGAAACGCCTCGCGGATTTTTCGCTTGGCCTTGTTTCGGACGCAGGCGTTGCCGATTTTTTTGGAGGCAATGATCCCCAGCCGATGAGTTGCGAGTCCGTTGGGAAGACAAAAAACCATGCAAATCCGGTCGACCCTGGTCTTACGGCCCCGGTCCATAACGTTTTTAAACGCTTCCCGGCTGAGCAGTCTTTCCGATTTCCTGAAGGTTTGCTTCTTTATACGGTCAGGCGCTTGCGTCCCTTGCGCCTGCGGTTGGCGAGTACCCTTCGGCCTCCCACAGTGGCTTTTCTGGCTCGGAATCCGTGGGTCCTTTTTCGTCTGACATTTTTCGGTTGGTAAGTTCGTTTCATCTTTCGGCTCGTTCCTTATCGTATTACCTGAAAACTCGCTGGTTTTAAAAGCGTTATTCGACAATGGCTTTTATTGGGATATAAATTCGGCCCTATTATTTCATTGCCTGTTTTTCTTGTCAAGGACATTCCTTTTCAAGGCAATCCGGGCCGACGCCCCGTCAGCGTAAATTTAAAATAAGTTGATATTTTTTGTTTAAATTACATTTACATAATTAAAAGTTATGGTATCATGAAAAGATCATTAACAAGTTGAATTTAAAAGAGATACTGACATGGAACTCAAAAATCGGTTTTTCCATCAGCGTGAAGTTTTTAATACATGGGCGCGACCGGCTCTGATTGGCTTGGCGGCGTTCGTCCTGATAGGCGGACAATTGGCTCATGCCCAAACGATCGGATCTGTCCAGCACGACGTCGGCGCCGTTTCAAAAGGGATGGAGCTGACGCCCCAAAAGAAGGGATTGATCGTTGGCGACCCGACCGATAAAAATAAAATCTCGTTTTTAAGAGAACCCATTTTAAGAACTGCGGGCTTCATCCTTCCCGATTTTTCCGGCGCCGGAAAAATCATCAAGTCGTTGGATGAAATTCTCGTTGTCGACCTGAACAGCGTGGTTTATTTAGACATTGGATCCAAAAACGGCGCCTATGTAGGCGCGGAATATGCCGTGCACCGGGTGGACCATTTCATCTACCATCCCGTTTATCACAGCTCTTCTTCGGACGCGGTCAAGCCGCCACCAAAAGACATGAAACTTGGCGGCGACCAAATTCAGCCAATGGCTTTGATGACCAAAAAGAAGGTCTATTTTGACGACGCTAAACGCAAGCCCATGGGGTACCTGGTCAAGGCTCTGGGCAAGCTCAAGATTCTTGAGGTGGCACAAAACCAGTCCAAAGCGTTGGTGACGGAATCTTATGAAGCCATTCGCATTGGCGACTTCATCACTCCCTTCAAGGAATATAAAATTCCCGACGGCGACGATCCCAAGCCCAAGAGTCTGAAAGGTTATATTGTCGCGTCCCGAAACCCGGAGTCTGCTATAGGCGATACGAACATCGTCTATCTGGATCGGGGGTCCGACCAGAACGTCGAACCGGGAGACCACTTTGAAATTTATTTAACCCCGCGGGAAGGGATTTCCACGTATCCGCCTAATTACAAATCCAGCACGATCCTTCGCAACATTGGCGAAAACGTGCTTCTGGACGAAAAACCGGACCGCCCGCTTCTGGATCAAAGAATCGGACGCTTGGTGGTTCTGGCCACCCAGCCGAGTACGTCCACGGCGATGATTCTGGAAAGCGCCGCAACGATCCAGATCGGACAAAAGGTACGTTCCATCGTCCCTTGAGGTTCCGATTAAACGTTTCAATTTTTTAAATGCGGCAGCCTCTTTAGGCTTAAGCTTTTTCGATCTTTAAAAACCGTTTTTTGCCGACTTTGATCAGGGCTTCGCGCTCGCCTTCCAACTGAAATTTTTCGTCGGAAATTTTTTCTCCATCGATAGACACCGCTCCCTGCTTGATCAAGCGTCTCGCCGCTGAGACGCTGTCCGTCAATCCCGTATCCGCCAACACATTGCAAACCGATCGCGGCTCGCCGCTCCAGGTCGGGAGGACGGGCATGTCCTCGGGCAAATTTTTATTCTTGAACACGTTTTCGAATTCGTCGACGGCGGCCCGCCCTTCCGCTTCCGAATGGTACCGGGCCGTCAACTCTTTGCCGAGCCGGACCTTGGCGTCTTTGGGGTTCAGCTTTCCGGATTGCGCCTCCTCGCGCATTTGCGCAAGCTCCGCCGTTGGCAGGTCGCTGAGCAGTTCGTAATACTTCCACATTAGCTCGTCGGAAATTGACATGATCTTGCCGAACATTTCGTTGGGCGCCTCGGCGATTCCCACAGCGTTGCCGAGGCTTTTGCTCATTTTCTGAACGCCGTCCAGTCCCTCAAGCAGAGGCACTGTCAGGATCTGTTGCGGCTTTTGTCCATAGGCTCTCTGCAAGTCGCGTCCGACCAGCAGGTTAAATTTTTGATCCGTTCCGCCCAACTCGATATCCGCTTCCAGCGCTACGGAATCATACCCCTGCACCAGCGGATACAATAGTTCATGAATGGAAATCGGTTGTTGGGAACTGAAACGCTTTTGAAAATCGTCCCGTTCCAGCATGCGCGCGACGGTGTATTTCCCGGTCAGGCGAATCATGTCCGCCGGACTCATTTGCTTCATCCACTCGCTGTTGTAAACCACCCGCGTTTTGGTTTTGTCGAGGATTTTATAAACCTGGTCCAGGTAGGTTTCGGCGTTTTGCCGGACCTCTTCTTCGGAAAGGTTTTTGCGCGTCTGGGATTTTCCCGTCGGGTCGCCGATCATTCCCGTAAAATCTCCGATCAGGAAAATCGCCTGGTGCCCCAGGTCCTGGAACTGTTTCATTTTCTGCAGGAGGACGGTGTGGCCGAGATGCAGGTCCGGAGCGGTAGGATCGAACCCGGCTTTCACTTTGAGGGGACGGTTGGCCTTGATCGATTCCTTTAATAATTCTTCAAACTCGCCTGCGTCGATAATCTCGCTCGCGCCCCGGCGGATGGTTTGCAACTGTTCTTCTAATGGAGCCATGTTCGCGCGTTCATTCCTTTCTGGAAAATTATTATGGTTCGCTAAATATAAATGTCGGCGAAGCCGGGCAAGCGCCTGGAGGCAAATTTTGGCGATTGAAAGATTTCTTTCAACTCGAACTATAACCTATCGAACCTTCGTTATTGTATTCGAGACGCAAACTCACCGAAGACCGTTAGTCTTCCCAAACAAGCCACACCATCTGCCTCCAGGCGCCTGCCTGGCGGCGAGCAGTTAGTTCCTGCGGAAATCGAAACCTGCGTCCAGCTTCGTTTTGGATATGCGCGCGAGCTCAATTTGGAATTGCAAAAACTGGCGGACGTAATCCAGTCTTTTCAATA
>JAJDBB010000046.1 GCA_029261555.1 Nitrospinaceae bacterium | reverse complement strand
GGCGCTTTTTTTAAGCGACGCGATAAAAAACAAATCGCAACAATCCATTTTCCTGCTCGTGTGGATCGGCGTGGTTCTCGCGGTGATGAGTTCCAGCCGGACGCAAACCCTGCGCTACGTCCTGTCGATCTTTCCCGCGCTCGCCATGATGAACGCAAGAACGCTTAGCGGCTGGTTTTCCCTCGCGCAAAAGAAAAAAGTTTTGATCGGCATGGCGGGAGTCTTGATCGTCGCCGCCGGGTTCATCAACCTCACGTCGATCGAGGTCAAACAAAGCGCGTCGCTCAAAGAAAACAACCCGGAAATTCGCGGCCTGGCGTCGGCGATTCATCTCAACACCCCGGCAGGCGGCGCAGTGGGCAATTATCGACTGTCAAACTGGAACCCAAGAAACGTGGTTTATTTTTACGCCGACCGCTACGTCGCCGCCCCCATCGCGGACGAACGCCAGTTGGAAGAAGCCATGCGGCGCAACCCGGAAACAGCCTGGCTGACGCCCACCGACGAATTCTTTAATCTGGACAAGCAGCTTCCGGTTTATCTTATCCAGTCCGAGGGCAAGTACGCGTATTTCACCAGCCGCGCCAACAAAGAAAACGTTCGCCGGCATGCCCCCGGCGACAAACTGCTTGACGTCCCCCGATGACGCCATCGTTGAAAGCGCCGTTGTGAAAATTTCCTTTTTATGTTTTGAATTGTCGGACAACTCCCTGGCCCGCGCCTGGTTGCTGGCGCGCGCCCTCTCCAATCGCTACGAGGTGGAGTTGATCGGCCCGTGCCGCGGCGCCGGAATCTGGCCGCCTCTCAAGGAAACCTCCATCACCGTTAAGCGATATCCCTGGAGCCGCCTGCCGATGTACCTGTCCACCATGCGCCAGATGGCGCGGGAAATCGACGGCGACATTTTGTTCGCGTGCAAACCGCGCCTCACAAGTTTTGGCCTCGGCTTACTCGCCAAACGGTTGACAGGAAAACCGCTCATCGTCGATATAGACGACTGGGAGCTGGGATTTTTTTATCACACGGATTTCTGGGGCAAGCTGGGCAGGTTCCTCAACCTATCCAATCCCAATGGACTGCCTTATACCTGGCTCATGGAACGGCTGACGGGACGGGCGGACGCCATCGTCGTCAGCAACCGGTTTTTGCAAAACTGCTTTTCCGGCGAGCTGATTTATCATGCAAGGGATACGACGGAGCTTGATCCTGCGCGATTCGATCCCGGACCGCTTCGGAAAAAACTCGGGCTGGAAAATAAAAAGGCCGTGATGTTCCTCGGCACTCCGCGTTCACACAAAGGGATGGACGACCTGCTTGAGGCGTTGCAACTGACCAAAACCCCCGACGTCCAACTGGTGTTCGTCGGCGTGGACGATAATCATAAATTGAGGCGAATAGAAAACCCGGAGATCAAAAAGCGCCTGACCCTGGTCGGCAAGGTCCCCTTCGATGAACTGGGAGCTTATCTTTCCGCCGCCGATATCCTGGCGATTCCTCAACGGGAAACCACGGACACGGTGGGGCAAATGCCCGCTAAAATTTTCGACGCCATGGCCATGGCCAAGCCGATCATTTCCAGTCGCGTGTCGGACATCCCGGAAGTGTTGGGCGATTGCGGATACCTGATCGATCCGGGAGACGCGCGGCAACTGGCGCAAACCATCGATCATATTTTTGCGAATCCTGACGAGGCGCGACTCAAAGGCGAAAAAGCGCGGGAGCGGTGCCGGTCCCTGTATGATATTAAAACGGCGGAAGAGCAGCTCGTCCGCCTGATAGAAAGTCTAACCAGTTGACACGTTAATAAAATAATTTTTTGAGTCCTGAAATTTTGAACACCTTCGATCCAGATAGCCTGCCGAGCAAGGCGGAAATTTTACTAATCAAGATCCGTTCCATCGGCGACGTGGTTTACAACACCAGCGTCTACGCCGCGATCAAGGAGCGCTGGCCCGATTCGCGTTTGACCGTGGTCGTCGAGCCGCCTTCGGATGAGATCGTGAAAGAACATCCGGCGGTGGACGAGGTCCTGCGTTTCCGGCGCGGACCGTTCTGGAAACAGGCGATGTTTTATCTGAGCTTGCGCAAACGCCGCTGGGACGCGGCCATCGACATGCATGAAGGGCCGCGAGGCGCGGTGATGTGTTTTGTGTCGGGAGCAAAATGGCGCGTCGGCAACCGGCGAGCCAAGCGCGCTTTTCTGTACAACGTCCGGCTGGACGCGCATCGATGGAATCCGCAATACCCCGTGGATTTCCAGGCCGCCCTGATTCGCGAGATGGGCGTCGAAATTGAAATCCCCAAACCAGCAATTTATTTATCCGACGCCAGCCGGGAGGCGGCGAACGAGTTTTTAAAGCGCGGCGGCGTTGGCGAATCTGCCCCCTTCTGCGTGATCCATCCCGGAACAAAAAGAGTCTGGGACCAGTGGCAGTACGAAAAATTCGGCGAGATCGCCCGGAAAATGCAAAAGGAACATGGATTGAAAATCGTGTTGACCACGGGACCAGGACAAGAGGATCAAGCGGAAGGCGTGCGCAAATATTTGGACGGCGTCGAGTATGTTTACGGGCTGGAGAATTTGCAAACGCTGGCGGCGATCACGCAAAGGGCAAAGTTTGCGTTGTGTCACAACGGCGGTTATATGCATCTGGCGGCGGCGTTGGGCGTTCCGGTGATCGCCTTGTTTGGGCCGGTGAGTCCGCGCGTATGGAAACCGCAGGGGAGCGGGAACGCGGTGATGTACACGAATCTGGAATGCAGTCCCTGCAACAATCAAACGCGTAAGAGCGAATGTTACCAGGGCGACGCCGAATGCAAACGCCTGATTGAAGTTGAAGACGTGGTCAAGGAAGCGGAAAAAATTTTGAACAGTTAACCGGCGAAGGCGCCGGAGCCAGTGGTTGGCGAATGAAAATTTTCTTTTCAATTCGAAATCCAACAGGTCGAACTTCCGTTATCGTATCCAAGTTGCAAACTCGCCGAAACCTGAACCGTTTCCCTTAAACGTTACACAAACTGCATCCACGTCGAGTGGCGGCGAGGGACTCGTGGCGAGAGGACAGCCCCCCGCCCTCTTGAACGCTAAAAGCGTTAAAAAAAATTATTTTATACTTGACTGACTAGTTAATTAGATTTAAGGTAGTTTCCATGACTCCACGAGGATACACAAACGCTAAAGACAGGATCATAGAGGCGGCCTCTGATCTGTTCTTCAAACAAGGCTACCGGGCGACCACCATCGATCAGGTGATAGACCTCTCGGGCGTGTCGCGCCCGACGGTGTACTCTCATTTTTCAACCAAAGAGGAGTTGTGCCTGGCGTATCTGACATGCAGGAGAAAGACTGATCTGGAAAAAATGAGGGGGGCCATGAGCCAAGAACCAACAGCGAAAGGCCGATTCGTCGCTGTGGTTAAATTTGTCGGACGGCACATGAAGGCAACAAACTATCGGGGATGCGGTTATTTCAACATGATTTCAGAATTTCCGGACGACAATCACCCGATCGTGAAAGAGGCCCGGCGTTATATCGACGGGTTCAGGAACGTCATCCGCGACGGAATCAAAGACATGAAGGTTTCCGACCCCAAACATAGAAAAATGGATTTAAAGCGCATGACGGACGTCTACTATCTAATCGTTTGCGGCGCCATAATGGCGAGCCAGGAGTACCGGGATTTCTGGCCCTTCGAAAGGGCCGTCAAGGAAATTGAAGGGCTGATGAAGGTTTAGTTTTTTTTTGGCTTTATACTTAACTAAATAGTTAGTTAAGCTATTTTTTCAACTCGCGCGTAAATCTTAAAAAAGGAGAAAAAACATGTCACAACAAGCGACTCAGGAACAAAAAATCGTCAACGGCGTCAACGTGAGCCAGATGGAGGAAACCATTCACGCCGTCGGGGAACAACCCGAACTGGCTCAGTTCAAATTCCGCGCCAACAACGAATGGCAGGACGGCGGCCACAACCGGACCTCCGTGAAAAACTATCACGGAACGTGCCAGGAAATCGAACGGGAAAAACCTTTTGAGCTGGACGCCGACGAACCCCCGGCGCTCCTGGGTAAAGACAAAGGGGCCAACCCGGCCGAGTATTTGTTGACCGCGCTTTCTTCCTGCATGACGACTTCGCTGATCTATCACGCCGCCGCCCGGGGGATTGAGGTGGACTCCGTCGAATCCGATTACGAAGGCGATATCAACCTGCGGGGGTTTCTCAATCTGGACCCAAAAGTACGAAAAGGATTCGAGGAAATCCGCGTGAAATTTAAAGTGAAATCGGACGCGGACAAGAAAACGCTCAATGAACTGGTCCAAAATTCGCCTATTTTGGACACGGTGAGAAATCCAACTGCCATCAAGGTGGAAATTGTCACCCAATAAATTTTTCCAGGAGCAAGGTCCTTGTTTAACGATTCAAGAGGTTCTGCTTGGCGAAATTTAACTTTTGAAAAACCAATATTTGTTCAAATTTATTTACCTTATCTACAAGAAAGGAAAAACCGTTATGGTCAGTATTGGAATTTTGGGAACCGGAAGAATGGGAACGCGCCTCGCTAGAGAATTTTCAAATTCCGGGCGGCGGGTGATATTGGGATCAAGAGACCCTGAAAAAGCAAGGCGTATCGCCCGATCTATAAACAGCGAAAGGATAACGGGCGGGAGTTATTGGGACGCAGTTCAAGCCGACTGGATACTACCCGCAATTTTCCTGCGGGACGGGCTTTTGGAAACACTGGAACCTTTCAGGGAATCTCTGAAGGACAAATTATTTATAGACGTTTCCAATCCCTTCAACGACGACTACAGCGGCTTTATTCTTCCCTGGCACAATAGTTCGGCGGAAGAGGTGCAACGAAATTTCCCACAAACCCGCGTGGTGGGAGCCTTCAAAAATGTTTGGTGGGAGGTTTTTGACGCGCCTCATTTTGAGAATGGGATCAGAAGCGACGTTTATGTCGTTTCAGACGACGACGCGGCAAAAGGGGAGTTTCTGGATGGCGTGTCCGGGTTTCCCTTTCGCTTTCTGGACGCCGGCCAATTGAAAAATGCGCGTACCGTAGAACGAATGACGCTTTTAAGCGGTGAAGTCGGCCAACGCTATGGATTCTTTCCAAGGATGAATTATAAGCTTTTGGGGGAAGAGAACTATTCACAAAGAAATGAAACTCAAGCAACGCCGACGCTTGAAAAGGCGCCAAGCGCCAATTAGCGAGGTTCTGAATAAGCGTCGCTTTCAAAGACAACCGTGGGACTCCCGGAAAATTCGGCGAGTCCCATTGATTTCATTTTAAACCTCCAGGACACACAAGCTTCCTCCCGGAAGACGGCCCTGATTTCTGGATATATTATTTTAATATAGTCTCTGTTGATTGGACGGCGAAGAGAGGGAGGGAACAAAGCGGCCGTCAGCGTGACGCTGGACCCAGTGTTTTTAAAATAGCCGCTAGCCGTGTTTATCTGTAGCTTATTTTTATTTGCCTCCA
Organism: Nitrospinaceae bacterium; assembly: GCA_029261555.1. Lineage (GTDB taxonomy): Bacteria > Nitrospinota > Nitrospinia > Nitrospinales > JACRGP01 > JAJDBB01. Next base: position 413 of record JAJDBB010000046.1, on the reverse strand, counting down.
GGCGCCTGCTTGGCTGCGAGTGGGCGACGAGTGGTGGGAGGGGACGGAATCGAACCGCCGACACGAGGATTTTCAGTATTTGAGGCTTGGTACCTTCTTGTATCCATTAACTTTTTATTTCGGTTCCACGGAATAAGGACCAAACTTAAGGTACAAGGCGGGCAAAAAAAACAGATTCAATAAGGTGGAGGTGACCAAGCCACCCATAATGACGACGGCAAGAGGGTGTTCGATTTCCTGGCCCGGTCGCAACCCTGTATATAAGATAGGCATCAAGGCAAGCCCGGTCGTCAATGCAGTCATAAGAATAGGCCCCAACCTTTCTTTTGCTCCACGGATGGTGAGTTCCCGTCCAAAGGAAACGCCTTCTTCTAATTCCAAATGGCGGTAATGGCTAATGAGCATGATGGCGT
>JAJDBB010000045.1 GCA_029261555.1 Nitrospinaceae bacterium | reverse complement strand
GAGCGCTGTCGGTTTCGATGGTCACGCGACGGCGCGGCAATACGGTGCGCATCTTCGGCAATCCGTCAAACGCTTCGTGCACGTCTTCGTGCAGGGTGCCGCCTAAGTGAATGTTCATCATCTGCGCTCCCCGGCAGATTCCCAGCACGGGCAATCCCTTGTCCAGCGCGTGGTCCAGCATCTCTTGTTCCACGCGGTCGCGTTTCGGGTCGATCCTCACGTTCAACTGAACCTCGCCGTCGTACAGCCGGGCGTCGACGTCGTCGCCGCCGCCGATGATGAAGGCGTCGATTTCCATTTGTAGGGGCAGGGAGTGGCGCGAGGTGATGCGCACCGGTTCGCCGCCGGCGCGCCACACGGCGAGGGCGTTGAACGCCCAGGAGGTCGCGCTTCCGCGTATGGACGTGGTCACGCCGATGCGCGGACGGCGTTTCATCCCGCCAGCCATTTGCGGACTTGCGCCGACCAGTTGCGCGGAAACCATTTCTGCGAATTTTTAATGTAGGCCCGGCTCATCTTGTCCAGCTTCGTAGAATCGCCAGCCAGCCGTTCCACCTCGACCCACAGGTTCCATTCGCGGGCGACGCTCCAATCGGGATCGTTCAACCGGCAGTCGGGCAAACGATAATGAAAAGTGGGCCGCGCCGAGGTCAGGTTGTCGTCCGGCAGGGCGCGCTTCACGCGGTCCTTGTCCAGCCAAGTGAACAGCGGGAGAAAATCCAGCTCGCGGTTGCGCGTGGGATTGTCCAGCAGGTAATCGTCGATCAACTGCGGCAGGTCCGGTTGGTAAGACGGATGCAGGACTTTCATCGCGTAGGACATGGGAAAGGCGTCGATGTAGGGACTCAGCCGCCGCAGTACGTCGACTCGCGATTCCTCGCGCAACCATTCGGATAATAATAAATACGCGCGCAGGTAATTCAGCAGGGTTGCGCAATCTTCCGCCGGGACTTCCGGGTTGATGTGCAGGCCGAAAGCGTAGATTGGCGATTCGTCCGTCCCCTTGGCGCCCAGGGCTTGCAGGCCGGAGATCAAAGGGGTCAACTGGTCGAGCCGGTCGAACGGGATGGGCGGGGTGACGATTTCATAGGGCACCACGTTTTTGCTAAGGTCGCCGATCAGGGTATGCGCGTATTCCTTGACGGCGACTTCCAGCATGTCCTCGATGTCGTCCTTTTCCTTCCACGAACCGGGATTGTCCGGGTGCGCGTATTGCGTGTCCAGCTCCACGGTGAACTTGCCCAGCGTGGAGTCGGTGATTTGATAGCGGTGCGGGTCGATTTTTTCCAGCGTTCCACCGAAGAGGCGATGGACCAGGCTTGCTACGGGGCGGACGTCTTCGGCGGCGAACTCAATTTCGAATCCGGCGCGGCGCGTTTCCCGGTTGGCATTTTGCGCGACGGGCGGAAGCTGAAACGACGGCGCTTGCTGAGGCATGAATCAATTTTCGTCGGAGCGGTCTTTTTCCACGCGAGTAGCAATCATCATGATCACTTTAAACATTCCCAGCGCGACGAACATCCCGAGGATCAACTGGAGAAGCGGCGGGAGTTTTTGCACAAAACCTTCGACAAACTGAACAATCGTTTCCATAAAACCGTATCGTATGGGGTCCATAGTACTGCTCGCCGCAGGGGCGGTCAACGCAACTTATTCGGCGAACGCTGCGAGTTTGGGAAAGCTTGCATCTCAAACTCTTCCACCGGGCGTCGCCTGGCTGCTCGCGAGAAGGCAAAAAGTTTAGGCTTTAGTTTATACCAGAAATTCCGGCACAGGGATTTAAGAATTTAAAACCCCCGTATTAATGGAAAAAGAGGCTTGGTTTGGTATTTTAATATTGGGTCCAAACTCATGGCTCAAATGAGATTTTGTAACGATAGGACAGTGAAGGTACAAGGAAAACAGGCGCAGGGAAGTGTGGTTCACTTTCAAGCCTGTTTGACGCCGTAGATTTGCCGGCCTATCGTTACCTTGCTGGCACGGCAAATTTTCGCGTCTGGCCCCTCAAGCCGCTTGGCATTACCTGTTGGTAGTCCCGGCGCGGCTTTCAGGACCATCCATCAAAAATTTGACTCGTGCAAAATCCATTTGAACCATGAGTTTGGACCCTAGTATAATAAGGATATGTTGCTCCCGCTCTAATTCATTTTCTGATTGGAAATAAATAATTGCGACGCATGCCTCGATTAAAAAATTCAAACACAAGCAAACGTTGGAGTTTGACCATGATAAAGGTTTTCAACCTGGCAATAGCCCTGTTTGTTTTGGCGCTCGCCGCCCCGGCGACGGGTCTGGAGCGTTTTATCGATAACGGCGACGGGACGGTGGCCGACCGCTCGAGCGGTCTAGTTTGGCAACAAGCCGATTCCTATCTGGAAAACCCCAAACCGCTGTCCTGGTACGACGCTCTCGAATACGTCGACCAAAAGAACGCGGACAAACTGGGCGGGCATTCCGACTGGCGGCTCCCGTCCATGGACGAGTTGACCGAACTCTGGAACCCGGCGGTGAAAACGCGCAGTAAAGACGGCGAGGCCATCGGCCTGCCAAAACTCTTCAAAGACGGCGGGGCTTATTACTTGTGGAGCGGGGACGAAAGAAGTCTGGACAACGCCTGGTATTTTGGCCTGGGCCAAAAGGAGCGGTACTTTAATTTGAAAGAATACGCCGACCTGGAACAGGGCGCGCGTTTAGTGCGCCGGGCCAGCGCCCGGAAGCAGTAAGCGTCCGGCGAGGCGCCGGGGCCAATAGGTGAGAGTTATTTGGGATGGCTACAGGCGACGGTGAGTTTGCATTTCGAATGCAATAATGAAAATTTGACAGATTGGTTCCAAATTGTAGAAAAATATACAATCACAAACCTCTGCTTCCGGGCGCTGTCCCGGCCGCCGGAGGTTGCCCCGGTTTTCTAAATTTTTCTCTGAGGGATTTGTCATGAGAGTTTCCCCATCCACATATCTCCGCCGCGCGGGTCGCCTGGCGGTTTTGTTTTTCCTGATCTCCGGGTTTTTATTTCTATACACCGGTTTGGCGTCTTCTCACGGCGACAAGTCCAACAAACACGACCTGGAGCATCTGGAGAAAAAACCGGAAGGCATGATCGAGTTTAAAGACGGAGCGCCCGCCGCGCCGGGGGAGGAATATTCCGCGCCCACCGAGGCTCCTGCGGAAATGGACCACGGTTCTATGGAAAACATGGACCACGGGTCGATGGATCATGGGGATCACGGGATGGGGAGCGATCCTTTTTTTAAGCGCGGCGAGCACGCGCTGTCCGATTTGGAGGCGCCCAAAAAGGACAAGTCGAAAATGTTGTTGGCGCGCGGACGCAATATCTACCTGCACATGTGCGCGTTTTGCCACGGCAAGGACGGCAACGGCGGCGGCGTGGCGGTGGACTACCTGTTTCCCTGGCCGCGCAATTTTCGCACCGGGATTTTCAAATTCCGCAGCACGCCTACGGGCGCTCTGCCGCGCGACGAGGATCTTTACCGAACCATCGTCAAAGGCGTTCCCGGAACCTCGATGCCCGCCTGGGGACCAGCCCTTTCGCCGCAGGATACCTGGGCGCTGGTCAATCTCATCAAAAGTTTTTCCAGCCGCTTTAGCGCCGAGGCTCCCGGCGAATCCATTAAAATAAGCGAACCGCCCGCAGCGACGCCGGAAATCCTCGCGCGCGGAAAAGCGCTTTTCACCGAACAAAAATGTTACCGGTGCCACGGCAATTCCGGCAAGGGCGACGGCGAATTGTCCGACTCCCTTCTGGACGCCTGGAAACACGCCGTGTTCGTGCACGACGTCACCAATCCCATGGCTTTTAAATCCGGGTCGACCCCTAGAGAAATTTTCCGGACGCTGTCCACCGGGCTGGACGGTTCGCCCATGGAATCCTTCTCTCATATCCCGGAGGCGGACCGCTGGGCCTTGGTTCATTTTGTGCGGTCCCGTTTCATCAAGGACTGGGTCAAAGCCGAAACCGAAACCAACGTGAACTCCTATCAGGTGGAGTTTGAGTTGAGCACGGAGGTCGACTCGCCGGTCTGGGAAGGGATCAAACCGGTCACGCTCCTGTTGCGTCCGCTTTCGGCGCGCCGCGGCGGTGTGGAGACGGTCAATTTCACTTCGGTCAACAACGGCGAACAGATCGCCATTCGCCTGCAATGGGACGACCCGACCGAGAACCAGTTCACCGAAACGCGGCAGGACTTTTTCCGCGACGGCGCGGCGGTGCAGTTCGCCCTGGGCGCGGTGACTCTGCACACCCACGGCCACAACGAACCATTTTTTGGCATGGGCAACCGCGGCAAACCCGTCAACATCTGGCACTGGAAAGCCGGTCTGGAGGAAACCCTGGAGGCGGAGAACGACCTGGAATACTCCACCGGCGGGGTGGACATGGACGCACTCATCTACGGCGGATTGATGTCCAATCCCGTGGCGCGTTTGAACACCACCCAGGAAAACGCGGTGGAGGAGTTGAACGCCGAAGGCTTCGGCACCATTACCCCGCAGGCTGAAGGAGAACAAACCGTTGAGGGGTCGGGCGAGTGGAAAGACGGCAAGTGGACGGTGGTTTTCCTGCGCGATTTACATTCCGGGCGCAAATGGGACGTCAATTTGAAGGACAGGAAGGACTCGGCCCTTATGGCGCTGGCCGTCTGGGACGGGGACAAGGAAGACCGGAACGGGCGCAAGGTGATCACCGTCTGGCAACGCCTGAACGTTCTAAAAGCGCCGCCCCCGCGCGCGGCGGCAGGTCCTTGAGCCGTTCTTTTTTATTTGCCGAGGCGTTTACAAGCTCCGGTCCGCGCAAATCCGGGGACGATCGCTCCCCGTCGCAGGAAGTCGAACTGGGCGAGGACGCCGGCGGAGCCGCCCTGTTTAACGGCGACGTCGGGTTCCTGTGGATCGCCGACGGCGTCAGCGACTCCTCAAAACGCGGCCCGTTCTCATCCCGCGTACTGGCTCAGGACCTGGGACGGGCCTTCGCTTCCCGAATCCCGGAGATCTCCGGACGCCTTCTTAATAATGAAGAGTCCGCCGCCTCAGCGCTGGCCGCGAGCTTCCGGGAAAGCGTCGAGGAAGTTTTTGCCGACTGGGGCAACAGCCTGACGCCGGAAAGCCCTTGGCGTCAAAGCCTGCTCAAGGAGCTAAACCCAAGCGCCGGGGAGGGCAACCTGCTCCATGAGTTTTCCAGCACCTTTTCCGTGGCCTGCCTGCAATCCGACGGTCGGCTGAGCGTCGCAGGGATCGGCGACTCCTATCTCGTTTTTAACGCCGCCGCCAAAACCCAATACTATTCCATGGACCGGGGCCAGGCGACGTTTCACCTGACGCTCGACGACGGCCAGCTTGCGTTCAAAAAATTCCTGCCGCCCATTCAGGAGATCGCGGCGGAAGGCGTTCATTTGGCTATTCTGTCCAGCGACGGAACGCGGGACGTCATCAAGTATCTTTACGAGACGCTGAACGTAGACGGAGCGATAACTTTTGCCGACTACCGCAAGATCCGTAAGAACATCGGGCAGATCAAGCCCCGGACCGGGGACGACAAAACGCTGGCCCTGCTGGCGCGGTTTCATGAGGATTAAACTTCGCGGGAAAAAGTTGGACTTCGATCCGGAAGGGTTGGAGTGGCGGCAACAATCTTCTCCGGACTCCCGGTTCGCTTTCTGGCAAAGTCCTGTTGGCGACCTGTTCGTCAAACGTTTTTGCCGCGCGCCTACTGGTTGGGACCTGATTCTACGCAGCGTGAAAAAGCCCGTGCCCAACACGTCCAAAGTGTTGGCGACGGCGTCGACGGAGGATGAACATTTTTTATTCGCCGAAAAGCTGGAAGGCGATACGCTCTACGACCTCCTGCAGGAAAACCGCTCGCCTGTTTATTTTTCCAAATCCATGCCGGGTCCCGACGACCGTTTGAAAATTTTCGTCTCGGTGTACGCCATTGTTCGGGCGTTGAACCGGCGCGGCTTCTGGTATCCGGACCTGGACCTGAAAAACGTTTTCATCGAGAAGAGGGCCGACGGGGGCTACCGCGTTTGCCTGATCGACCTGGACAGTTGCGCCCCGCACGGCCAGGCCTACGTTCCGGACCATGTGTCGCAAAGCTTTTGGGAAGGCATGGTTCAAACCTGCCACAACCGGGGAACGCCTTTCCTGTCGCGGGGGAACCGGGTTCATCCCGTCATCGGGGTATGCGGGCAGGCGTTGAACCAGTCCATGTTGATCCTGTTTGCTTTTTACCTGCAACGTCTGGGGTATGTGCCTCCCCACATGCCGCTTTACGCTCCGCTTGTCCATCCAAAAAACGCGCGTGGCAAAGAAGTAATTCGCCTGAACGAAAAACTGGCGGACGAAAATAATTGTTGGGAGGAGTTGCCCGCTTTCTTTTCAAAGGTCTTTAAAGTTTCCGAAGAGAAATTTACCCGCCAGATTGAAGAAAATTTTTCCGTTCCGGGAAGTTTTTTTTCATGGCCAAAATTGAGACTTTTTGGGAAAAAACTGTTGTCAAAATACCTCTCAAAAAGCTCGCATTAAACCCTCTTGCCGCCCGCCGAAAAACCCTTGTAATTCAAAAAAATTCAATGAGTTATATCCTATCCCCAGCTTTTCCACAGACCTTTCCCCAGGCTGTTTTAAAACCCTGAGTTTCTCTCCAATAAAGTTCTAACCGTCATTTTATTACTGGGTTAGGAATATTTATCAAAGCCCTAATAATAAAAAATTTGTTTAAATTTTACTTGAAACCTGATATAACTGTTGGCCATTCAAACATTTAACAATTTATTTCATTTCAACCACACCCGGTGGAAAAGCTATGGCTTTCACGGTTCAGGGCGAATCTTTATTGCTGGCTCAATTCCGGCAGTTTTATAGCGAAGTAATTCGCTTAAAACGTCAGGTAAAGCATGGCGTGTGGACTGCCGCGCCGACCATGCCGGAAGAAGACGGCGAAGAGGAGGCCGCCACCTCCCAGTCTATTCACTCAGTCTGGAAAAGGTTGTTGAATCTGTTGCAGAAACAAGAGGCCGACGCCAGCCGTTTGACGAAAGACTATTTGTACGACGTCTATAAGGAAGCGCAATTCATCATGGCCGCCTTGGCGGACGATATCTTTCTCAACCTGGATTGGACCGGCAAGCCGGTGTGGGAGGACAACCTGCTGGAAGGCAAGCTGTTCAACACCCACAGCGCCGGAGACGCCTTTTTCACAAAACTGGATCGCCTGCTGGCCAACCGGGACGCCTATTATGCCGAGCTGGCAAAGGTGTACCTACTGGCCCTCGCGTTAGGCTTTGAAGGCAAGTACCGGGGAAAAGAGGGCGTGGAGTTGGGCACGTATCGCCTCCAGCTATTCAATTTTATTAAACAGCGGGAACCCAATCTGGAATCCGATCAATACCGCCTGTTTCCTCAATCCTACCAACACACTCTTGATCAGGCTAAAGAAGAACGCCTGCCGCATCCCAGAGGATGGATTGCGGCGGTTTTCATCATGATTGTTGGACTGGGGCTGACGTCGCACGGCTTGTGGGTACACCACACGACGGATTTGAAATTCATTCTGGATCAGATTTTTTCCATCCAGTAACCGGAGAGATATGAATCCCACATTGAGCATCATATCTAAGTTGTCTGGCTACCTGCCGTTTATGTTTTACGGGGTGGTAATCACGATATTGGGAATCGCCGGTTACTTCATACTGATGATCCGTTCCGCGCGGAAAAAACAAAAAAAGGAAAAAGAAGAAGCCGCTCCCGAACCGGCTGAGGCGCCCGCCGAACCGGAACCCGATGTTCCCCCGCAGGCCAAACCGGCGTTTTCTTCCATGGCGCTCCGCAGGTCTTTCTCCAGCGCCACGAAAAAACTACGCTCCAATATCCCCGGCAGCGACTATCTATATAAAGTCCCGTGGTTTCTGATGATCGGAGAAAAGGGGTCCGGGAAAACCACGGCGCTGGACAATCTCGAACTCAGCTTGCCGGTGGGGAAACCCATGCAGGATGGGATGGAATCCGGCGAAGGATGCAACTGGTGGTTTTACGACCAGGGAGTGGTGTTGGACGTGGAAGGCGATTTCGTTTTAAGTAAAGACGGCGTCGGGTCCGAAGAAAAAGGCTGGGACCTCTTGATCCAGCTTTTGAAAAAACACCGGCCCGAACGGCCCCTCGACGGCGTGGTCCTCACTATACCTTGCGGCGATTTGATCGGCTCTCAGGGGCAATTGGAAGAACGCACATCGCGGGCCGCCCAGAAGGCCAACCTGCTTTACGCCAAATTGTCCGAACTGCAACGGCGCTCGGGAGTTTGTTTTCCTATATATGTGCTGGTCACGCAATGCGACAAAGTTCTTGGATTCAAAAGTTTTGTCAATGAAATCCCTCTCAAGCGCCGGGAGGACATTTTTGGATGGTCCAACCCCTACTCGCTAGAAAGAACCTATTCCCCGGAATGGGCCAACCAGGCGTTCCAGGAGTTTTTCCAGAGCCTGTACGAAGCCCAGATCGAGCTGGTTGCGGACGGCATTCAGATCAAAGACGGCGACGGCTTTTTTATCATGCCGTCGGAATTTGAATCCGTCTCCGAACCTCTGCGCGTTTATATGAACAACCTGTTCCGGCAGAGCGCTTATCACGATTCGTTTTTCCTGCGAGGGCTTTATTTCAGCGGCGACGCAACCCTGGACAAGCAATTTTTGAAAGCGCCGCCCGCTCCCGCGCCGTCGCTCATCCCGGCCTTGGAGCCTGAGAAGCCGAAAAAGTCTTTGGCCGACCTGGAAAAAGAAGCCAGCCTGCCGCCCCTGGGTCCGGACGACGAACCGCCTTTGGGCGAACCCCCGCTTGGCGAACCGCCTTTGGGCGCGGAAGAAGAATCGGAGATGGGCCTGGGCGCGGACAAGGATTTTGAAAGAGTAGCTCCGTTCTGGACGGCGGAGGCGGTAAAGCCTCAAAAGATTCGCCCGGTGTTCCTGAAACAATTGTTCGAGAATAAGATTTTTCCCGAATTTGCCTTGGGCCGGCCCGCCGCCAAAAGCTTTCGCGCCCTGAACAAATCCGTGGTCGCGGCGCAAGTCGCCCTGCTCGTGGTTACTCTCGTCGGCGGACTGGGCTTATGGACCAGCCGCAATACCCTGCAGGAAAACGCCAACACCCTGACCCCGGTACTCAAAAGAACGGTCTCCGATCTCAATGAACTGGCCCACAAAGCGCGGGTGGAGAAAGAATCCGAACACGATTTCTTCCAAAAAAGCTCTGTGAACCTGCTGGAAGGGATGACCAAAATCGGCGCCGACGCCTTTTCCTACCTTTTCCTGCCCAGTTCCTGGTTCGATTCCATTGACGAGGACATTCAGCGGGCCTTGACCCTGGCCTACAACAAAATCATTCTTAAATCCCTTTATCTGGAACTTGGGGATAAGACCGAGCAAGCCCTGGAAGACTTTGACCGTTTCCAACCTCTTCCTGTATCGGGAGCGGACAACGTTCTGGAAATCGAAAGTTTTCCCGAGTATCAACAACTCGACCGATCGGTCGTCCGCTTGCGGGAAATAGAAACTATCGCCGGCCTGTATAACGGATTGCGCGCCTCCGACGACCTGGCCGACCTGAGTAAAATCGTCGACTTTCTATTTGACGTTCAGTTGCCCTCGGGTTTTTTTACCAACGCTTTCTTTTACCACCAGGCCTTGCAGAAGACGGATTACCCCGTGTTCAAACCGGCGCTTTATCAAAAACGCGCCGTCCGGAAAGTGGCCCGGCTCGCGGACCTTCTTTACGGCAGGGTTTTTCACGACAGCTCGCTCGAGGCGCGGCTGGCAAACCTGAAGCGCCAGATCGACGGGTTGGAAAGCGGTCAAATGAAAGCCTTGCCCACGGAAGACGTCCTGCGCAAATTTGAAAACCTGATCGACGCTATTTCCAGCAATGAAATCGTGCTGGCCCGGCCTGAATACGCCTGGTTCGGCTCTCCGCGATTTGATCTCGGTTCGAAGTTCGACGGTACATTAAAGCGCGTCAAAGACTCCCGCTTTCTCGGCGATCAGCTCGGCGAACAAATTCAAGAGGAGGGCTTACGCTCCTTTCGGGAGTTACAGTCCAGTCTCGCCGCGCAAAACGCCGACCTGACGGGTCCGCTCCTCGCCCGCGGAGAGAGCGCCAGAATTCGAAGCGCGTTGCAAAAAATCCGGTCGGAAGTCAAAACCCCCGCAACGCTCGACCAGGTTCCCGGGGCGCTCCCGAGGAAGTCCAACAAAACTTTACGCATGGCGCTGGCGCCCGGCGTTCTCGATCTGCGAAATTCCCTGCAAGATTTTCTCGGACACAAATTCGTCTCCCTCGACCTGCCGCACAAGGAACTGGTCGTCGATATTTCCCAGGGATCGCGGCTGACCTGGAACAAAAAATTCCTCCAGGAATCGATCGGGCTTTACGAACAGTACGACCGATTTCTGCGGGCGGGCGTAAAGGACTTTCCGGAATCCATACAACCCCTGATCGCGCGGGCGGCGCGCAAGCGGCTGGAAAAAAATATGACCCTGCTCATGGCCCACGCCCAGGATTACAAGCCGTCTAACGCCGGACTCCTCGCCCTGAACGTGGACGAAAACGTGGGCCCCGAGGTGGCGAATTTCAAGGACGCATCCAAGTCGCTCGGTTGGTTGATGGATATCTTTAACGAAATGGATTACGAAGAGGGCGCCTGGGCGACGTCGCAAATCGCCGCGCTCCAGGCTTCCCACCTGTTGAAAACCGTCGACCGGGTTCTCGATCAGGAAAATCTTTACAACTACAAGCAGGGAACCTTTGCCTGGTGGGCCGGGGAAGGCCGCGTCTCGCTCGCCGCCTTTGAGTCCGGCGACACGCGCGAGTTGGAATACTACCTCGACATTCAACGTTCGCGGGTTTCGCATCTGGCCAAGGACTTTGCCGAACCGCTCATCCGGTTTCTCATCAACCGCACCTTTATCAGCGGATCGGATTACGAATCGACCATCGCCAAATGGCAGTCCATCCTGACGGAATTGCAACGCTTTGAAGGCAAAAAAACCGGCAACTCCGTCACCGCGCTGGAAAAATTTATACTATTCGACATGGACAAGATCACGGTGGAAAACCGGTGCCGGGACGCAGGGGCCAAAGCCATGGCGCAAAGTTCCGGCGACTATTTTCTGCAAAAACTCCTGGGCTTGAGAGCCGGAGTTTTTAACCAATGCAAGCTCCTGATTGGAAGCGAAGTGGCGCGGCGCTATGCGGTGATCGAAACTTATTTCAACCAAAAACTGGCGGGCAGATTTCCTTTCGCTCCGGCCAGCCGCGAACCGGTGTTCACCGAAGCGGACCCGGACGATATCCGGGAATTTTTCTGGTTGCTGGATCAGTACAAAAAAACCGGCCTGCCGCTTCTGGAGAAAAGCGCCGAGTTCGGCGTCAGCGGCGAAGAAGCCCTGGCGTTCATGGAAAAAATGGATGGGGTCCGCAAATTCTTTTCCGGGTTTCTGGGAGCGGACAAGGAAGTGCACGACCCGCGGTTCATTCTGGACGTTGATTTGCGCGTCAACCAGGATCAGGAAATCGGCGCCAATCAGATCATCGACTGGCAATTGAAGGTGGGCGAACAGACGCACGGTCCTATGGACAAGAAACGCGCGCTCAAATGGAAATTTGGAGAACCCATCAAGCTGACCTTGAGATGGGCGAAGGATTCCCCGAGCCAGCCGGTGGACTATACCACCCCGGGCGGCGAGACACGGGACGGCGTGGTGGAGTTTGTTTACGCGAACCGGTGGTCCCTGCTCAGCATGCTCAAGGAACGCCAAACCGAGGCGGAGGATTTTGAAAATTTATACGACCCCAATCCGCACACGTTGAAGTTTTTGATTGGAACGGCGACGGACGAACCGGCGATCACGCGGGTTTCGGAATTGCCCGCCGATTGGGACGAGGATCTGGAGTTGAATCAGGTCAAGATTTTTATTCATGTGGGAACGCTGGAACCGGAAAAGATGGCGGCGAAGGTTTTGCCGGGTTTCCCCGTCAAGGCGCCTCACCTGGAAGAAACCGAATTTAGAAGCTAACCGACGAGTCGCCTGGCTGCTCGCCGCAGGGGCAACGGTTGGCGAATTAAGGCGGTTCAAGATGTTGTTGTCGGTGCGGTGACGGTGGATATAAACCGATAGAGCCGTTGTCGGTCTGGAAAAAAACTTTCAATCGTCAACCACCGGGTCCAGCGTCACGCTGGCAGGCGTTGCCTGTTCGGCGGGGGAATTCGGCGGTTTGAAAAGAAAAGATTTTGAGGAAAACTCATGACGGACAATGGCGCGTCGCCGGCGGTTTTGGATATTGACATAGATTCGTTTTTGGAGCCGATTCCCGGAGCCAATCCGGCGGGACAGGAACTGCGCTACGAGGGAACTTACGACAAGATTCAGGATAACCGTCGGGAGGACGATCCGAATCTGGACCAGGGCGTCTGGAAAACCAAAATCAAGAAAGCCGACTGGCAGGCGGCGCAACTGACCTGCTCGGAAAGTTTGAAGACGAGAACCAAGGATCTGCAAATCGCCGCCTGGCTGGCGGAGGCCTGGACCCAGTTGCATGGTTACGCGGGTTTGCATTTCGGCCTGACGTTGATGTCTAAATTGTGCGACCGGTTTTGGGAGGATTTGTATCCGGAAATTCAGGACGACGAGTTTGAGTTTCGTACGTCGCCGTTTTTGTGGATCAACGAAAAACTTTCGTTGAAGCTGAAGATGATTCCGATCACCCGTCCGACGGACCCCGACGCGCCCACTTACACCCTGGCGGACTGGGAACAGGCCAATCGTCTGGAGGGTCTTTCCAAACGGGAGGATAAAAATAAGAAGGGTCTGGACGAAGACCGGATGACAACGGACAAGTTTTTTACCAGCGCGTCCAACACGCCGGTCGAAATTTTTTCCCAGGCGATTCAGGAGATCGACGCCGCGGTGGAGGAGTCGAATTCCCTGGAAGAGTTTCTGGACGAGAAATGCGGGAAGGACGCGCCCGGGTTCAGTCAGTTGCGCAGGAACCTGGAGGCGATAAAAAATTTAATGACCGAACTGGGAGGAGACGCCTTGCAGGAAGACATGTCTCCGGAACCGGCGGAAACCACGGAGCCTGTAACCGGGGACGCAGAACAATCGCAGACCTCTGAAACGGAGATACCAGAAATGACCGCCTCGGAATCCCAGTCTAAGTCGAAAACCAAAGCCGTCGCCGAGTCCGCGCCCGCCGCGACGCCCGGCGTTGCCATCGGCTCCATCACGACTCGCGCGGAGGCTTACCAGGCCCTGTCGCAGGCGGCTGAGTTTTTGATCAAAACCGAACCTCACAGCCCGGCGCCCTATCTCGTCAAGCGCGCGGTCACCTGGGGCGACAAGAATTTGAACGATTTACTCAAAGAGCTGATCCAAGATTCGAACAACCTGGGTAACGTGCTCGAACTGTTAGGAATGGATCCCAGTCAATTAAATGATGATGAGGAAGAATAATTTTTAGGGGAGCTCTATTAATTAGATATTTTTTCTTTCGGCAACTCGCTGGCCCTTATTTCATAAGAGCCGCTCGCGGCCATGATTAATTATTAGAGGAGCCCTTTAAAAAACGGGAGGGAAAAAAGGAGGAAGATAAACAGGCAATGTTTAATCAAAATTTAGATTTAAATGAAAATCAAGCGAACTGTTTGATCGTTTATTTTTTTAACCCAGTGCAAAGGAGGGGAAGATGACCGAAAGTACCCAGCACAAATTAGATCGCATACGGCCTCCGCGGGTCCAAATCACTTACGACGTGGAGACCGGCGGCGCCATCGAGATGAAGGAATTGCCGTTCGTCGCGGGCATTTTGGCCGATTTGTCCGGAAAACCCGAAGAGGCGCTTCCTAAAATGGCCGATCGAAAGTTTGTCGAGATCGATCGCGACAATTTCAACAGTATTCTTGCTTCCATTCAGCCGCGCCTGACTTTTCAGGTGGACAACAAGCTGACGGACGAGGACACCAAGTTCAATATCGAGCTGAAATTCAACCACATCGAAGATTTCGATCCAGTCCCGGTTCTCAAGCAGGTCGAGCCTTTGGCGAAGCTTTTTGACGCTCGTCAAAAATTGTCCGACATGCTGACCAAACTGGACGGCAACGACGATTTGGATAAACTCCTCGGTGAGATTGTAGAAAACACCGACGGATTAACCGAACTTAAAGACGCCACGAAGAGTGAAGACGGGGCTGAGGAAGGAGGAGAAGGATAATGGCCGAAGAACAAGCTGAAGGCGGAGCCGCTACTGAAGAACTCAGTCTTCTAGACAATATCATACAAAACGGAAATATGGCTCGCGACGAGTCTCAGGTCGACCACGCCAAGAATCTGATCAATGAATTCGTTTCCCAGATTCTGGAAGGCACGATGATGGTTTCCAAAGACACCTGCGCCATGATCAACGCGCGTATCGCTCAGATCGACGAGTTGATCAGCTCCCAGTTGAACGAAGTCCTGCACGCTGAGGATTTCCAGAAGCTGGAAGGAACCTGGCGCGGAATGCATTATTTTGTCATGGGCACGGAAACCAGCACGACTCTCAAACTACGCGTTTTCAACGCCACCCGGAAGGAAGTTCTGACGGATCTGGAGAAAGCGACGGAGTTTGACCAGAGCCAGTTGTTCAAAAAGGTTTACGAGGAAGAGTACGGAACCTTTGGCGGAGCGCCTTATTCCATGTTGATCGGCGACTATGAATTTGGCCGCCATCCGCAGGACATCGCCCTGCTGGAGAAACTGTCCAACGTTGCCGCCGCGGCGCACGCGCCGTTTATCGCCGCCGCGTCTCCCAAGCTGTTCGACATGGGTTCTTTCACCGAACTGGGTGTGCCCCGGGATCTCGCCAAATTGATGGAAAGCACCGAACTCATCAAATGGCGTTCCTTCCGCGCGACGGAAGATTCCCGTTACGTGACGTTGACGACTCCGCGCATTCTGATGCGTTTGCCTTACGGACCCGACACTCTTCCGGTGGAGGAGTTCAATTACGTCGAGGACACCGACGGGCGGGACCACAAGAAGTATTTGTGGGCCAACTCTTCGTGGGCTTTGGCTGGTCGTATCACCAACGCGTTTGCCCAGCACGGCTGGTGCGCCGCGATTCGCGGAGTGGAAGGCGGCGGCATCGTTCAAGGCCTGCCGGCGCATACCTTCCAGACCGACGAAGGGGACATTGCTCTCAAATGCCCGACCGAGATCGCTATCACGGATCGTCGGGAGAAAGAGCTTTCCGATCTGGGCTTCATCAGCCTGGTGCATTGCAAAGGCACCGACTATGCGGCTTTCTTCGGTGGTCAAACGACCAACAAGCCCAAGGTGTACAATACCAACGAGGCCAATGCCAATTCCCGGATCTCGGCCCAGCTTCCGTATCTGCTGGCCGCTTCCCGGTTCGCGCATTACATCAAAGTTATCATGCGCGACAAGATCGGCAGTTTCATGACTCGCGGCAACGTTGAAATGTATTTGAACACCTGGATTGCCAACTACGTTCTGCTGAACGACGACGCTCCGCAGTCCACAAAGGCAAAATATCCGCTACGCGAAGCTCGCGTGGACGTGACGGACATCCCCGGCAAGCCGGGTTGTTACAACGCCACCGTCTTCCTCAAGCCGCATTTCCAGCTTGAAGAATTGACGGCGTCGATTCGTCTCGTGGCCGAGCTTCCGCCGCCTGCGGGTTAATCGTTATCGTCTGGAGGGGCCGGCTTCACGGCCGGCTCCCTTCGGCGGATTTTTGGGTTGTATTTAACGAGTTTATTTCTAGACCGTTTAACGGTATAGTCACCTATAGAAATGAAAGGGCATAACAATGGCAACTGATTTTTTTATGGAAATAGCCGAGGTCCCCGGCGAGTCCACCGACTCGTCTCACAAGGGGCAAATCGAGTTAATGAGTTTCAGCAACGGGGTGAGCCAGACTTCATCGGGAACCCGAAGTTCCTCTGGTAGCGGCACCGCGGAAAGAGTTTCCTGCGGCGATTTTACCGTCACCAAGGACGTCGACAAGGCCACGCCGATATTCAACGAGAAGTGCTGCAAAGGCGCGCATATCCCGTTGATTAAAATTTACGCTCGCCGGGCCAAGGACGAAGCTCCCGTGGATTTTATGGTCTACGAGTTGACCGATTCCGTGGTCACCAGCGTCAGCGTTAGCGCGGGCGGCATGGGCATCCCGTCGGAAACGGTGTCTTTCAATTATGGCAAGATCAAATGGACCTACACCGAAACTGACGACGCAGACGCCACAACCGGCGTGGTGGAGACCAATTGGTCGATAATTGACAACAAATCAGCCTGATTATTGATTGCCAATGGCGACTAAATTCGGCAACGAAGTCGCAAGGGCCACGCTCCTGGATCGTCTGGTGGACGAAAAGCCAGACGTATCCACGGAGCCGAAGCCCCTGCGGACTTTGGACCGACTTGAACTCAGATATTCCGTGCGGCGCGAACTCCAGCGCCTGCTCAATACCCGTGCTCCTTATCCCCACGACGTTCTGGAAAAACAGGAACGCACCGCGATCAATTACGGCCTACCGGACTTCTCTCATCTCTCCGCAAAAAGTCCGGACGACCGGCTGCTAATTGCCCGCTTCGTCGAAAAAACCATCGAAGCCTACGAACCGCGTATGCAAGAAGTGCGAGTGGAAATGGACGAGTATCGTCCCGAGCACAAGGCGCTTACCGCTAGAATCAAAACCGTGATCGTTGTAGAATCGATCCGGGATCCGGTATCGTTTCCTTTTGTCATCAATCTAAAAGATAGAGACTTCAATCTAGATGCCGTCTGACAACGAAGAGGAACTCCTACGCTACTACGAGCGCGAGTTGACCTACTTGCGCCGCATGGGCGGGATTTTCTCAGAGAAACATCCCAAGATTGCCGGGCGTCTGGAGTTGGGGACCGACCATTGTCCCGATCCGACCATCGAGCGCATGATCGAGGCCTTCGCCTTTCTCACCGGCAGGCTTCAACACAATATCGACAGCCAGTTTCCGGAAATTTCCTCCGCTCTGCTGGGAATCCTGTATCCGCATTTTCTTGACCCCGTTCCTTCCATGTCCATCGCCAAAATGGCGCCGGACCCCGAACAAATCAAACTGACCACCGGGCACACGATCCCCAAAAACACCGGCCTGCATACCCAGAGCCATCAGGGAGAACTCTGCCGGTTCCGGACCTGCTACCCCGTCACCCTCTGGCCGGTGGAAGCGGTGTACGCCGGATTTGAATCGACCGATCAATTCGACTTTCTGGACAGCGCCTCCAACGTCGCTACGGTTTTAAGGCTAACCATCCAAAGCACGGAAGGTTCCTTTGCCGAATCGAATTTAAGCGACCTGACGTTTTTTCTGAACGGCGAGGGGACCCAGCCGCTTCAGCTCTACGAACTGTTGTTCAGCAACGTTCTGGATGTGGTGATTTTGCCGGACCGGGAAGACGCCGCGCCTCGCTATCTGCCCAAAAGCGCGCTGACCCCCGTGGGCTTTGGCAAGGACGACAACGTTCTGCCGTTCCATGAACACTCGCACCCTGGTTACCGTCTTCTGCAGGAATACTTCACGTTCCAGGAAAAGTTTTTGTTCTTTAATATCGCCAACCTGGATTTACACTCCTCGGACCAGCGCTTTGACATTCTGTTTTTGATGGATCAGCGGCCGCGCGGCAACGCCGCAGTCGACCGCAACAATTTTTTGCTGGGATGCACGCCGATCATCAACCTGTTCAGCAAAACCACCGAACCGGTCCGTTGGGACCAGCGGCAGACTGAATACCGTTTGATCCCGGACATGCGCCGCGAACGCGTCACGGAAATCCACTCCATTCTTAAGGTGACTTCCACCTCCGGTCCCAGCCTGGACACGAAAACCTTCGAGCCGTTTTATTCGTTCAATCACCGCATGGAGGACGTCGAGCACAAGGCCTTCTGGCGGGCGCGGCGGGCGTTAACGGGGAAAAAGAACATGCCTGGCACGGAGATGTTTCTCACGTTTCTGGATCTGGATTTCAACCCGACGCATCCGCCGACGGAAGCCATTTTCGCGCAAACCCTGTGCACCAACCGCGACCTGGCGGAGCAGTTGCCGGACGGCGCGGTGATGGTGATCGAGGAGGCCGCGCCGATCGCAAAAATCGTGTGCCTGAAAAAACCCACGCGGCAATTGACGCCGACGATGGCCGGGGCTGCGCAATGGAAACTGATCTCGCATCTATCTCTGAATTATCTGTCCATGTCCGACGGCAAGGAAAGCCTGAAAGCCTTGCAGGAAATTCTCGGCCTGTATAGTTTTGCCAATCGCAAATCCACCCAGCAACAGATCATGGGTCTGCGCGATCTGGCCTGCCGCCACGCCGTACGCCGGGTGGGGAGCGAGGCCTGGCGCGGGTTTTGCCGCGGGTTTGAAGTGTCGCTGGAGTTCGACGAAGATTTGTACGCGGGCAACAGCGCGTTCATGTTGGCCTCCGTGCTGAATCACTTTTTTCCGCTTTACGCCTCTATCAACACGTTCACGCAACTGGTCGTTAAAAGCCGACAACGGGAAGGTATCTGGAAAAAATGGCCACCAAGGGTTGGGGAACAGATCGTTCTATAGCCGAATTCCTTTACGAATCCGGGCACCGGTTCAACTTTTTCCAGGCCGTCAAAATCCTGGAAATCATGGACCAGGAAAAAAACTCCGTGGGGACGGAACCCGATCCCAGCAAGGAAGCCGTCCGTTTTAAATCCAAAGTGGCGTTGGACTTTCCCGCTGGAGAAATCGACGCCATCGAAGAACCGAGGGGCGAAAAAGTTTCGCGCATGACGGTCAATTTTCTGAGCTTGGCCGGCGTCAACTCTCCTCTGCCGTCTTCCTACGCAGAACTCGCCATCGAGCGCGCCTGGAAGAAAGACCCTGCCCTAAAAAATTTCCTCGACATTTTCAATCACCGGCTGATCTCCCTGATGTACCGGATCCGTAAGAAGCACCATATCGGATTCGCCTTCAAGCCGCCTTACGACGACAATATTTCAAGTTTTCTGTTCGCTTTGATCGGCCTGGAAACCCCCGGCCTGCGCCAACGCATGCAGGTCAAAGACCGGGCGCTCCTGTATTACGTCGGCCTGTTCAACCAACAGCCGCGCTCCATGACCGGTCTGGACGCCATATTGAGCCACTACTTCCAATTGCCGGTCCGGGGAGTTCCCCTTCGCGGACAATGGCTACACCTCGAGCCGGACCAACACACGCACATCGGGGCAAGCGGGCAAAATCAGATTCTGGGAGAAGACGTCGTGCTGGGAACCCGCGTCTGGGACGTTCAGTCCAGGTTTCGCCTGCATCTGGGTCCCCTGTCCATTGATCAATTTATGGACCTGCTCCCCATTGGCCGGGCCTTCATTCCCATGTGCCAGTTAACCCGGTTTTACGCCGGAGGAGAATTCACCTTTGGCTTTAAACTCCAGTTGAAAGCCGCTGAAGTTCCAGAAGCGCGCCTGAGCGGAGAGAACGGACCGCGCCTGGGTTGGACCTCCTGGCTCAAAACAAAAGAGTTTACCGCCGCCGACGAACAAGTTACATTGCGCCTCGACTCCGGCGAGTTTTTCTCTAAACACTTTGAGTCGAGCCAGGCATAAACCCCGAAATTAAAACTCTACGCTTTAAGGACGCCGCGCATGAATTCAGAGATTAAAACCTTGATTGGAAAACTCAATTCTACCTGCCACCAGGGCCTGGAAGAGGCTGCGGGGCTTTGCGTATCGCAAACCAATTTCAACGTCGAAATCGAGCATTACCTGCTCAAGCTGTTGCAGTACCAGGACACCGACCTGCACCGCCTCCTGCGCTATTACGAAATTCCGGTGGAGCAGGTTGAACGCGAGCTGACGGAGTCGATCGACCGCTTAAAACGCGGCAACGACCGCACGCCGGCTCTCTCCCAGCACATACCAAAACTGTTGCAGGAAGCCTGGGTGGCTTCGTCGCTGGCCATCGGCGGCGAAAAAGTACGGACCGGCGCTCTATTATACGCCTTGCTGGACAAGGACCATTTGCGCGGAATCATTTACGATTCGTCCAAAACCCTGCAACGCATTCCCCGCGATTCCCTGCGCGAGGACTTGAAAGAAATCATCCGCGGTTCCCGCGAAGACGACGAGGACGCCGGATCGGCTCCCGCGCCTATGGAATCGTCTTCTCCCGAAGAGGAAGCGTCGCCCAAGCCGAAAGACGGCAAGGGACGGCGAAAGAAAACCCCGTCGCTGGACCAATACACCATCGACCTGTGCGCCGAAGCCCGCGCCGGAAAGATCGACCCCATCACCGGACGCGACTTTGAGATCCGGCAGGTGGTGGACATCCTGACGCGGCGCCGGCAAAACAATCCCATACTGACCGGCGAGGCGGGCGTGGGCAAGACCGCCGTGGTGGAAGGGTTCGCGCTTCGCATCGTTCAAGGCGACGTTCCGCCGCCGTTGCAAAACGTTGCCGTCCGCACGCTCGACCTCGGGTTGTTGCAGGCGGGCGCGGGCGTGCGCGGCGAATTCGAGAATCGCCTCAAGTCCGTTATCAAGGAAGTGAAAGAATCGCCGCATCCCATCATCCTTTTCATCGACGAGGCGCACACCATGATTGGCGCCGGAGCGGGAGCCGGACAAAACGACGCGGCCAACCTTTTAAAACCTCCGCTGGCGCGCGGCGAACTGCGCACCATCGGCGCCACCACCTGGTCGGAATACAAAAAATATTTTGAAAAAGACCCCGCGCTCACCCGGCGCTTCCAGGTCGTCAAGGTGAACGAACCGGACGAGGAAACCGCCGTCGAAATGTTGCGCGGAACAGTCGCCCATCTGGAAAAACATCACAACGTCCGCATCCTGGACGAAGCCGTCCATTCCGCCGTCCACCTTTCGCACCGCTTCATCACCGGGCGCCAACTGCCGGACAAGGCGGTCTCGGTTCTGGATACCGCCTCGGCCCGCGTCGCGCTGGCGCAAAGCGGATCGCCGCCCGCGCTGGAAAACGTCACGCGCCGCATCGAGCAACTTGAACTGGAATGCCAGGTGTTGACCCGCGAGCAGTCCACCGGCCAACAACATCAGGACCGGCTCAAGGTTTTGCGCCGGGAATTAAAAAAGGCGCAAAAGGAAAAAGAGACTCTGGAGAAGCGTTGGAAAAAGGAACTGGCGTTGGCGGAAAAAATCGGCGGCTTGAAAACCGGTTTGGAGGACAAACAGGAAAGCGGCAAAAAAATTCCCAAATCCGAGGCGACCCGTTTGCAACGCGAGCAGAAAAAATTGTCTCGCTTGCAAGGCGAGGAGCCGATGATCTCGGTGTGCGTTGATTCCAATTCCGTCGCCGCGGTGATCTCCGGATGGACGGGAATTCCTGCCGGGAAAATGCTGGCGGACGAGATTCGCCTTACGCTTTCGTTAAAAGAAAAACTCGCCGAACGGGTGGTGGGGCAAGACCACGCCCTGGAAACAATTTGCCAGCGAATCCAGACCTCCAAGGCGGAGATGGAAGATCCGGGCAAACCCGTCGGCGTGTTCCTGCTGGTCGGACCCAGCGGCGTGGGGAAAACCGAAACCGCCCACGCGCTGGCGGACGCCTTGTACGGCGGCGACAAAAATCTCGTGCGCATCAACATGTCCGAGTACCAGGAAGCGCACACCGTTTCCGGACTCAAAGGCTCGCCGCCGGGCTACGTTGGCTTCGGCCAGGGCGGCGTGTTGACCGAGGCCGTGCGTCGCTCGCCTTACTGCACCGTCCTCTTGGACGAGGTCGAAAAGGCGCATCCCGACGTCATGGAAATTTTCTACCAGGTGTTCGACAAGGGTTTGATGGAAGACGCGGAAGGCCTCGAAATTGATTTTAAAAATACGGTGATCCTGCTGACGTCCAACCTCGGCACGCAGGAGGTCATGGAGCTTTGCAACAATCCCAAAAAGCGTCCCAACTTCAAGGCGCTGACGGATAAACTTCGCCCCGTGCTGGTAAAGCATTTTCCGCCCGCTTTTCTGGGCCGGTTGGTGGTTGCGCCTTATTACCCGCTGGGCAAATCCGAGATTTTGAGAATCGTGAACCTGAAACTGGACAAGATCAAAAAGCGGTTCAAGGAGAATCATAAAGCCGGGTTGACCTTCGACAAGGAACTGGCGGCCAGCCTGGCGGCGCAATGCGCCGAGGTGGACAGCGGCGCGCGAAACGTCGATAATATCCTCACGCAAAACCTTTTACCGGAGCTTTCCCGCGAGGTTCTTCGCCACATGGCCGAGGGCAAGGAGTTCGCCAATATCCGCGTCTCACAGAACCGGGACGGCAAATTGAAATACCAATTTCGTTATTAACAAAGCGCGCTGAAAAAGTCTTCAATAAGGCGGTTTTTAAAATTGTCATGCTGAGCTTGTAGAAGTATGCTCCTTATTTAAAGTAGCTCTTCACCCTTCGACAGACTCAGGGTGACAATAGATCAATCCATAAAATACTTTTTCAGCAACCCGCCAGGGTCCAAGCATGGCCGAAGAAAAAACTCCCAACCTGACTTTCACCTCTCCGTTTGCCGACGATCTGCAGATTCATAAATTGTTCGGAGAAGAGAGGATTTCCGGATTGTTCCACTTCGATCTGGCCCTGGTCTCGAGCAAAAACGATCTGGACTTTTCAAAAATCGTCGGCAAGGACGTGTCCGTTTCGATGGACCACGGCGTCGGCAAAAAACGCGTCTTCCATGGCCTGGCGGCGCGCTTCGTTCAGTCCGGCGTCGACCAACGCTACACCACCTACTACGCGGAAATTTATCCCTGGTTGTGGAAACTGACGCTGACGCAGAATTGCCAGATTTTCCAGAACAAAACCGTTCCGGAAATTATCAAGGCAGTCTTTGCGCTCCACGCCCCGGCGCCCATTAAGGATAGTTTAACGGGAACCTATCAGCCGCGGGAATATTGCGTCCAGTTCCAGGAAAGCGCTTTCAACTTCGTTTCGCGTTTGATGGAGGAGGAAGGAATTTATTATTATTTCGAGCACGCCACCGCCGCCCACACACTGGTTCTGATCGACGACGTGGGAAGCCACGTGGCGGTCCCCGACTTTGTAAAAGCGCGCATGAAACAATCGGGCAGTAAAATCCAGACCCAGGATATCGTCGTCGGCGTCACCCGCGAAGAACGGCTGACGACGGGCAAGTACGCGGTGGACGATTTTAATTTTGAAACGCCGACGTCGGACCTGAAGGTGGAAGCTGCCGGACAAAACGACAACCGCATTTACGAATACGCGCCGGGTTTTGGCGAAACCGGAGACGGCGAGAAAATCGCGGCGCGCAGGCTGGAGGCTTACGAGCTTCCCGGCAAACTGATTCGCGGCGAGAGTTATTGCCGGGCCTTCATTGCGGGATACAAATTCACCCTGGCGGAACACGGGCGCACGGACGTGAACGGCGACTACATCCTCCATCAGGTCAACCATTACGCCACGCAGGAAAATTACTCCAACCGCTTTGTCGCTTTCCCCGCCGACGCGCCGTACCGGCCTCCCCTGACCGCGCGCAAACCAAAAATCGTCGGCAACCAGTCCGCGCTGGTGGTGGGACCTTCCGGCGAGGAAATTCATTCCGACGAATATGGGCGCATCAAGGTTCAGTTCCATTGGGACCAGGAAGGGGCGAACGACGAGAACAGTTCCTGCTGGATGCGCGTGGCGCAAGGCTGGGCGGGCAAATCCTGGGGAAGTATTTTTATTCCGCGCATCGGACAGGAAGTGTTGGTCAGTTACCTGAACGGCGACCCGGACCGGCCCATCGTCACCGGATGCGTGTACAACGCCGAACAAACCGTTCCCTATAAACTACCGGACAACCAAACCAAGAGCACGATCAAAACCCGCTCCTCGGCGAAGGGCGACACGAAAACGTTTAACGAAATCCGTTTCGAAGACAAAAAGGGAAAGGAAGAGGTTTATATCCACGCCGAGAAGGATATGAACGTCATGGTGGAAAACAACCGCACCCTCACCATCGGCGACGAAAAAACGGCGAAGGACGGAAGCGACACGATCCTCATTAAGAAAAACCGCACGACCACGCTCAAGGAAGGCGACGAAACGCTGACCGTGACCAAGGGCAAGCGCACCACGACGATCAAAAAAGACGAAACGCTGACGATCCAGGAAGGCAACCGGAAAATCACCGTGACCAAGGGCAACCAGACGATCGAGGTGACCAAGGGGACGGAGACCTATCACGTCGGCGGCGACCGCACCGTCAATCTGGACAAGAACGAAACGCGGACGATCAAGAAGAACTTCACGCAGAACGTGACCAAAAACTACACGCTCAATGTAGACGGCGACCTGCTCATCGACGTGACGGGCAAGGTCACGATCAAGTCCGGCAAGGACATGCTGTTGCAATCCGGCGCGAAATTCACCGCCAAGGCGACGGGGGACCTCCTGACCAAAGGGCAGAACATCACCAACGACGCGGGCATGAAACTGACCAACAAGGCGGGCATGAAACTGGTCAATAAATCGGTCGCGATTGTGAACGACGCCAGCGCCAAACTGGAAAACAAGGCGGGCGGAATGCACGACGTGACGGCGGGCGGCATCCTCAAACTAGCGGGATCGTTGGTGAAATTAAACTAGCCCGGCGAAGGCGCCGCCGGCGAGGCGCCGGGGCCAGCAGGTGTAACATGTGCGATAAAGCTACAGTTCGTGGTGAGTTTGCAACTCAAACCTATCTCACGGCGATGGCGGGCAAGCGCCCGCGGGCAAATGAGGCCCAATGTAACCATCACTCTATTCTGGGGCCGTCCATTTGCCTCCGGAGGCGTCCCCGGTGGATCGCCGCGCTTCCTTGCAGTCGCTCGCGATGACGAGCCTTGGGCGAGTTCCTTACGTCATTGCGAGGAGCGCCAGCGACGCGGCAAACCAGAAGAGCGTTCGTTGCTTCGTCTTCGGCTCGCAATGACGAACGCCCCAAAGAGCGGGGGAATTAAACCCAAAAAGAGATTAAACTCATGGCGAAAAAAGATTCCAAAAATAATTCGGACGATTTAACCGGACAAGACCCCGCCGCCGAAGACGACGACCTGAATTCGCCGGAAGACCTGGTCACTGAAACCGAGCGGCTGGTTTATTATCCCGGTAAAAAACCTCGGGAAAGTTACGCCCTTAAAAATGGCAAGAAACACGGGGAGGCTTGCTATTACGAAGAGGACGGCTCCGTCTCCAAAAAAGAAAATTATAAGGACGATCAATTGCACGGCGAGACGACCGCGTTTATCGACGGCAAAAAAACGGAGACGATTATCTACAGTAAAGGCCAGGCGATCGAGCGCATCGATTACCACGACAACGGCAAGATTTTATCGCGCGCGCCCATGAAGAAGGGCGGCATGGAAGGCCTGGTTGTCGGCTACGACGAGGCCGGGCGCGTCATGGAAAAAGGATCGTACAAGAACGATCAGTTGGACGGCGAATCGGTCTATTACAACGACGAGGGGGAGGTCGACTCCAGCGCCAACTTCAAGAAAGGCAAGCTGGACGGCGAGGTTGTCTCCTACCTTCGCGGACAGGTCGTCTGCAAGATGATCGTTAAAAACGGCAAAAAGAACGGCGCCTTTATCAACTACCAAGACGGCAAAATGACCCTCCAGCAAACTTATAAAAACGACAAGCTGAATGGCAAGTCCGTGATTTACGAGCCGACGTCGGGATTGCCGATGCGGGTCATGAATTACGCGGACGACGTCTTGCACGGCGAGTTGGTGGATTATTTCGCGGAGAGCAAGCAGGTGCAGGAGCGGACGAGCTACAAGAACGGCAAGAAGCACGGCGATTCGGAGCGATTTTACGAAACCGGCAAGCCGATGGATATCCGCAAGTTTAAGAACGGCGTGCAAACTGGCGACACGATTTTTTACGACTACAAAGGCCGCGAAAAAATAAAACCTCCGCCCGGCGAAGACCCGAAGAAACGATCCGCCATGGACAAAATCTCCGACGCCATGATTGGAAGAGAGAAGTAGGGAGAGTGAACTATGCTTAGAGTCTTCGTTTGCTTGATGACGCTACTGTTGATAGCCGGTTCCGCATTAGCGGAACCGAATTTTGAATCAGCGGAAGACATTGAGAAATGGATGGACAACTACCACATTAATCCCCAACCTCAAACGTTGCCCCCCGCAATTAAATATCTGAGTTCTAGTGGAGTATTGGATAACAACAGCGCTAAACCGCCTGTATTTGGTTTTCTTGCAAGCGCATTTCAAAACTATCCCGATGAGAGGGCTGGATGGATTCAGAAATTGGATTCGTTAAATGAAAAACATTTGGGCGTGATCGTTTACGGCTTATGGTTCGCTGGCCTGGATAACACACGAGAATTGGTTGATCCAATCCTTAAAAAGCATCCGGGTTTGAAAGAAAAACTGGCCCACTTGCTCAAGACCTCTCCAACGCCGCTTTTGGAAATACCTTTGATCCAAGGTCCATGGGTTCTGGATGCTTTATGGGGTGGCTTTTTTGCCTCTGGATCGCCCCAGCCGGTCCGAAGAGTCATATCCACATTGGTTTGGCTAGACGCCAAAGACAGCAGACGTAAAATGCTCATCGGCGGCGCGGCAAAATGGTCCCTCCAGTCGAATGCAAGGCAACATCCTAAAGTGATGAAAATCTGTGAAGAGGAATTGGAAAATCAGCCGGAGGAAGTTGTCGCGCATCTCCGCGAAATTATTGAGTCGGCAAACAAACAAAAATAGTCCTTATATGTAACCAGGGGCATCCCCATGGACGTTGAACGAACGATTGCAATTAGCGGCGACGCGAAGAAGGCTGTCGAGTTTGCGTTCAATATCCTGGTAGCGGCGGACTTCGAAATCATACGCCAGTCGGATGATGGTTTTGAAATGAAGGGTCCGGGGATGTGGAGTTCCAACCAAAACCCTCTGGCGGGGATCTCCAGAGTGGTCGTCGAGTCCGGCGCCGGAAAAATTATTTTCCGCGCGGATTTGGGTGGGATTAAAAAATTCCGCGACAAATTTATCT
This sequence comes from Nitrospinaceae bacterium, assembly GCA_029261555.1. GTDB lineage: Bacteria > Nitrospinota > Nitrospinia > Nitrospinales > JACRGP01 > JAJDBB01. Next base: position 1,344 of record JAJDBB010000045.1, on the reverse strand, counting down.
GGGGCGTCGGCGGGTTGACTCTTTTAACGCTCGTAGTCCTGGCTTTGTTTTTCAAAGACGATACCCACTTCAATATTAAACTTCCGTTTGTGCTTTTGCTTCCCTGGCTCGTAATCATCCCCATTATTCTAAAAGTGACCAAAATAAGAACCCTGGGCACGATCGAAACCCTGCTGAAAAACATGAGCGCAGTCAGATAATTGGCCAGGCGAATAAAATAATAATCCTGAACAAAGTTTGAATTATGGAATACAACAACACCGCGCCCTTTTCAGGCAACCCGGAAAAAGCTTTGGAATTATCCCTGAGCGTTTTTCTCATCCAGGGTTTTGCCATCATTGAAAAGAGCGTGTCGGGTTATGAATTGGAAGGCAGGGGTTTTTGGACTGTTCGGCAAAAACCTTTGATGGCGGCCACCAGGGTGAAGGTTTCTATAGAAGATAAGCGCATTGCCCTGTCCGCAGAGTTTGCACCATTGCGGAATATACAAAACTCGATTCCTTGGCTCGCCGGGACAACAATGCTCTTAATCGGTTTGGATTTCCTGGACCGGGACGCCGCCAATAGTCCCCTTAACCCTTCCTCTTGGACCCTCTATTTACCTTTTCTTTTATTGCTTTCGGTGGTTAGCCGAAGAGTCCAAAAAAGAGCTGAACGGGCGCTGGATACCATGCTAAAAAACATGAGCGCAGTCAGATAATTAGCCCGGCGAATAAATTAATAATTCCGGACGAAGTTTGAATCATGGAATACAACAACACGGCTCCCTTTTCAGGCAACCCTGAAAAAGCTTTGGAATTATCCCTGAACGTTTTTCTCATCCAGAGTTTTGCCATCATTGAAAAAAGCGAGTCGGGCCATGAACTCGAAGGCGCGGGAATCTGGAATTCGCCGCAAAACCCTTTGATGGCGGTCAGCAGGGTGAAGGTTTCTATAGAAGATAAGCGCATTGCCTTGTCCGCGGAGTTTGGCGGAGTGCGGCAATTGCAAAGATTCCTGATTTATTGGATTGGCGGGTTGACCTTGCTGTTTATTGGTTTGGTTTTCCTGGTCCGGGACGTCGCCAATCCTCTTGTCCTTTCCTCGCCGGCCCTCGTTTTACCTTTCCTCTTATTGATTCCCCTGGTGAGCCGCATGGCGCGTAAAAGAGCCGAAAAGGCGCTGGATACCCTGCTGAACAATATGAACGCTGTGAGTTAGCGAGTCCTTTAAATTTTCAGAGGAAGAATCCCCCCAACCCCCTTTGCAAGGGGGAGCCAGGCAAGCGCCACCCAAGCCCGAAACTTTACCCCAAAACGATTCGCCTGATGAGTCCAGCGTCACGCTGGCCGGGCAACGCCCGGT
>JAJDBB010000044.1 GCA_029261555.1 Nitrospinaceae bacterium | reverse complement strand
ACCTGTGATCCTTCTCGACACGATGGGCGAGTTGTTCAAAGTTTATTCCCTGGCGCAGGCGGTTTTTGTTGGCGCCAGCCTGGTCGCTCCGGGCGGCGGACACAACCTGCTGGAACCGGCCAGCCTGGGCAAGGCGACGTTTCACGGTCCTTATCTTGAATACAAACAAGGCGACGCGGACGAACTTGCCCGAGCGGGACTGGCGGTTCAGGCGACCAACGCGGACGAACTTGCGCGGGAGGCGGGGCGTGTGTTGGCGGACGCCGAATACAGGGCGGCGCTTTCTGATAAGGCGCGGGCTTTCATTCAGGAGCGACGCGGCGCTTCGCAACTCGTGGCGGAAAAAATCATTCAACTGCTGGAGGCAGTGGGTGAATGAAAGCTCTGATACTTTTCGTTCTGCTGATGGGCGGCGCTCTTCCGGCTACTCCCACCGCGATGGTGGAAATTCCAGCGGGCGAATTTATTTTTGGAAACGCAGAATTCTCCACGCAGTCAAAACCAACCGCATCCCTGCCGATGTTTTGGATCGATCGCTTTGAGACGACCAACGCCGGGTTCGCAAAAATTTTTCCCGAACATAAATTTCCTAACGGAGCCGACCTGCATCCCGCAACGGGTATGACCTGGAGCGAGGCCGCCGAGTTTTGTAAACGTTCAAGCAAGCGCCTGCCGTCGGAGGCGGAGTGGGAAAGGGCCGCGCGCGGCGAAATGGGACTCCTCTACCCTTGGGGCGACCGCCCCTTGAAAGGCAAACCGCATCCCTTCATCTCCGGCCTGGTCAAACGCCGGGTGGGCTACCAGAAAAAAGACGTCTCGCCTTACGGCGCCTACGGCATGGCCGGGTCCGTTTGGGAATGGACCGCGAGCCGGGAAGGCGACAAGATAATCGCGCGCGGCGGATTGTGGAACCTGCACCTCGATTATGAGTTCAGCAAAACTTATGAGAAAATTTTGCAGGCTCCGGACAAGGGGTTTTCGTTTTTAGGATTTCGTTGCGCAAGGTCGCCATGATCAATCGAAGAAATTTTATCGCGCAGGGTTGGAGCGCGTTGTTGATCGCCCTGCAAACCTGGAGGCCGCGCAAGGCAGCGGCGGAGGTCGACTATTTTACCGGCACGGAATACGTCGGTAAAACCCGCGCCGGGCGCTACCGGGATTTTTACATCAACTACTGGAAAACCATGCGGCGCATCGACGCCGAACGCTGGACCCTGCAAGTCGGCGGACTGTGCGAACAGCCCGGATCGTTCCGCTTGGAAGATCTGCGCGCCCTGCCCCAAAAAACCCAGACCTCGCGCTTGAAATGCGTGGAGTGCTGGTCCGCGAAGGCGCAATGGACAGGATTCCATTTTTCCGAACTGGAGCGGAGAGTTAAGCCGCTTCCAAACGCGACGGGCGCCCTGTTTCATTGTGGGGACGAGTATCTGGAGTTTGCCGATCTAAAAAGTTTGCGCCATCCGCGTTCCCTCTTCGCCTACGAAATGGACGGGGAACCTCTGACGGACGAACACGGATTTCCCCTGCGCCTCGTCGTTCCCTTTAAGTACGGCTATAAAAATCCCAAGGCGATTTTGAAGGTGGAGTTTGTGGAGGAAGCCCAACCCGGCACTTGGAGCAGGATTGGTCCCTACTCAACGGACGGAACTATTTTGCCCGGACACGATCATCCATTGGATCGCGGCAAAATCCGACGCCGCATTTTTGGCGGGGAGATTAGGGATTAAAGAGTGGAATTATTCGAAATAATTTGAGGAATTAAGGGAAATCCCTCTGGTTGCGTTAACGATTCTTGTATTGGAAATGCTTGGTTTGTTTGCAAAATAAAAATTCGCCCATCCTTTTCCAATTGAGCATAAAACAGCCGCTTTTTCCAAAAACCAAAACCTTTTACTCCAATATATTTTTGGCTTATGTCGACTGCGCGATAAACCCAAACAGAATCCTTAGAAATTATTTTTAGTTGGCCCAAACTCCATCCCTCCAAAAGAATCGAAGAATGCGCCGGAAATTCTTTTTTAAATTTCCTCCCATCTGATTGGATATAAATTAGCTCTAAATCTTGTTGGGAATTATTATAAATTTCGCATGCCAATGGAATCGTACAACCGCCAATGGTTAAAAGAGTCCCGGTGACGACGCAAAGCAACCAATTTTTTAAGGGGGAGGGCAAAAGTTTCAACAGGAAAAACCGATCCATTTAATTTTTTAAAGGAGGAATCACCCCTACCCTCTTTGCAAGAGGGAGCTTGGAACACTGGGCCGCGGCAAAGTTCGCCGCCGCATTTTTGGAGGGGAGATTTTGGATTGAAACTGAAAGTTTTTAAGAGGTTTTGCAAACTACCAGAGTTTTTTTATTGCTAACGGGGGTTGGGAATTTCAAATTGGGGATATAAATATCTCCACATTCTAAAATAGTGCAATTCCAGTCGAAAAATCGCAAAGCCTACAAGGAAATAAGACAATTTAATGATCAAGTGTTCACTACTGCCAACAAGAAGCGCCAAAGGGCTCCAAATTATCCATAACAGGGGGCTAAGCACCACAGAAAAAAGTATAGTGATACAACAAAGGGCCATAATCATGCGCCCTATAGAAAGAAATTTTTCACTAAAATAAACAAAACTTCCAACGCTTTTTTTTAAAATCTGATAATAATTTATCGCGTTTAAAATAAAAACGCATATTTGGGCAATGAAAATATAAAATAAAAATTCTTTTGTTTTGGGATTTTCAGCCTGGTTAAAATAAACAACAAAATTCATTAAAAACAGGGACAGATAAATAGATTTGTAGCAGATTATGAATCTCATTAATGTCGACAGGCTCAGGATGAAAGATGTATTTCCCCTGCTTTATCCATTTTCATTTGTGCCCATCGGTGGTTTCTTTTTTAACTGGCCCCGGGGGCTACCCCGGCTGGCTCCGGCGCCTCGCCGGCCTTCGCCGGTTTGGCGGTGTCGAGGAGGGCGCCGAGTTCTTTCAGGCGGTCCTGATTGTCTTTCAGCGTCTGGTCCAGCGTCGCTTGCGATTCCAGCGCGCGTTGGTAGTAATTTTTTATCCGGTTGAAATCGGAACGTTTTAAAACCACCTTGCCTTTAGCAGATGTGTCTTCTCTCTGCGAAGCGGAAGCAACCGCGCCTTCAGCCATTTCTTCGGACGACGTTGGCAGGTCGGTGAATATTTTTTGCAGGGCCTCTTCCAAAGTCCGCTCCATGGCGACGCGGTCTTCATAGCCCACGATCACCCGTTTTAGTTCCGGAATTTTTCCCGCGTCCGCTTTCAAGTACAGGGGACGCACGTAGATCAGAGATTCCTCGATGGGGATGACCAGCAGGTTTCCCTGGATGACCTTCGACCCGCGCTGGTCCCATAATGAAATCTGGCGCGAGACTTCGGCATTCTGATTGATGCGGGCCACGATCTGGCTGGGACCGTACACCAGCTTTTGTTTGGGGAACGTGTAGAGTTCCAGCTTGCCGTAATCCTCGCCGTCGCTTCGCGCCACCATCCACGCCGAAAGATTACTCTTGCCTGACGGGGTGAAGGGAAGCATCAATATATATTCCTCATGATCCTGATTAGGAAGTTTCATGATCGTGTAATAAGGCCGCATGGTTTCCCCGTCGATGACCGGGATCTCCCATTGATCCTCCTTGTTGTAGAACGCCTGCGGGGACGTCATGTGATACGTCGCGTGGATAAACGTTTGAATGGCGAACAGGTCCGAGGGGTAGCGGATGTGCTTGCGCAAATCCTCGGGCATTTCTTTAAGGTCCGTAAACAGCTCCGGAAAAATATTGCGGTAGGACTGGATGATGATGTCCTTGGGATCGGAAACATAA
>JAJDBB010000043.1 GCA_029261555.1 Nitrospinaceae bacterium | reverse complement strand
TACGGTCCATTTTCCCAAAATCCTCTGATAAGGTGACGTCGCCAGATAAAAATATTTCACCCTCGCCTATGTCCTCTCCCGTCGAGGGAGAGGAATTATTAAAATACTTTCGAGTCTATCTAGTTAATCCGGTCTAAAATTTTTTAACTGCCTCCAGGCGCTTGCCTGGGCTAGCTTTTGGCCGACGCCCCAAAAACTTTTTGCAACAGGCTGGTGACGCGCGCCGCCGGGTCCTTGCGGATTTTTTTCTCCTCTTCGGCGACCATGAAGAACAGGCCGTCCAGCGCTTTGTCCGTAACGTATCCGTCCAGATCAAGCGCGACGGGTTTGGACAGGGGGATGCGGTTGTACACGTTGGAAATTTCCTTGTACGCCTGGGTGACGCCGACGGAATCCATTTTTGCCGACACTCTGGATTCGAAATCCGCCGCCAGCCGGTCGTAGGTTTTGGATTTCAAATAATCCGTTCCGGCGGTATCGGCGCCGTAGAGAATTTTTTTGGCGTCGGCGAAGGTCATGGTTTTAATCGAGTCCAGGAACAGAGCGGTTGCCTGGGGCGCGGCGGCCTCCGCCGCCTGATTCATACTTCCCACAAACTTGTCCACCTGCTCGCCGAACCCGAACTTTGACAACAGGTCCGTCATCTCCACCAACTTTTGCGGCATAGGAATTTTAATGTCGGGGTTTTTAAAATAGCCGCCGGCTTTGGAGACCACGTCGACTGCAGACTCGGTTCCCACGGACAGGGCTTCCTTCAACCCGTCGATGATTGTTGCGAGGGAGAGCGGCCCAGACGCCGCGGCATTTTTACCCCCGCCGCCTAGGGTCTTCATGATTTCCTGGTCCAGCCCGGAACAGGCGGTGAGTTGAATCAACGCGACGGCAAGTAACGCGAGCAAATAAACTTTCGGGTTTTCCCGAAACCTTTTATAGTTTAGATTGTGCGGCATGGTCGGTCCCCTTTGTTTGCGAATGAAGTTCGAGCGGGTTGTGGACGACTTAACGGCTGATTGGCTGAACAAGATCGTCCGGACCGGTCGATTATAATAAATTTTTTAAATAATTAATAAAATTCCTTTTCGGGGGTTGACGCTTTGACAAAACAGGATTGCCCCTGCGGCTCCAATTTCCCCTACACCGACTGTTGCGGTCCGTTGGTTCGCGGCGCGGTTTCGGCGGACACGGCGGAAGATTTGATGCGCTCCCGTTATGCGGCGCATGTGGTGAAAAACCGCGAGTATTTATTGCGGACGACGCTTGAGGAGGAGCGCAAACAGTGCGCTGATAAATATCCCGGAAAAGAAGAGGAATGGCTCGACTGGTCGCGGCTGGAAATTCACGAAAGCCGGGACGGGGAACGAGAGGACGACGTGGGTTGGGTGCAGTTTAGCGCCTGGCACGACGACGACGGCGAGGAGCAATGCCTGCGCGAAACGTCGAAGTTTGTCAAACGGGACGGGCGCTGGTATTACAGCCTGGAAGGGTCGCGGGTGCACCGGGACGATTTTCCAGACGCCGAGGTTAAAACGGTGGTTCGGGACAAGCCGAAAGTGGGGCGCAACGAGCCGTGCCCTTGCGCCAGCGGAAAGAAATACAAGAAGTGTTGCGGGAAATAGAGCCAGCGTGACGCTGGATCCAATTAGCGGCACATATTCGGTTAGGCTACGAGCTTGGGTGAGTTTGGCGTCTCAAACTTTTCCACCGGGGGCAGAATGGACATATTAATGAGTCCTGACCCTAGTAGGAACCCTTCATGTGCGTGATGATCTCGTCCGCTGCGCGTTTGAACAACATGTCTTCGGAACCGCCGGTCATTCCCCCGTTGACCCAGGTGTTGACCTCCCAGGCGCCCAGCATGCTTTTCCCCTGGTACAAGGCGGCCTTGACCTGTAACTCGGCCCGCGCGGAATCGGAAGCGCCAAAGGTGGCCATGCGCGTCAACCGGCTGCCTTCGCGGTAATCCGTCACTTTAAATTTTAGTTTGAACGTCGGGTTCTCCTGATTCAAAACAAAAATCGTGTCGTTGACGGATTCCTCCAGTTGGGCCAGGAGGTGGGAGCTGGCGTCCAGATAATCATCGTTTGAGTTGGTCATGTCGACCACCGCCAACGAACGGGAATCCATTTCCCAGTCTTTTTTAACGGTGGTGTCGGCGCCGGCGCAACCCATCGCAAAAACAAACGCAAACATTAACAATGCCAGAATCTTTTTCATGCCGTTAGGTTCCTTGCACAACGATTAAAATTCAAAGGCTATTCTATCAAAAAACCCGGAGTAATTTCAATCCACTTTTCGCGACCAGCGAGCCGCCTACGGCGGCGCGGCGATCCAGAGTTCTGGATTGCGTCGCTACGCTCGCAATGACGATTTGTCGAGTTTTTCAGCGTCTTGCTATTTAAATAAGTTTAAAAACTTTTCCTCGTATTCGCTGAACCAAATCTGGACTTCCAGCGGCACGATGCTGTTGATGTAGGTCATGTATCCCATGGCCAGGACGATTCCGAGAGTGATGAGGAGCAGGCCGCTGAACAGGTTCGTGGTGTGTAGGAGCAAGACGCGCCCGCCTATATTGACTTCCCAGCCCTTGCCGCGAAGGATTCTCCAGAACAGGCTGTTGCGGTCCAGCTTGCCGCAAAATGTTGAAATGATGATCAGCGGAAATCCCAGGCCGACGGCGTAAAAGAACAGCAGGTTCATACCTTGCAAAATGGTTTTGTCGGAGGCCGCCATGATGAGGATGCCGGAGAGCACCGGCCCGACGCAAGGCGTCCAGCCCAGTGCGAACGCGGCGCCGAACAGGTAGTAGCCAAAAAAGGTGGACGCCGGTTTTTGGCGGAAGCTGGCGCCGGAGAATCCCCAGCCGAATAAGGTCATCACCCCAAACAAGGCGATGAGTACGCCGCCGGCGATGGTGATGTTGAACAAATGATCTCTCAATAGCCCGCCCAGCGCGCTGGCGGAGGCTCCCATTATTACGAATAACGTCGCCAGTCCCATGAAAAACGCCACCGACATCAGGCTCATATTTTTTTGTTCCGCCTGGGCGGTAACGGCAAAGTAGGCGGGCAATATGGGAAGAGTGCAGGGCGAAAGGAAACTCAGGAATCCGGCGACGAATGCGAGCAGGGTCAACCCCAGAATGCCCGACTGGGGCAAGTTGGATTTGGGTTGAAAGGGATTGAAAGGCTCCGAATCCGAAACCTTGCTTAGAGACGACGGCTTGCTATTGGCGGACGGTTTTTTAAAAAAGCCCGAGGGCGATTTTCCAGATTGGGATTTTGCGGATTCACGCGATCCCGCGGCGGCGGCGGAAAAACTTTTCATCGCCGGGGTGATGGTCGCGCTCGCGCAACGAAAGCCGGTGTCTAGGCCGCCCTGGTCCGGGTCGGCGAATTGCCGGTAGCCCGCGCGCGCGAATTTGGACAGGGCTTTCATGAAAGTCGCTCCGGGGAAATGCCCTATGCCCATGGCGGACGCCCCGCGCATGACCTTGTATCCTGCGTCGAAATCCGGCGACTTGTACTTTGAATCTTTGTAAGGCTTGTAATCGTCCGCCGTCCATTCCCAAGCGTTGCCCGCCATGTCCTGTACGCCCCGCGGCGTCGCGCCTTTGGGATACGATCCCACTTTTTTCAGCGCGGTTTTGCTCTTCAGGCTTTGCGGCAGGTTGGCGTATTCGGGATGAAATTCGTTTCCCCAGGGATACAGGCGTCCGGTTTCTCCGCGCGCGGCTTTCGCCCACTGTTTTTCCGTCGGCAGGCTTTTTCCTGCCCAATCGCAAAAGTTCGCGGCGTCGTACCAGTTCGTCCAGACGGCTGGATGGTCGGCCTTGCCTTCGCGATAGGCGCCGCCGACCCAGTCCGGGGGTGGAACGGCTCCCATGGCGTCGACGAAATTTTTGTAGCGCCGGTTGGAAACTTCAAAGCGGTCGATATAAAACCGTTTGAGAAAAACTTTGCTTTGCGGGTTTTCGTCGACATGCCAGGGTTTTGGGATTCCCAGCGACAGCGCTTCGCCTTCGGCGTCCCGCTCGTCGGTTCCAAACAAAAACGATCCGGCGGGAATTTCCACCAGGTCGCCTTCGAGGAGATTTTCCGCAACGCGACTTTCTACGGCAAAATTTTCACTTGCGGAAGTAAGGAGGATCAAGAAGGCGAAAAAGACAAGGCAAAAACGATTCATTATTTTCTGAGTAGATTTTTTCAGCAACGCGCTAATTTATTTTCAGCAGTTCTTGAAAATATTGCAGGGTTTCCGGGCTGGCCCAGTTCTCCGCGCCTTGGCTGACGCCGATAATGTTTCCGTCGGGACCAACCAGATAGGTGGTGGGCAGGCTGACGACGCCGAATTTGTGACTGACTTTCAGAGCAGGGTCCAGCAATACGGTGAAAGTTAGATTGTGCGCTTCCACGAAAGGCCGAACCACCTGGGCGCCAAACATGTCTCCCGATACGGCGAGCAGTTTCAGGTTCTTCGACTTAAAGGTTTGGTGGAGGGCCTCCAGGGAAGGCATTTCCATTTTGCAGGGTCCGCACCAGGTGGCCCAAAAGTTGATCACCAGATACTGGCCGCGAAATTGTTCGAGGCTGACGTCGGCCCCGTCCAGACTTTCCAGCGTGAAACCCGGCGCCGGGTTGGGTTCCGACGCGGCGGTCGGGATAGGAAGAAGAGCCGTCCACAAGAGCGTCGCCAAAAAAAATCCCGTCTGGACTCTCTTTAAAGCGAAGCTCAATCGACCTGCTCGATGCATCGGACCATGGGAATGGCTTTTTTCAATGCTCGTTCAATGCCCATCTTAAGGGTCATCAAGGAGCTGGAACACGAGGCGCAGGAACCCACCAACCGCAGTTTAACCACGCCGTCTTCCACGTCGACCAGTTCCACATTGCCGCCGTCCGCCATGAGTTGCGGGCGAATGGATTCCAAAACTTCCTCGACTTCTGTTTTCATAAAAAAACTCCCATCCAATGGTCGCGCGTAGCGACGTCAACCGCCGTCGACCAGGCGTTCCTTTTTCTCCAAGAGTTCTTCCTTGGATTCCACGTGATCGGGATCGTGGGGAATACAGTCCACGGGGCAAACTTCCACGCATTGCGGGTCTTCATACCAGCCAACACATTCGGTGCAGTTATCCCAATCGATGACAAAAATTTCGTCGCCTTCTGAGATCGCCTCGTTGGGGCACTCCGGCTCGCAAACGCCGCAGTTGACACAATCTTCCGTAATGATTAAAGACATATTGAATACTCCATAACGCCTTTTTCGAGGCGTTTAAATAGTTTTAAGGAGAGAGCTTTTCCTGCTCTTCAAAAATCCGGGTTTGTGGATTCCAGAAAAACAGCGCGTCCCGTTCAACCTTTTTATTGTAAACCGAAACGACCAGGTAGCGGGCGTTTGGGTAAACCGGTTCGTTCTCAAACAGCGCCATGCGTTTGTCTTCGTCGGAAAAATAAGCGTCGTGTTCCGGGTGGGAGTGGTAAAACAATTTGATCTCCAACCCTTCTTCGCGCGCCCGGCGATGAATCGACATCAAATCCTTGGGGTCCATGTAATAGGCCGTCCGCGCATCCCGCGGATACGTCTCCGGATCCTTTTCATGGAGCTGATTCTGGATATTGGCGCACCTTATGAGAGTGTCGTTGTCCGCAGTATCTGCCCGGCCCAAGACCACACCGCAACATTCGAAAGGATATTCTTCCAAAGCGTGTTGGTGAATTTTTTCAACGTCTTCCTGTGCCAGCGGAGTCATTATTTATTTTGTGGATTTACCGTGGGATTGTCAATCGATTTCTGGCGGGCGCGGGCGGGCCGATATTTCCTGAAAAAGCGGGTTAAAAGGATCCTTGGGTTTTGACGATGAGATCGTCTTCCACCGCAACTTGGCAGGCCAACCGCAGGTTAGGTTTCCCGGCCAGCTTGGATTTTAGCGCGGCGTCTTCCACTTCGTTGCGCGGGGCCGCATTGCCGGATTCGATTTCCACAGCGCAGGAAGTGCACAAACCGCGACCCCGGCAATTGAGAATTTTGAACAGGTGGGGATAGATCCCAAACTTGTTGCGGATGGCCGCTTCGCGCAAATTTTCTCCCGGCTCGGCTTTAATGACTCTCCGGACGTCGCCTTTGGGATTTGTAAAAGTAATTTCGTGCATGGCTCCGACTCCGAATCAACCCTGGCCAGCGTGACGCTGGACCCGGCGGTTGACGATTGAACAAATTTCTATCAACTTGAATCCGAACCTATCGATCATTCTTGAAAGTCAGTCTTGGGTTTTCACCACAAGGTCGTTATCAACGGTTACCTGGCAAGCCAGGCGAATGTTGGGACGGTCCGATAATTTCGATTTCAATTTTTTGCTTTCGATTTCGCTGAGCGGCCCGGCGTCGCCGGATTCTATTTCTACGAGACAGGAACCGCACAAACCTTTGCCTCGACAATTAAGTAGTTTGAAAACGTGGCGGTAGAGGTTCAGGTCCTCGCCCTGGGCAATTTTCCGCAGGTCGCTCCCCGGCTCCGCCTGAACCGTTTTCAATTCCGCGCCTTCGGAATCTATAAATTTAACGTTTAGCACGCTTCAATCTCCAAAAACTTACGCAGTTCGCCGGGCAACGCCCGGTGGAAAAGTTTGTGTTGAAAACTCACCCCTGCCCGGAACATTTTCTCTGAAATGTTACGCTAACTGGCTCCGGCGCCTCGCCGGTTAGCACGCTTCAATCTCCAAAAACTTACGCAGTTCGCCTTTGCCCCAATAGCCATGAAACGCGCTTCCCACGGTCTGGCAACTCTCCGTCATGTGCACAATTTGTTTTTCCCCGCCGTCGGCTTTCAAAACCCCGACCATGGAAAAGGGAGGGATCGGTTCGTCGCAATTGGCGCACGGGGCCGAAAACTTTTCGCACAATTCCAGCAGGCAGGGTTGGCAAACGACCGGATCGAATAAATGAATCTCCTGACCGTGATATTCAAGAGACGTGGGTCGCTGTCCCGTTTCCTTGCCGCACTCCACGCACTTTGGATTTTTAACGGAATCCATTTTGTCCGAAAGCCTGTGGCGCCAGTGGTTGTTTGGAAAACGCGCTCATTCTAACGAAAAGTATTTAATTGATGCAAACTTTTTTCATCTCCTGGAAATTATCCAGGATAGCGCCCACGCCGCGCACGATGCTGGTCAGCGGTTCATTGGGAATGTAGACTTTCAGTGTGGTTTTTTCTTCGATGACTTTATCCAGCCCGCGAATCAGCGCGCCGCCGCCGGTCAGGTAGACGCCGTTGGAATGAATGTCCGCCGAAAGTTCCGGCGGGGTTTTCTCCAACGCCCGAAGCGTGGCGGTGATGATGTTGCCAACCGGCTCCTTCATGGCTTCGCGGATTTCGGAATCGTTGACGCTGACGGAAGTCGGCACGCCGTTTTTTACGTTGAGTCCCTTGACGTTCGTGGTCAGCGGCTCGACTTGCGGGAAGGCGCTGCCGATCTCCATCTTCACGCGCTCCGCCTCGAAGATACCGATGTTGAGATGATGGTTCAGGCGCATGTAACGAACGATGGCCTCGTCCATTTCGTCCCCGGCCACGCGGATGGACTCCCCGTAGGCGATGGCGGAAAGCGATACCACCGCAACGTCCGTCGTGCCGCCGCCAATGTCGATGACCATATTGCCTTCCGCCTTGTGCACGGGGATGCCGACGCCGATAGCGGCGGCCATTGGCTCGTCGACCAGATGCACTTCCCGGGCGCCGGCCATCAGGGCTGAATCGATCACCGCGCGTTTTTCCACCTGCGTGATGCAGGTGGGAACGCCGACCACCATGCGGGGACGCATCAAACGATAGCCGGTCAAAACTTTTTTGATGAAATAAGAGATCATCTGGTTGGTAACTTCAAAATCCGCGATCACGCCGTCTTTCATGGGGCGGATGGTCCGCAGTTTGGCGTGCGTTCTGCCAAACATTTTTTTGGCTTCCAGTCCCACGGCCTGCACGCCGCCGCCGTTGGCGTCCAACGCCACCACGGAAGGCTCGTTGACGAGGACGCCCCGGTTTTTTATATACAGGAGCGTATTGGCCGTGCCCAGGTCCATGGCGATATCCGCGGCAAACTGCATCCTCAAATATTCCCAGAGGTTTCCAATCATGGCAGAACCTTGACTTGTTGCTTGGTCCGCGCCCAGCAGGTTCCGATGAGTTCCCCAAGGGTTTTGCCGTCTTCGGGATACGAAGACGAGCCGAGTCCCACGGACAGGGAAACGGGTTTGCCCTCGACGATCACTGCATTTTCTTCAAACACCATTTTCAGTCTCGTTTCCAGGTGATCGACGTCTCCCGAGTTTCCCTTGGCCAGCAGGATCAAAAAAGAGGAGTCGGTGTATTTAAAAATATTTTTAGGCGACGGCGCGGTACGCGACAAAATGGAAGCCACCTGGCAAAGCAGTTTGTCTCCCATTTCGACGCCATAACTTTCGTAAATGAAGGGGAGGTTTTTTAAGCGCACCATGGTCAGGTGCAGGGGACGGCGCCGTTCCAGCAGTTCTTTCTCAATAGAGTAGCGGTACTCTGACAGGAACCGGTGATTGGGGAGCCGGGTGATGGAATCGATATTTTTTTCGTACTCGCTCCGGCGGTTGGCTTCGGCGCTCTCCAAAACGGAAGCGGCGAGCGCGGCTATCAGGGACGCGCGGCTGAGGGAGCGTTGCGTCATGCCTTGCCGAGATTTGGAAGCGTAGGCCAGAACCGCGAACAGCCGACCATCGCGTACCGCTGGAACGACGAGCCGCGAAGGGAACGCTCCCAGTTTTTCATGTTCCGCAAACAAAACGCTTTTTCTGCCCGGCGGGTTTTCGATCAACAGCGGAGTCTGGTTTTTCGCGCAGGATCCCGCCGCGCCGCGTCCCATGTGGATTTCGTATTCGGAGACCGGTCCTTCCCAGCCGCGATGGCTGACGGCTCTTCCCGGAGCTCCCGGTTTGTCGAACAACACCGCCGCCGCCGCGTCGTATTCCAAAAGCGTTTTCGGCAAATGCGTCAAGCGGTCCGCAATGGTCGCCGGGCTTTGCGACCCGGAAAGCGCGTTGATGAAATGAACGGCGTCGTTGTAAGGAAATACTTCCTCCTCGCCGCCTGCGAGAACTTCTTTTTCGTAGTTCAGGCGCAGGGCCATCTGGTCCGCAAACCCGGACATGATTTTTTCCAGTTTGGCGTTGAACCCGAAAGGCTCCTTCGTGTCCAGCGCCAGAACGCCGAACAGTTCCGTCCTGCCAACGGGCATGGCCAGAAACCCGCGAATCTCTACCGGTTCTTTATAGGGAATCAAAAGCTCCGGGGCGTCGCCGATCTTTTCTAAAAGAATCGGTTCCATGGTTTGAGCGACGCGCCCTATGGCGCCCTTGCCAAATGGGAAGGAGCTTTCCGTGTCCAGATCGGAAGAGAGCGAAATGGACGCGCGGAGTTTCAGCGTTTTTTTTGCCGGGTCCGCAACGTATAAGACGGCGCTGAAACTGTCGGCGACGTTGCTTGCCAGTTCTATCAGTGAATTCAGATTGTCGGGAGCGCTCATTTTATTATTTGCCGGAATGATTGAGGGGACGGGAACCGCGGGTTTTTCAGAAGGCGCTTATTTTCCTTTTGGCGCCGGTTTGTCAACGGCGCCCGCCAATTGGGACGCTCTCGTTTTCAACATTTCCTTATACTCTTTGACCTTGGTTTGATCCACGGCCACCGCCGCGATTTGAAAGGCGTCTTTTTTGCCGGAAGATTCGTCGATCCGCACCGCCACGCAATCCAGCATTTTCATGGTTCCATCCGCGGGGGACCGAAAGGCGATACGCAACAGATCGTTTTTGTAGACCAGAGCCTCGGTTTCAAAGTAAAGGCCGTTCACCGACATTTCCTTGATCGCGGCGGAGTGTTCCTTGGCAAAAAATTCTTTCTCGCGTTCAATAACGCAAGTTGCGCGCAGTTTGACTTTGGCGCGACGGCTGGTTCTGTTTCCCAGTTCCGCCTTGAACTTCTCCTGAATTAATTTATCGAGTTCCCCCTTCAGGGACAAAAGCTCTGGTCCCGTAAGCCGGGACATCTCTTTTTTTATAGTTTGGATTTTATTTTTGCCCGAATCTGGCAATGCGGCTTCAGAGGCTAGAGTGTTTGCATCTACTTGAAATTCAAGTCCAATTTCAATGCAGGCATGAACATCTTATAGCCAGCGCTTTTGGGTGTCAATCTTTTTAAAAACGACACAGCGTTTAAATTTTTATTACTACTCTAAGAGAATTAAAAATCTTGACAGAGCATGGAGGCGTTACTATACTCCATAGCCTTCCGGGAGATGAGCGGTTGAGGATGGGCGGATAGCTCAGCTGGGAGAGCATCGGCCTTACAAGCCGAGGGTCACAGGTTCGAGCCCTGTTCCGCCCACCATTCGCCTCAAAACTGAGCGGAACGCGTTCAGGTATGCCTCCCCCGGAGGGGTTGGCCATTTTCTTCTGGAGATTGTTTCGCCCCTCGGTTAAAGTTTAATGAGCGGCTAATAAAGTATTTTTAAAAAATAGAATATGTCGGGGTCGTAGTTCAGCTGGTTAGAATGCCGGCCTGTCACGCCGGAGGTCGCGAGTTCGAGTCTCGTCGGCCCCGCCATTTTTTTTGCCGCCTGCGACCACAGGCGGTTTTTTTTTGCCTCCGTAGGAGTTTGCATGAAGCTTTCTCCAAACCATTCCCGCCGATGGCTCTCTTGCCTGATTTTTTTATTTTGTTTTCCGAATGCAACCTTTGCCTTCGACGCCGACGCGCAGTGGGACCGGCTGAAAACCAAGGCGCGCGATAAAGGCTCCGTCCGGACTTTGGTCCGCTTAAAAGAAACAAGCGCCTTCGACGGGGCGCTGTCCACGCCGCAAGCCCAGGCCGACCGTGCCCGAGCCGTTCATTCCTTGCAGAACGACGTCCTGACCGCGTTGCGCGACGGTTCTTCCTCTCTCGTGGAACCGACGGCACGGTTCGATTACATCCCTTACCTTGCATTGCGGGCTGACGCCGATACCCTGGCAAAACTTCGCGCCGACCCACGCGTTCTGGATATTCGCGAAGAACGCTTCTACCGTCCGAGTTTGGTTGACAGCGTTCCACTGGTGGGCGGCAACCTCGCGTTCAATAAGGGGTTTTCAGGTTCCGGCCAGACGGTGGCCGTTCTGGATTCGGGGGTGGACAAAGACCATTTGTTCCTGAAAGGACGGGTGGTGAGCGAAGCTTGTTATTCAACCACCGACTCCGCATTGCAGGCGACGTCGGTCTGTCCCGGCGGCGCAACTTCCTCGACGGCCGCGGGTTCCGGCCAGCATTGCAACGCCGACATTCCGGCGCTGGACGACGCCGGATGCGACCACGGGACTCATGTGACCGGAATTGCGACGGGTTTAGGATCGGGTAGCGGCGTGGCGTTTAACGGCGTGGGGCGCAGCGCTAATATCATCGCCATCCAGGTATTCACCAAAGTCGACGACCCCGCCGCTTGCGGCGGCGCCTCGGACACCCCCTGTATTATAGGGGCCGACGCGGATCTCATGCAAGCCATGGAACGGGTGTTGACCTTGACAGCCACGCTCCCCGTTGCCGCCGTTAATTTGAGCCTGGGGGGCGGCAGTTTTACCTCGGCTTGCGACAGCTCGGAAGCGGCGTTTAAATCAGTCGTCGACCTGCTAAAAAACGCAGGCGTCGCCACCGTCGCCTCGTCGGGCAATGAATTTACCGCCAGCGCCATGGGTTCCCCCGCCTGCATATCCTCCGTCGTCAGCGTGGGGGCGACTAATAAATCCGACGCCGTGACCTCGTTCAGCAACTCGGCAAATTTTCTCGACCTGTTGGCGCCGGGGAGTCTGATCAATTCCTCGGTTCCCGGAGCGACCGTCAGCTCCTTTGTGCAAAGGACGGCCACCAGCAACTCCTTCGGGATCAAAAGCGGCACGTCCATGGCCGCGCCGCACGTTGCCGGGGCGTTCGCGGTCCTGCGCGGGTTCCTCGCCTCGCAAGCGGGCGTCAATATTAAATCTGCCGCGACCGTGAATAACATTCTCGCCGCCTTGAAGGATACCGGCAAGTCGGTTGTGGATTCGCGCAACGGGTTGACCCATCCCCGCATCCAAGTGGACAAGGCGTTTGACAATCTGGACATTCACATCAGTTTCACCGTCGGTCCTTCCGCCTTTCCCGAATTGACCTCTCCCTCTAAAGCGGTTCAGTTGAGCGCGACGGCGGCTGACGAGTTGAGTCACGCGCTCGGTTATTCCTGGACGGCGTCTTGTCCCGACCTTGCATCCGGCGGCAGTTTCGATTCCGCGACCGCGCAAAATCCTAAATGGACCGCGCCTGCCAACGCGACCGTTTTTAAAGTCGACTGCAAGCTGGAGGTCACCGCCAACGACGGACAGGGCCAGCAGGTTTCTAAATCGGTCGATGTGGGCGTGAGGGGAACCTACGTTTTGGAAAAGGACAAGGGAAAACGGGTCGTGTCTCCCTACTGGCAATCGGGTCCGGCGACTTATACTTTTTTGGCGGCGTCGCACCCGTCTCTTTCGGGGATGAACTCTCAAATTGGCTTGGAGATATTGGCGGTCGCCGACGCAGGCGCGGGGCTGTTCTCGCTTCCGCTCCGGTTCACCATCAACTCGGGCGCGACCAAACACATTTTCATCGCCGGAACCAATCACTCATTTCTGAATCCGGATTCGATACCAACCGTACTGTTCATGATCGGGACGGCGGGGGCAAAGTCCGGATTCCTTTCCGTCCAGCCCGTGGCGACGTCTCCGGAAAAGTTTTTGGGAGTCGCAGGCTCGCTGGGCCGTGGGTTCCCGGACGTTAACGCGCTGTCCTACTGGGGCGCGGTGGTCGTCCAGCACTCGTCCACCGGATTCGCCATGGAATTCATGGGCGACTTGCAGGACAGTCGGTCGTTCAGCTCCACCAACTTCTCTGGAATCAATTAACGTCCGCGAAGAGTCCATGGACGAAAAAGGAAACCAGCTTTTCACGTAAATTGTGGATGATTGGAAGGGAGAACTCCATCGGGAGTTGGACGAGGCTCTTGGTTTTACTGCGTGTATTGCTTTCGCATTGCCTCAAGTTCTTTTTTGGTCGGTCCTTTTGTGCCTTCAATATGAACGGATCCCCATCCGGCAATTTCCATCAATACGGGTTTGAGCGCGTTGCCCGTATTTGTTAAGAAATATTCATAACGTACGGGATTCTTTTGGTAGGGACGCTTTTCAATGACGCCGTTTTTCTCCAGCCGTTTCAGCCGTTCGGTGAGAATATTCGTTGAAATTCCCTCGGGGGAATCAAGAAAATCGCCGAATTGCTTTTTGCCGATGAACAGCATATCGCGGATGACGAGAAGCGTCCATTTGTCGCCAATCAAGTCCAAAGTATTGGTCAGCGGACATGTAGAGCGATTGCCGCATTCAGAAGTAGAAATTTTTTTATCCTTACTCATCTCTTATTTATAGCACATAATTTTTTTAAAAAAAATGACTTGCAAAATAAAAGTCTCTAGCTTAGGATCGTATCACTTGCAAAATACAAGTAACATGATAACCCTTAACCAAACCAAGTGGAGATAAAAATGACCGCACCAATCGACTTAGTAAAACAATATGTGGAAGCTTGTGGAAGCAAAGACGTCGACACGATGGGTTCGTTGTTGCACGACTCCTTCACCTTCGCGGGACCGTGCATGTCTTTTAACAGCAAAGAGGAAATGCTGGGCTTTATGTCGCAATGCCCTTTTGAGTGCAAGCATGAAAATACAACTTTCATCAGCGAAGGCGCCAAGGTTGTCCAAATTTTTGACTGGGTCGTGACCAAGCCGTTTGAACTCACTACCCGTATGTGCGAAGTCATGACTGTTGAGGACGGTAAAATTCGTTCCGCAGAATTGTTCTATGATTCGGCAAAATTTCCGACTGAATTTATGGAACAAATGAAGGAGCAACAAGAAGCTTGATTTGCGCCTTTCGATTAAGAATTGTCGGAGCGGTTGGCGGACGTGTTCGCCAGCCGCTCTTGACAAGCTCCGGGCGATGGCAATTAGCTCCCACCCCCCATCCAAAAAAGACTTCTTACAACCCCTAATCATTTTCAAACATTAAATGCATATAAATGTTTTATGCATATAATGGGTGAGAATTTTCGAGGGCGCGTCCCATGAGCAAAGAAACTATTTTTGTAGTTGAAGACGAAGAAGACATTCTGGAGTTGATTCAGTACAACCTGGTCCGCGAATCTTACCGGGTCGATTGCATGACCTCCGGGGAAGAAGCGCTCAAGAGGGCGCGCAAGTCTCCGCCCGACTTGATGTTGCTGGATTTGATGCTCCCCGGCGTGGACGGGCTGGAGGTGTGCCGGAAAATAAAAGCCGATCCGCTCACCGCCCATATTCCGATCATGATAGTGAGCGCCAAAGGCGAAGAAGCGGACGTGGTGACCGGGCTGGAACTGGGGGCGGACGATTACGTCGCCAAACCGTTCAGTCCGCGGATACTGACGAGCCGGGTGAAATCTCTCCTGCGCCGGAAACGCGTTTCCGCTCCGGATTCGGAAATAATCAAAGTCCAGGAGTTGACGATCCATCCGGGCCGCCACCAGGCGATCTTGAACGGCAAGTCTCTGGACCTGACCCTGACGGAGTTTCGCATTTTGCAAATTCTGGCGGCGCGCCCGGGCTGGGTGTTCACCCGCAATCAAATTGTGGAATCCATTCGCGACGACGAGTATTCGGTCACGGACCGCGCGGTCGATTTTCAAATCGTCGGCTTGCGCAAGAAGCTGGGTGCGTCGGCCAAATACATTGAAACCGTGCGCGGGGTTGGTTACCGGTTTAAAGAATAGCCATGCAAAAAAGGAATCCGGCATTTTGGTTGGGAGCTATATTTTTTTTTCTAACCATGTCCGCGGTTCTTTTGGGATGGGAATGGCATTTGGCGGAAAAGTTTGCCGACCGGTATTATTTTCAGATCGCCCGTTCCCTGGAATCCTACGCGCGTTTGATCGTCCCTCAAGTTTCCCACCTGCCTCTCGATCGGCCCACTCCCGAATTGGCGTCCTTATGTAAACGCCTGGGCGCGGCGTCTGCCACGCGAATCACTATCCTGAAAGCTTCCGGCGACG
Source organism: Nitrospinaceae bacterium (assembly GCA_029261555.1). GTDB lineage: Bacteria > Nitrospinota > Nitrospinia > Nitrospinales > JACRGP01 > JAJDBB01. The sequence continues at coordinate 37,439 of JAJDBB010000043.1, read as the reverse complement.
TGTTGTGCGATACGGACCAGGCTCCAGATCTGATGGAGAACCACGGCAACCGTCCCGAGGTGTTAGCCGCGTTGGGCGGCGCCGCCGGGCTGGATAAACGAAAAAGCGCAACGCTCGACGTCTTGATGATTTATTCCGCCGTCCCGGTGAATCACGAAGGCCGGGTTGCCGGCGTCGTGCGCGCCGCCGCTCCTCTCGAATTCATCAATCAATCGTTAAAAAACTGGAAACTGGAATTGCTTGCGGGCGGGCTATTTTTTGCGGCGTTGTGGACGGGGTTCGCCTGGTATTTTTTCAAGAAGGCCGATTTGACTTTGAACCAGATAAAGGCGGGCGTCGGCAGGTTTTCCCGAGGAGATTTCAGCGCGCCCATTCCTTTGGGAACGGTGGGCGAGTGGCGCGCCCTCCCTGAGGAGTTGAATAAAATGGCGGAACAGTGGAGCCGAATGCTGGACGAGATCACCGCCGAGCGCGGAGAACGCGAAGCCATGCTGGCCAGTATGATGGAGGGAGTTTTTGCCGTCGATTCCCAGGAAAACGTGATCGGCATGAACGGCGCCGCCGCCAGAATATTTAACGTGGACCCGGCCCAGGCACAGGGCGCTTCCATTCAGCAAATCGTTAGAAACGCCAGACTGATAGAATTTATCGGACGGGTTCTGGCGGGGCATGGGCAGATTGAGGACATGATCGATTTGTGGGCCGGCGACGAGGATCGCTCTATCCAGGTCCACGGCACGGCGCTCGAAAACTTTCGCGGCGAGGGTATGGGAGCCTTGATCGTGTTGAACGACGTCACGCGTCTGCGTCGGCTGGAAACCTTGCGGCGGGATTTTGTCGCCAACGTGTCACACGAGTTGAAGACGCCGATCACTTCGATCAAGGGCTGGGTGGAAACCCTACTGGACGGCGCGATGAAGGATCCGAACGAGGCCAGGCGATTTTTGGAAATCGTTTCGCGCCAGTCCGACCGGCTGAACGCCATCATCGAGGATTTGCTCAGCCTGTCGCGCATCGAGCAGGAGTCCGAACGGTCGGAGGTGGTTTTGGAACGGGGAGACGTGTTGGAAGCGGTCCGCGCGGCAACGATGATGTGCCAGGACAAGGCGGCGAAAAAAAACGTGTCGATAAAAATTGAACGCGACGATGAAATTTTTGCCCGGATCAATCCGCCGCTCCTCGAACAGGCGCTGGTGAACCTGATCGACAACGCGATCAAATACAGCGACGAGAATAAGTCGGTATTCGTCGAAATTAAAAAATCAGAATCGGAAATTGTCGTCGGAGTGCGCGACGAAGGTTGCGGCATTCCCAAAGAACATTTGCCGCGTTTGTTTGAACGGTTTTACCGCGTGGACAAAGCTAGAAGCCGTCAGTTGGGCGGCACCGGCTTAGGGTTAGCCATCGTCAAGCACATCGCCCAGGCGCATCGGGGAAAAGTTTCCGTCGACAGCGAACCGGGTTCCGGAAGCCGGTTCAACATTCATTTGCCCAATGGTTAAACCGGGGTCGCCCCCCCCCGGGGGCATTGGTTGGCGATTGAAAAGTTGCTTTTCAATCTGATATCCAACCTTTCGAACTTTCGTTATTGCATTCAGGACGCAAGCTCACGGAACCTTGAACGTTGCCCTTAAACGTTACACTATCTGCCTCCGGGGGCTACCCCGTAAAAATCATGACCAGCAGATGGTAGAAAATCATAGAGATGACGGCGGTGAAGGGGACGGTGGAAACCCAGGAAATGACGATCTGCTTCACAATGGACAGGTTCAAGGTGGGCAGTCCTCTGGCAAAACCGACGCCGATAACGGAGCCCACCAGGGTGTGAGTGGTGGAAATGGGCATGCCCATTTTGGAGCAGATTAACACCACGATGGCGGCGGCGAACTCGGCGGCAAACCCGCGCGACGGGGTGAGTTCGGTGATTTTTCCTCCGATGGTGGCCATGACCCGCGCGCCCCAGATCAGCAATCCGATCACGATGCACCCGCCGCCCAGGACGAGAATCCACAAGGGCATGGCGACTTTCATCTCCACGGTTCCCGAATTTAAAATCGAGACCACCGCGGCCAGAGGGCCAACGGCGTTGGCCACGTCGTTGGACCCGTGCGCAAAGGCCACGGAAAACGCCGTGATGATCTGAAGCGATTTGAAAGTGTTTTCCGTCCGCGACATATTTTCGTGAATACTGTCCCCCTCGTGCACGGCGAGCTTTCGCGCATACGCTTTGGCGATCACGATTCCCACCGCGCCGACGGCCAGCGAGATCATCAGCGCCGTGAAAAAGGAAAGATGCAGATGCAGGTTTTTTAATCCCTTGTAAACGATCGAATGCGTCAGGAAAACGCAAACCACAAACACCATGTGCGGGAAAAATCGCTTAGCGTGGAGCGCTGGATTGTTTTTGTTAAAGATCAGCCGCGTGATCATCCGGAATAGGAAAAAGGCGATCAGGCCGCCCATGACCGGGGACACGACCCAACTCATCACAACGGAACCCACCTTGCCCCAATGCACCGCTTCCATGCCCCGGGCGGCGATTCCAAACCCGACGACGCCGCCGACGATGGAATGCGTTGTGGAAACCGGCCAGCCCAGGTAGCTGGCGAGATGCAGCCACACGGCGGCGGAGAGGAGAGCGCCGATCATTCCAAACACCAGATGCATGGGAACGTCCCCGAACATCGACGGATCGATCATTCCCTTGCGGATGGTTTGCGAGACGTGCCCGCCGACAAACACCGCGCCGATAAACTCGGCAATGGCGGCGACGAAAATAGCCTGTTTGAAGGTGAGGGATTTGGCGCCGACGCTGGTGCCCATGGCGTTGGCCACGTCGTTGGCTCCAATGTTGCACGCCATGTAGACGCAGGCCAGTACGGCCAACCCTAATAATACAACCTGATATTCCAAGACAGACTCCCGGCGGATAAGGATGATTTCATGCGTTGATGGAGGGGATTTATTTTGAAATGAAAATGCGCAGGATCTTACCGATCAATTCGGTTTTGTCCGCGACGCCGCCAAGCTTTTTGCTCATTTCATTCCACAGGAGAAGGTCCGCGGCGGATAATGGATCTTCCAGAGAAAACAGGGCCTGAGCCAGTTTCAGTTGCTTTTTGTCGGCCTCCCATTCGTCCGTCGCCAGCGTTTGAGCGGTTTTCACCAGCTTGTCTGCCATGGCGCCTTCAAAAGAGGCTTCCAAAAGGTCGTCCAGTTCGAGAATCATATCGCATCCCCGGTGGGCCGAACCCACAACATGGTCGACCAACTCGGACAAGGGTTCCCGGATGGCTTCGGGCATTTCCAGGTTTTTTATCTGCACCAGAACGCCCAGGTCCTCGACCTTGTCCGCAATGTCGTCCTGCGCGGAAAGAAGATGCATGAAGTCCCGTTTGTCCACGGGCAGGAACATGGTTTGCGGCAGCTGGTTGCGAATGCTGTCCTTAATGACGTCCGCTTCGAACTCCAGTTTTGTGATCCGTTTGGCAATTTCCAGGGTTTTATCGCGGTCCTGGTTTTTCAAGGATTCAAACAGAGGATGAACCTGATCGACGCATTGTTTGACTTTTTCAATGTGACTCACCAGGGGTTTGAACGGCGACTTGGCAAACATTGATAATATGGAACGCATAATGGATTCTCCGGTGGCCGGTTCGGGCCGTCTATTTTTTAACTCGCAAAACTTTCTTAAAGTGGAAAAACTCTTTTAAGCCGAATTTAAGCTATTTAATTTATAGATGCAAGCTTATAGGTGGAGCGAGCGAGGTTCTACGAAAGAAGAAGAAATTAAGAAAGGGGAGCTAAAAAAAAGAAAGGCCAGAGAAGAGGGTTGGAGGAACCCCCTCGACTCTGACCCGTAAAACGCGGCTCAATTAGCCGCCGGTTACGTGCTGTTATTAGATATCTATCTGCCTCCAGGCGCTTGCCTGGCCGGGCAATGCCCGGTAGAAGAGTTTGAGATACAAACTCACCTTTGCCCGTAGCGTTTTCCAGAAACGTTACATTATCTGCCTCCAGGCGCTTGCCTGGCTAGAAGGAAATATCCCATTGCAGACGGAAGCGGGCGTCATCTTCAAACCGGCCCGACGAGGCGTCGTCGATGGTCAGATAGGAAACGTCCGCGGTGACTTTGTTGTTATGCCCCGCGATGAAGTAATTCGCGGCGACGGTGAATTCTTCCCGGTTGTTGGTCTGCGCGAGGGAAGAACTGTCCGGTTCGTCGACGAAGGCGTAGCGGAAAGCCAGTTCCAATTGTTCGGGCACGGCTTTGATGATTTCGTTAAAGAAGTATCCCACCTGGGCGTACGATCCTTCAAAGTCGTAATCCAATCCGTCGTGATCGTCGATATCTTTCCAGTGGTACTCTTCCTGGATGGACAGTCCTTTGTATTTGAAGGCAAATTCCTGTACGTATTGATTGGTCTGAAATTTGTCCGTCCCCGTAGCCCCGTCTATTCCCGAAAAGCCGGACAAGTTGCCGCACCCGGAGGAACTCCAGCGGGTGCAGGGGCTGTCGTTGGTCGCGGCGGCAAAGGCCAGACTGCCCGCTGCTTTTTTGTGGCGCTTGACGTCGGATTGTCGCCACTTTAAATCGCGGCCCAGAAAGTTCCATTGCAAGCGGCCCATCCACATCATGTTGGTATCGAAGTTGTCCGTCGCCCGGCCCTCGCCGTTGAATACGCCCCCGTAGTAGCGCAAGTCTGCATGCGTTCCTTTGAACAGGCGGCCCTTCAACAGGGCGCCGATTTGCCGGTCGATAGTGAAAATGCGGTTGACGATGGAGCGCTCCACAAACTGCTGGCGGCCGGAGGAGTCCACCCGCTCGCGGTTGTAGTTGATTTTCCATTGGCCCACCCGCAGGCCGAGAAAGCTCCAGGGTTGCACGTCGATTCTCCAGTCGATGACTCGCGTCCGGTCGCCCAGCGCGGCGCCCGTGACGGTTTTGGACGGTTGCAAATCGACTTCAAAATAATATTTCAACCAGGGTTGATATCCGTGCCCCCCTATTTTCATACGAACCCGGCGAAGCTCGAAATTGTTCGTGTCCGTTCCGTTGGCGCCGGTGCCGTCAAATGCCGTCAGGGAACGAGGGTCGGCGTCGCCGGGATTGGAAAACCGCATCTGGGCGCGCCATTGCAAGTTGGTGGAAAACAATCCGTTGCCGGTCTCGAAATGAAATCCTTTTTTTCCGTACGACGTTTTAATAGCGCTGGTGGATTTAACTCCGTGCGTGTCGTAATTGACTTTCTTGTCCTCTCCCGTCAGGGAATCCAGCTTTTCTTCCAAGGCGCGTATGCGAAATTCCGTATCAGTCGTCTGCGCCTGAACCGACCCTACGGCGATTATGGAAACCAATACGACCCCAAGCGCCAAACAGATTTTTTTCATTTCAGTTTTCTCCTCCCAACAGATAAATAATGGTGACATGAGCGGTCCGTTGTAATGATTAAAGTTGAGGAGATAGTACCGGGGATGTGTTTGACTTCTGTTAGGACAAAGTTAAATTTGATTTAGAAACCGGAGGATAAACGGTTGAAGCTGGCGGGCGTTTGCCAGAAGGCGCTCTGGTCAGGCATACATTTTGGATTTTTTGTAGGCGGCGAGGCCGCGGGCGAACAACACGTTGAGGGCGGCTGTGGCGGGCACCGCGAGCACGATCCCCAGTATCCCAAAGAACTCTGCGCCGACCAGGACCGCGAGCATGATGATCACGGGATGCAGGCCGATCTCGTCGCCTACAATTTTTGGGGTGATGACCATTCCCTCCAGGCTTTGCACCGCGGCGAAAGTGACGACGACGCCGACCAGCGGCATGAGTTCCTGATGTTGTAAAAATGTGAGGAGAACGGCGGGTATAAATCCCACGACCAGCCCCAGATAAGGAACGAGGTTTGCGTATCCCGCCGCCGCGCCGATGAACAGGCTGAGCGGCGTTCCGGACAGGTACAATCCGGAACTGTACAGAAGCGCCATTAACGTCGCGACCATCATTTGACCGCGCACGAATTTGGACATCACCTGGTCGATCTCGCGCAGGACGTCCAGGGCTTTTTCGCGATACCGGGGAGGGATCAACTCGGCGGCGCGGCGGTTGATCTCGTCAAAGTCGCGCAGTAAATAAAACATGACCACGGGGATGACGATCAGATTGAACAGCGCCAGCAAGACGTTCAACAGTCCGGAAATGGATTTCCACACAAAGGTCGACGCCGACTGGACGACCTTCATTGGTAGTTGCCCAAATTTCTGCAGACCCTCTTCCATGAATTGTTGAATGCGCGCCGCGTTCAGCCCGGCAATCTGATCCAGCAGGGGCTTGATCCATTCCTTGACGACGCCGATGTAATTGGGCAGGTTGTCGACCAGTTGATGCACTTGCAATTGCAGGAGCGGAATCAGGACGATTCCCAACACAAACAAAAAGCCGAACAACCCGGCCAGTAAAAGCAGGATTGCCGGCGTGCGGGGAAATTTTTTGCTTTCGATTTTATCGACCAGCGGGTCGAGCAGATAGGCGAGGGCGTAAGCGACGGCAAAAGGCGCGATCGCGTTCCGGGCGTAATAGAGAAAAACCAGGAGAGCCGCGCCGCCCGCCAGGGTCCAGTAAAACCATCTGTTTTTTTCCGCAGACTCCATCGTTTTACATGTCCTCCATAAACCCCGGCGTTCCCGGTTGCGGCGTGGGTTTCGACACAGGAGCTCCCGGTTGGGCGACCTTGGGTTCCCAGAACCGGCGGATCGAACTCAGGAAAAATCCGGACAATTTGCGGCTCGCCTTTTCGTAGGCTTCCGATTCCGCTTGCCGGCCATTAAGCGCGCGCGCCGTGGCGAACTCGCTTTTCGCCGCCACCACTTTGGATTCCATGGCGGAGATCGCCTTGAGGCTCAAACTCACCTGTATGGTTTTGGGTCCGGGTTGCGCGAGGTCTCCCAATGGGCGGGTGACCGCGCTACCCACAATAACAATATTGGCCCCGGTTTGGGAACCGATGCTCACTGCCGCACCTATGTCTCCCTGCGCCGCTTTCAACAGGTTTTTCGATTGAATGGCGTCGCCGATATCTTGTCGGCGAACAATTAAAATCTCCGCCTCCTGGAAAAACTTTATCATAAAACCTTCGGAGACCGGCGCCAGGTCCCAAAAAGGAATGTAGTCAGAATCAGCCAACCCCTTTTCATTGATCAAAATCGCCACTGACCGAGGCTTGGCTATTCCGGAAAAAATTCCCATAGCGGAAAGTTTCTGGCGAAGCGCCTGGCTGTACAGAGTGACCTCCACATTCACCTCGCTGGTTCCGGCTTCCAGGTTGTCGTAGGCGTCGAGATAGCGGTAACTGTGCACGTAGTACGCGGCGTTGACGAGAAGACTGCGGAAACGCGCCGGACCGACCTCGTATTCCTCCGGACCGATAATGTTTTTAATGCTTTCCTCCAGGGCCAGGCGCATGGCGGCGTTCAACGCCTTTTTCCGGGCCTTGACGTAATTTCCGCCGACGGCCTTGGCGTCGGTGCGGACTTCATAAATGGATTGAAATTTATTTTGCGCGAGGAGTTCGTGGGGCGAAGCCAGGGCCAATGCGGTCAGGCCCGCAAGCGTGAAGAGGAAAATGAAAACCCATCTGTGTTGAGAGCGGGGCATGAATCAGGGCGCCAGCGCCCGGAGTTTGCGAACCTCTCGCGGCGACAAGTAGCGGTACGCTCCCAGAGGAAGATCGTCCAGGCTCAAGGACCCGAAACCGATGCGCCTGAGCTTCACCACGGGATGGCCGATTTTTTCGCACACCCGGCGGATGTGGCGGTTTTTGCCTTCGACCAGGGTCATGGAAAGAAAAGTATTTTTTCCGCTCTTCCGTATCACCGTCGTTTCAATCGGCGCGGTGCGCCGTTTGTCCAGGGATACGCCTCTGGCGAGCCAGGCCATGGCCTTTTTCTCGATCACGCCGCGGACTTTGACTTCGTACAACCTCTTGACTCCGCATTTAGGCGACAGAAGTTTTTCGGCCAGTTCTCCGTCGTTGGTGAACAGCAAAAGCCCTTGTGTGTTGTAGTCCAGCCGCCCCACGGGAAAAACCCTACCGGGAACTTTTTTCAAAAAATCCATGACGGTGGGCCGCTCCGAGTCGTCGCGCGTGGTGGTGATGCAGCGGGCGGGTTTGTTAAAGATCAAGTGGACGGGTTTCTGCGGCGGCGGCATTATTCTGCCTCGAACTTTGACCGAGTCCTTTTCAGGATCGGCCAGGAAGCCCAATTCGTCGACGCGCTTGTCGTTAACGAACACCTTGCCGTCGGCGATCCAGCGTTCCGCCTCCCGGCGGGAGCCGAGACCTGCGTTGGCGATGATTTTTTGTAAACGTATTTTCATGATTAGGGGAAACTATTTGGGATTAGCCGGTCGTGGACGCTTCTTCTGTTTCATCCGGGCCGTCGCCTTCTATTGAACCGGGATTTTCCGGAGCCGCAGGGTCGGCTTCAACCCCGCCAAAGGGCAGATCGGTTTGCACCGGCTGGTCCGCGTCGCCAAACAACTCGCCTTCTTTAAAGTCTTCCAGCGTCGGCAGGTCGCTGACGTCTTGCAAACCAAAATATTCGAGAAACTTTTGCGTGGTCTGGTACATGACGGGACGACCAGGAACCTTTTTCCGCCCGCCGGGGGCGATCACTTTCTTCTCCAAAAGGGTCTTGATAACGCCCGCCGAATCGACGCCGCGAATCTCCTCCACCTCCACGCGGGTCAGCGGTTGCTTGTACGCGATGATGGAAAGGGCGTCCAGCGCAGGTTGAGACAGTTTCGACGTTTTGTCCAGCTTGAGAAATTTCCGGATCCATTCGGAATATTCGCCCCGCGTACACAATTGAATGCCGCCCGCCACCTGGGTGATTTGCAGGTTCTTGCCTTCGTAGTCCGCCTTCAATTGTTCGAGGGCGTCTTCCAGTTCCTGCCGTTTGGCTTCGCCTTTAAAGGTCTCCTGCAAGCGCTCGACGGAGACCGGTTGGTCTGAGGCGAGCAGGAGGTTTTCCACGACGGCTTTTAATTCGTTTGGTTCCACGATGGAGCTTTCTTAAAAAAGTTTTTTACAGATTTATTTTCTGTCACCCTGAGCCTGCGGAAGGGCGCTTTATTAATAGTTATTTAAAATATTTGCTGAGCGCAAGTTCCTGGGAATGGTAATTGGATTTAATTTCCTTCCCATAAATGCGTTTGGGCGTTTCGACCACGCGTTCAAATTTCAGGCGGCAAAACGTCTGCCCGTCCTCCACCATGAAGGGAACGTCGTGCGGTCGGACTTCCATGACGGCGCGGGTTCCCTGTCCATGGAGCGCCCGCCCGCCCGACCAGCCGAATCCGGGATCAAAAAACCCTGCGTAATGCGTCCGCAACTCGCCGCTGTTGGGTTCGTAGGCGATCATTTCCGCCAGCAGTTCCGGCCAGACGCAAATCTTTTCCCGCGACGCCATGATGTAAAAACTTTCCGGCTCCAAAATCAAGCGATTCTTTTTCTGGCGGTAGATCGGCTCCCAAAAATCCAGCGGTTCGTAATGCCGGACTTTGCTCAGGTCGATCACGGAGCTGTTGGTTTTCGCCTTGTAAGCGATAATGTCGTCTTTGGATTTCCCGCACAGGTCGACGCCGATGAACAGTCCGCCGTCGACTTTCACCTTCTCCACCGGCAAGGCTCCGCCTTGAGGCGCAAACAGGATCGGCGTTTCGCGGTATTGGGTTGCCAGGTCGGCGTCCGCTATTTCCGCGTCGCCGTGAAACAGACGAAGCTGATTCAACGACAATCCTTCCCGGACCCGCACCGGAAAAGATCGGGGAATAATTTCCAGATACATTTTACCGCAATACCCGCCGGGAATTTCATCGAAGCGGTGGCCCCGGTCCACGATCACGCGGGTGAACATGTCCAGCCGTCCGGTGGAGCTTTTCGGATTGGTGCGGCCGCAAATCGACGCGGGCAAATCCATCTCTTCCTTTAAAGGAACGAGGTAGATGGCGCCTTTTTCCAGAATCCCGCCGTCGCGCAGGTCCACTTCGTAAAGCTGAAGATCCTTCAACTTGGTTTCCACCGGATCGTTCTCCGGCAGGAAACTGCTTTGAATCCGGTAGCCCTTTTCTCCCAGGCGCAGGTCGACGCTCACGGGTTGAAACTGGGAGGCCAGAAAGGAAGTCGTCGCGTGCAGGATTCCCTGGTGACAGGCAAGCTCGATTAATTGATTTGGCAAGTACCCCGACTTTCCCTCCAGAACGTCTTCCAGGTTTTGGGAAAGGTGGGACTTGGCGGTCAGAGGTCTCATGGGCGCCAAAACTTTACGGTCGGTTTTCTAGACAAGAATATCTGAATTGAGGTCCGGGAAAGGAATTTGCCGCGGATTTTTTAAAATTGACAGGCCAGTTGGTGCTATGATTTAATCCCATTACTCAAATGAATGCAACCTATAATTTTTCATAACTCGGTTCCGCCTCATGCCGTTGTACGAGTATCATTGCGATTCCTGCCAGAAGGATTTTACCTTGCTTCAATCGACGAAGGTCGACCAGAACGAGACGCGTTGCGAGGAGTGCGGATCAGAAGACGTCCGCCGCAATCTCTCAACCTTCGCGTCCAAAATTCAGGGCGAACCGACGATGCGCGGTAAACCGGCTACCATAGACGATTATCCGGGGAAAAAAATTCCTAATCTTCCCATTCCGCGATTGAGATCCGAACTCTAACCAGGCGGTATAGGCGAAGCTGTTAGAGTGACGTTGCAAGCTAGGGTGCGCTTGCATCTCAAACTTTTCCAGCGGGCGTTGCCCGCCCAGCGCCACGCTGGCGTCAATCCTTTAACATTCACGCAAAGTTATCATCATGGGACAAAATAAAAAACAGACGCAAAAAGCCAAGGAAGCCGCAGGCGGCAAAGGGTTGCTGGGGCCGGTGATCGCTATCGCGGTCATGTTTGGACTCATCTTTGGCGCAATGATTTATTCCCAGCCCTCGGGCGAACTGGAAGCTTACAAGCGCGGAGATTCCACCGAACCGGCGAGCGCCGTATCCAACCAGGGCCAAACCGAGCCGGCCTCGACGCCTTCTGCGGACTCCAATTCGGCCAACAAGGAGGACGGCTCTGCGTCTTCCAACGAGAGCGCCGAAAAAACCCGGCGGGTAATGCCGGATCCCAAAGTGGTCAAAGCCGCCGAAACTCCCGACCCGTCGTTTCCCAAAGTGTCGCGCCAGGCCTTGGTCCATCTGGACCAGGCGATCAAGCTCGTCGAGGAAGGAAAATTCAATACCGCCGAACTGGAGTTCGAGAAGGCGGAAATGTTGAGTCCCGAGGCTCCGGAAATTCAGGCGATCTGGGCCTCGGCTTTAAAGTTGCAGAAAAAGTTTAAGGGCGCGGACCGGCGTTTTGCCAAAGCCGACGAGTTGGCTCCAAACGACGCGGAAATCCTGTTCAACTGGGGCATGCTAAAGCTCGAAGACAAGGACGCCGGCGCAGCGATCGAATTGTTCGAGAAAACCATCGATCTGGACCCCGACAACTTCATGGTCTACAACTACCTTGGTAAAGCGCTGGGCCAGAGAAAACAATACGTTCGGGAAACCAAAATGTATGAAAAGTCCCTTGAGCTCAAGCCGGATTTTGCCCAGGCTCATTTTAATATAGCCGTCGTGTTGAGCCTGCAAAACAAGGTTGACGAGGCGGCTCCGCATTTTGAACGCGCCATCGAGTTGGACAAGGAATTTGAAAAGCCGTTCGTGGTCGATATGCTAAAAGCCATTGGCCGCTACAAGGGTCCGAAAGTTTCCAAGGAAGCGAGGGATAAAGCCCCTGTCGCCACGGCCAAACTTACGCCCTCGGACGAGAAGAAAAAGAGCGAGGGTTCGGGCCATAAAATGGAAGGCTCCAATTCCAAGGAAATGGGTCCCTCGACGGACGTCAAGGGAAAGGTATTAGTGAACAAGGAATCCATTGGACCTGGCGCGATCGTTTTCCTGGAAACCAAAACAAAATTAAAGGTTCCGGGGCAAGCCGTCCAGGAATTGAAAATCGCCCAGGAAAACCTGCAGTTCTCGCCTGCGCATTCTGTGGTACAGGTAGGATCAACCGTGGTCTTCGCCAACGAGGATAAAGAGGTTCACAATATTTTTTCGAAATCGCTGAACAACCAGTTCAACCTGGGAGCCATGGCGAGGGGAAGCTCGAAATCGCTCAGGTTCACGCAGCCCGGTCCCGTTATTTTGCGGTGCAACCTGCATAAAGACATGATTGGAACGGTGTTTGTCGTCCCCAACGGCTACTACACGCAAACCAACGAAGCCGGGGAATATGAGTTTCGCGACCTGGTCAACCAGGAATATCTATTTCAGGTCTGGCATCCGCGCCTCTACCCCGAGGAAGTCGGCCGCCAAATGAAATCCCAAAAACTAAACGGCGCGGACCTGGATTATGATTTTGCAATCGCCTCATCCTCCAAGGCCGGCGAAGTGCACGACCTGGTGGACGACGTCGACTACCGCGCCATCGCGGACGTTATCGAAAAGGAAGTGTTTCAGGCTATCGCGGACTGGAAAGCGGGCAAGAAGTATCTGTCGCGCAAGCGCATGTTGATGGCCATCACCAAGCATTTCGACGGGATGGGACTCAAGGGAGCCATCACCAAAAGTTTCAGCGAAAAGCGCGGACTGAGTCTGGAAGGTCAGTTGGACGTCATTCGCAAAAAGATATCCGGCCTTGGCAAATACAAGGAGGGTGTGACGGAGGAGGGTTTGAAAAGCGAGACCCGCTTGGTCATGAGCCAAATCCGTAACAGCATCCAGGAACTGGAAGCTCGTCTCAAACTGTCTCCGGATCAAAAGAAATAACTGCTTGCCGCCAGGCGAGCGCTTTGAGGCAATAGGTGTGGCTTAGGTGTGACTTTTGTACGTGGAAGCTACACGTACGTCATGGTAGGCTTGAACTCTACCCTTTCCAGCGGGTGTTGCCCGGCTGGCCGGGCAAGCGACTGGTCAGCGTGACGCAGTACCCAATAGTTAGCGATTGGATAATATCTTCTGAGTCTCTAACGACGCCTTCGATTTTTACTCACGGTCAAACCCGCCTGCAGTTGTTCCCAAGGACGTAACGCCTACCGTGTAGTTGCGTCTATCTGCCTCCGAGGGCGCTACCCCGGCCCCAGCTCCCCTTGAAGAGGGAGCCGTTTAAACTGTCAACCGTCGACTGTTTTACTTGCGAGATCGATCAGGTTTTGTTTAGCTTGTTCGTAGACGGCTTTCATCGAGTCGGGCATACTTCCGTTGACGCTCTCGGCATTGCGCGCCGTGTAAAGCAAAACCTGGTGCACGAGGCATTCGCCTTCGGGCAGCGTTTCCAGGGTTTTTATCGCCTGGTCGCGGGAGCCGGATTCCAGAAGGTAAACGCTGTACAACAACGAGGCGACGGCTTGTCCCTCCCCGCTGGCAAGGCGAATGGCGGCTTGGTAGAGTTTTTCGATATCTTTTCCCTGATCTTTTTGTTGCAGGGCGTTTTGGATTTTAAGCAGGAAGACGGGCGCCTTGGTGTTGTCGTATCCTGCCTTCCAGGTTTTTAGAGCGCTCTTGTCTTCCCCGGCATTCGTATATAAATCCGCCAGCGCCAGATAGGACTCGGTGTGTTGATTGTCTTCGCGCACGGCGCGTTTCAATTCGGCCAGGGCTTTTTCCCGGTCGTTTTCTTCCAGGCATTTTTGAGCGTGGGCGTGAATGATATCGCCAAAGCGCTTTTGCTCCCGCGCTAGCGCCCCCTGACCGCTCACCAGCGGAAGAATTTTTCTTTGCGCCTCGTAGGCGTTTTCCCAGTCTTTGGCGTTTTCGTGAGCGTCCCGAATTTTTTCCAGGGCGGTTACGGCGTTGCGGTCGAGGCCGACGATTTGTTGTAGAACCTCAATTTGTTTTTTAGGTTCCCCGGCGCTTTCATAATCCGCCGCCAGCGCGTATAAAACCCGGACGTTGTCGGGTTCGGCGACGCGGGCTTTCAGGTGAGCCTTCAAGGCGTCCTTGGCGTTGTCCTGCGCGCGCAGGCTGACGCCCAGTCCGTACAAGGCCCTCACGTTATTTTGCGTTCTGGCGATTTTTTGGTAAAGGGATTCGGCCTGAGGGAAATGCCCCGCCGCCAGGGCGTTATCGGCTTCGGTCAGGGTTTTTTCTACCTGCCGGGCGCGATTTTCTTTGTCGCGGCGTCGTGCCGCGGCTCTTGAACTTCTAATGGAGCCCTTGACGCCTTCCACCCAGGAGAACAGGCCGGTGAGGCCGACGCCTAATAACGCGGCTCCCAAAAGCACGACCACCTTGGGAAGTTCCCATGAAAAACTTTGGGTGAAATAAACTTCCATTTCGCCGGGGTTCAGAAAAGCGACGTAGATGGACAGTCCGGCGATAACGATCAGGATTAAATATAATTTTAATGACACGACTTTCTTCGCTCCACAAAATTTTAAATTCCTCGCCCTGAGGCTGGACCCAACAGCTTGGATATTTTTTAACTCAACGAACTTCCCCGCCTTGCAAAGCAAAAATAACCTTCGTCCAAAGACGCGGCTCAATCAGGTCAGTTCAAGTCCTTGTTGTTGAGTTTGTCGATACGTTTTTCCTCTTCTATGACTTCCAGGCATTGCACGCAATGGTTCGCGAAGGGCACTAGCTCCAGGCGAGCTTCGGGAATCGCCTTTTCGCATTTTTTGCAGATTCCATAAACGCCATTTTTAATATTATCCAGGGCCTCTTCCACCTTTTTAAGTTGGTCCCAGTCCTGCTCGCCGAGGTTGAGCAACAACTGGCGGTTGGTGGAACGCGTGGCGTCGTCCGTCAAATCGGGTTCCGCTTCGACGAAATCCTCCTTGTTGCTTTTCAGGTTTTTGGCCACCTCGCCCAGCAGGGAGGCGCGGATGTCTTCGAGTTGATCTTTAAATTTGGGAACTTTGTTTAAATCCATATCGACGAAAAACTCCTCAAGCAAGCGTATTAAATTTGCGCCGGAACGTCGAGCGCCGGAACGTCTCCCCAAAGCCTTTCCAGATCGTAATGGGCGCGCACGTCTTTTTGAAACACATGAACCATTAAGTCCTGCAAGTCGACGATCACCCAGTTGCCCTCGGAGTAGCCCTCCATCGCCGCCGGTTTGAGCGGGCCGGCTTTTTCAAGAATAAAGTCGACGATGGCCCGCACCTGAACCTTGCTGGCGCCGCTGCAAATTATAAAGCAGTCGGTCAACTCGGACCGCATCCGCAAATCCAGAACCAGTATATTTATAGCTTGTTTTTCAGCGGCTGCTTCGACGACAAGGCGCTGAAGTTCATTTAACGACTCATTCATTCAGCGATGGGATGGGCCTCGGCTTGGTATAAAAGATGCCTCATAATATATTTTTCAACTTCGGGTGGCAACTTATTTTTAACGCCCTTTTTAGCCCGTATTCTGGCGCGGATTTCACTGGAGGAAATTTCGCGAGTGTCTAGGCTTAGGAATGAAACGGTCTGGTTTGCGCCGCTGTTTTTATAAACGCCGAGGCCAGGTTGCGCCGGGTCGGCGGGTTCCAAACGCTTCCAGTTTCCGGGCAGACTTTTCAGCGCTTCGGAAAAAACGTTTCTGTCTACGCCGGGCCGCGTTCCAACAATAATGTTGGCGATTTGCAAAATACGATCGGGATCTTTCCAGGTTTTCATGTCTTTAAAGGCGTCCATTCCCAGTATCAGGCTCCATTCCGACGGCTCGGGAGTCTGTACGATCTGTTCCAGAGTCTCGACCGTGTAGGAAACGCCGCCGCGTTGCAATTCGATTTCCGAAAGGTCGTACGCCGGGTTGTCGGCAAGCGCCAGTCGCAACATCTCCAGCCGATGCTTGGCGGGCGCGGGACGATCCGAGGTTTTGTGGGGCGAAAGATAGGCGGGAACCCAAAAAACGCTGTCGAGCGACAATTTTTGTCGCACCTGGTCCGCAAGATCAAGATGTCCGAAATGCACCGGATCGAAACTGCCTCCCAGAACGGCGTATTTTTTAGCGCACAGCGTTGTCATTCTTTATCTGGCATTTAATCGCCCGGTTTTCAACGTAAAAAATTAGTAAAAATACCCCCGCCGAACGCGATTGTCGATCTTTCAATGTATAATATCGATCCGAAAAGTCGTGAAAACATCAAAAAAAATCGGGCTGTTGGATTCCGGCATGGAATTTGCGAAGTATCGTATTAGCTTCTGCTGGAGGTGTAAATCTAAATTATCAGGCATAGATTCTTGTCAGGCCAACGTGGTTGCGTTGGAACCTTATTCAAAATACAGGGAGAAAAGTTATGACGCAAACGCAATTGATCCAGAACGAAAAAGGTTTTACCTTAATCGAACTGTTGATCGTGATCGCCATCATCGGTATTCTGGCGGCCATCGCAATCCCGCAGTTTAATCAATACAAGGGCCGCGCTTATGATTCAGACTCCAAGGCCAACCTGCACAACCTGTATCTGTCATGTAACGCTTATTGGACAGATACTTCGTCGACCAACAGTTGCGACCTGGCAAAGGCTTCGGAAGCTACCTATGGTTATATTCAATCCAGCAAAATGACCGTGGTCGCCGCGGCGGCAGTTGTAACGACGTTCACTGCTACGGCTCAACACCATTCCAGCACGAAGGTGTTGTCAATCGACTCTAACGGCAATATTACTTCACCATAATTTAACTCACCGCATCCCATCCCGTTTCATTTTTTTTGAAACGGGATGGTTTTTTTTAGGGGTTATTTTACTGTATTTCCTCAATGTAGTTACATTGACACTAGAAGTTCAGACAAGTTTTGTCAGTCGGCTCCGACCATTTTTGTCGTTTTCCCTTTATTTGCAGGCTAAAGATGGATAGATAAGAATGTTAAAAAAATATAACGCATTATATATTAATAGCTTGGCGATCTTGGTCTGTGTGAGTTTAACTAATGGCGCCTAGTTTGCTTTAGTAAAACCAGAGTTCTATAGAATTTATCTAAATAAAGGAGAAAAGAAATGTTGAAAGCACTTTCGGTCAAAAATGAAAAAGGTTTTACCTTGATCGAACTGCTGATCGTTATCGCCATCATCGGTATTCTGGCGGCTATCGCGATCCCGCAGTTCAACCAGTACAAAACCCGGGCTTATGATTCAGATTCCAAAGCCAACCTGCACAATATTTACCTGGCCTGCAAAGCTTACTGGGCGGACACCTCTTCCGCGAATAGTTGCGATCTGGCAAAAGCGGCGGAAGCCACTTACGGTTTCATTCAGTCCACCAAGATGACCGTAGTCGCCGCGGCGGCAGTTGAAACAGGATTCACTGCGACGGCGCAACATAATTCCAGTACCAAGGTGTTGTCCATAGACTCTAACGGCAACATTACCTGATTGGTTTGATCGACTTCCCTTTTCCACCGTTTAAACGCGGTGGAAAAGGGATTTTTTTTGCCGCCCGGATTCATGAGCCTCCCAAATAAAACTCCCGCTATTTTTTTTTTATCCTGACGGCCTGGGGCGTCTATCTCCTCTCCATGCCCCCCGGCGTCACCTATCTCGACTCCTCCGAGTTTGTTAACACCGCATTTACCCTGGGGATAGCCCATCCTGCGGGGTTCCCGACTTATAGTCTGCTTGCCGGCCTTTTTACATTTTTGCCCGTTGGCTCCGTTGCATTCAAGGTCAACCTGTTCTCGATATTTTGCGCCTGTCTGACCCTGGCCGGATTTTATCTGGCGGCCCGCAAACTGCTGGATCTGTTTTTCGCCGAAGAGGAAACCTCAAACAAAGTTTTTGCGGCCCTGATCCCGTCCGGGTTCCTGGCCTATAGCGCCATCTTTTGGCATCATGCCCTAATGGCGGAAGTGTACTCCCTGCATACCCTTTTCATCTGTGCTCTGGTTTATCTACTGCTAACCTGGAAGCAATGCGACGACCTGCGTTATTTGTACGCCGCCTCTTTTATCTATGGAATCAGCGCCGGCAACCACGCCACCATGGCATTTTTCCTGCCGTCGATTCTGCTCCTGTTTTTTTGTTGGAACCGGGAGAAACCCGCGCTGCGTCTGGCGCTTTGTGCGCTGTTTTTCCTGGTCGGCTTTTCCGTTTACGCTTACCTTCCAGCGCGCTCCCTGGCCGAACCTTCTTTCGATTGGGGAAATCCGGAAACCTTGGATGGATTCGTCAGGCAAATCACCGACCGGGACCGGGCGAATTCCCATTTCGACGGGTTTCAGGGCGTGAGTTCCGGCGCCTGGCAAACGACGAAATTTTTTTTCTACGATTTGGTCTCTCAACTTTCTCTTGCCATTCTGCCGGGATTCCTTTTCGGCGGATACTTGTGCTTTAAAAAGAGCCGACCGTTCTTTTTCTTTGCCCTGTTGATCGTCGTCGTCAGCGCCGCCTTTTTTGCCCGTTGGGAAAAAGAAAGCTACCCTTCCTATCTTATGGCGTTATGGTTTGCCAGCCTGGCTCTGTATTGGGTTTTTGAAAAACTGGCGAACCGGTCCCCGGACGAAGCTCAAAAAAATGTTTCCCCGCCTCGGAACGAGCCTGGATCCTCCGCGCGTCCGGTGCGCTGGAACCAATTGGCCGTCGTCGCCCTGTTTCTGATGATTGCCGCCGCCGCCATTAAAAATTATTACCTCGTGGAAAAGTCCGGCCATTATTTTGGAGAAAGCCTGACCAATAAAATTTATTTATCCGTGCCAGACCACGCCATTTTTGCCCCCGGCCTGTCATGGTTCCAATATTATTACGCTCAGGACGTGATGCGCCTGCGCGACGATGTTGTCGGAATCAACACCTACACGCTTTTGGCGAATCAGCCGGCGGAACTCGTCACCCCCCGCCGCTTTCCCACACTGGACCTCCCCGACCCCGAAAAATATAAATTCGATTCCCACGAAAGCGTCTCCGACCATACCCAGGAAATCTTCGACCGCAACCTCGACCGCCATCCCATCGTGTTGGAACAGGATTCGGTTTTATTCGAGCGCACTAAAATAACCCAGAACCTGTCGCCTTACAAAAACGCTCTGGTTCGGTATTCTAAAGAGCCGGCGCTTCCATCCAATTTAGAAGCGAGAAGGGTTCTGGATGAATTCATGGCGCTTTTGGCCGAGGAGAGAAAACATCCGGGATACCTGAGGGATCTGCATCGAAGCAAACTAACTTCCCACTTCATTCACGGCTTCCATTTTTATTTCCACGACCGAGGTTTTCTCGCCGAAGAGCGCGTCATTCTGAGTTTGATGCGAAAAGTTCTGGAAATCGACGGACCGGAACAGACTTTTTTTGAAATCGAGAACCGGGTTCTTGACGGAAAAATCGCCGCCGCGGAAAAAATTTTCCTGGAAATGCAAACCAGGTTTCCAGACGACTATTACCGCCATCTGGCGGAAGGAATTCTGCGCCGTGAAAAGGGAGATTCAGAATCCGCGTTAAAACTTTTTACAAAGGCGGCGGCGCTGGAACCGGAAAACTACCAGCCCCGGCTGGAGTCGGCGCTTGCCTGGAATCTGTTGGGCAACCGGAAGCGAACCCGGGAGGAATGGCGCGCCGCCTTCGACCGGATGAAAAACTTGCGCCAATGGGGCGCGATTCAAAAAACCCGAGACGCCTTGGGACTTGAAGAATGATTCCACCCTTTGAGATAATAATTACAGGATGACTTGTTATCAAATTATGCTTACGCAACGCTCCTTGTTTGACGCAGAAGAGAAATCGTTAAGTTGAGATTAAGGTTTTGAAAATTCCCCAATCGCAAACCACTGCCTCCAGGCGCCTGCCTGGCGACAGCGCCATGACGACCACAGAAAAATCTTTCGACATTGAATCTAAAAATTTTGAACCGGCCTACATGTCTTTGTTCCGGTCGGGCGAGTTGTACCGCCGTTCGCGCGAAGGCTTGAAGCTCCTCAAGAACTGCAAGGTGTGCCCGCGAGATTGCGAGGTCGACCGGCTGGCGAACGAAACGGCGGTTTGCAAGTCGGGACGGTACGCCATCGCGTCCAGCCATTTTCCGCATTTCGGCGAAGAGGATTGCCTGCGCGGCTGGAACGGAAGCGGCACGATTTTCTTCTCCATGTGCAATTTAAAATGCGTTTTTTGCCAGAACTTCGATATCAGCCAGGACGGCGAAGGCTTCGAGGTCGGACCCGAAAGACTGGCGCAAATGATGCTGGAGCTTCAGGACAGGGGGTGTCACAACATCAATTTCGTGACGCCGGAACACGTGGTCCCGCAAATCCTGGAAGCCTTGCCGTTGGCTGTGCAACTGGGCCTTCGCCTGCCTCTGGTTTATAACACCGGGGCTTACGATTCCCTGGACAGCATTGATCTGATGGACGGGGTGGTGGATATTTACATGCCGGATTTCAAATACTGGGATCCGGAACTGTCGCAAAAATATCTCAAGGCCGGAGATTACCCTGAGGCGGCGCGGCGCGTGGTGAAGCGCATGCAGGCGCAGGTGGGCGACCTCGCATTCGACGAGCGAGGCCTGGCGCGGCGCGGCTTACTGGTCCGGCATTTGGTCATGCCCGGTCAGGTCGAGGGCAGCCGAAATATTTTTCGTTTTCTTGCAAACGAAATTTCTCCGGACGTTTTTATCAACATCATGAGCCAGTACCGTCCAGCGGGAAAAGTGAGCGCCGCGAAATATCCGGAGATCAACCGCCGGCCCAGCGCCGAGGAAATGGAACAGGCCCGTCGAATGGCGCGGGAGGAGGGCCTGCGCCGGGGTAGCCTCCGGGGGCAATAGGCGTACTTATAAGGGGAAAGCTACGAACCTGGGAGCAATTGCTAATCACATGCAATGATGAAAGTTCGAAAAATTTGAATCCGGATTGGGAAAATTTTTTCAATCGCAAGCTATCGGGTCCAGCGGCACGCTGGTTTTTCTTTGGCGCGGGAAGATTTGCTGGCATAATTGGTTTCCGCGACGCGGCCTGGTTGTTGCGCGTCAAGAAATTCCCAACCGTTTTTAACAGGATTCCCAAATGGCGAAGAAACAAAAAATAGTTTTTGATCCGGACAACGATTCGGACCAATGCTCCAAATGCCTCCCCGCAAAATGTTGCACCTATTTCGCGTTTGAAATCGACGAGCCGGGTTCTCGCAAGGATTATGAAAGCTACCTGTGGAAACTTGCGCACGAACAGGTCTCGATGTATATCTACCGGAAAAAGTGGCACATCATGATTCACACGCGTTGCAATTTTTTACAGGACAACAACCAGTGTGGGATTTACGAGACTCGGCCATACATCTGCAAGGAACACAGTACGACAAATTGCGAATACACAAGCGAGGATTACGGCTGGTCGGAACACTTTAAAAGTTACGACGACTTGCTGGCTTACATCAAGGAGAACACCAACTATCGGTTCAAGCAGGGACCGACGGGAGTGAAACCAAACATTCCTTGACCTCGGACGGCAGGGATCCTTCTGATCTGTCGCGATTGAAGGTTTTGTTTCCGCTCCAGACTCACCTTTCTTCTTTTAAAACCGCGGCGCTTTTTTTTTGGTAGTCGTCGTAGCTTTCCCGCTCCGGGCAGAGGGTGACGGGATTCTTCGCGCACTGATTTTGACGATAGCCTTGATTGGTTTCGTAAGCGGTCCGTTTCCACCAACCGCTGTCGCTCGTACAACCGGCAACCATACTCGCGACTAATATTCCAAAAGTTATTTTTCCTAAAACCATATCAATATTTCCCCGGTCGCGTTCCGTAGCGCAACGCTCCCCAATAATCAGCTCCTACTGAGTCCAGCGTCTCGCTGGCCGGGCGTCTGCCCGGCGAATCGTTGGATGCACAGGTACGCCAGAAAATAAAAGACGACGGCGGCGATGGTCAGAAACCTGAATCCCATGAGGATCGACAGGTACTCCGCCGCTCCGCCAACCATGGCCCCCAGCAGGTTGGAACCGTAAGCCTCATACAGTTTTGGTTCTCTGGCGATGAGCTTGGCAAATATCAGGCTCGCGAAAAATATGGGCCCGAGAAACAGCGCGACCGCCGCGACGGCCTGCAATCCTGGCGAGGCGACGGTCAACAGTTCCGCCGGCGCGACGAAATAAGAAGCGGCGGCGGAGCCGAATAGAAACAGGAACAGCCGGTGATACGGTTCTCCCTTGATCCATGTGCTGACCAGGTTACCCAGTAGAATGAATACCAGCACGCCGGTGAACACGGTGACGTTGACCACCCAAGTGGACCCGTACAGTAAGGAAAGTTTCACGATGTTGCCGGTTTCGACAAGGAAAAATCCGGCGCCCATGAAAAAATATTTAAAGTTTATGCTCCGTTCGTTTTTTGGCAACAACCAGAGCGCGGAAAAACTCAGCGCGAGGGCCATACAAATAAAAATTACGTAATGCGCGGGGAGGCTCGGTTCTTTCATGTACAGAAAGGGCCAGTCGTCGGTGGACAGTTTGACCTTTTCCGCCAAAGGGTCGATCTTCCGTTCGGCGGGTTGCATAGAGGCGGGCGCTTTTCCGTTTTCATAGATCATGCCGTTGCTGTAGTTGTATTTTGATTCGGCGTGGACCTGAGTAGGGAAATCGAAAACCGAATCCAGCAGGTGTATCAGGCGCAAGTGAATCCAGGGGCGGTTTGTAGCGAAGGTCAAATAAATTTTCCCGCCGGGCTCCAGAATATTCTTCGCCTGGCGCATGGCTTCCTGGGTGTAGACGAAATTGTCCAGCCGCACGGACGAGAACGACGACAACAGGGTGTGGCTGTCCAAAAAGCCGTACACGATCGCCGCGTACTTCTTTTCGGCACGGGCGATGTAAGATCGGGCGTCGTCGTTGAACACATGCACGCGCGGGTTCGCGTAGGGGGCTTCCGGATGAAATATTTTTCCCAGCTCAAGGATATTGGGGTCGATCTCGACGACGTCGATCTGCGCCTTGGTGTTGCGCAGGGCGGCGCTCACGTCGTTGCCGGTCCCCCCGGCCAGGATCAGGATCGGTCCTTCCTCCGGTCCGGCGTAATTTCTCAAGGGATAATCGTAGAGCAGGCGCCAGGATTTAAAAAAGTCGTGCTCTTTGTCCAGATTTCGCTCCGCGGACAAATTTACGATCATCTGATGATAATCGTTGTTCACCACCAGCTTGAAACCGAAAGGTTCCTTAAACGTCTGCAGGTTTTTGTTGCCAGGGTCGGCCAACGTCCTGAAGGGAAATATTTTGATTTTATAGTAGGGCGACCAAATAAATTTCTTTTCAAAATCCCAGCATGAAGCAAGAACGGCCAAACAGCACAGGGCGGACGCGGCAAAAACCTTGCGATCAAAATCGACCACACAAAAGAGCAGGATGAACCCGACGACGAACCAGGCGGTGGGCGAGAATTCCCAAAGCGACATGGCTCCGAATAACAGTATGCCTAACACGCTTCCGGCGATTTCCAGGGAATAGGCCTTGAGCGGCGGTAGTTTTTGAAACATGATTCCCAGCATCTGCCCGAAAATTAAAAATACTCCGGCGTTGACGAGGAAGCAGGGTGTCAGCACAATCCAGAACGGCAATATGGTATTGAACTGCATGCCCAGAAACGTGTCCACGGACTGCTCCACCGGGCCGCGGACGCCGCCGATCCACAAATACTCCAGATCGCTGTCCGGGTTATAATTGCCAAACAGGCCGAGCAAGGGCGCGAAGAATAAACAAAAACATACGGCGGGAACGATGTATTTGCCGAGGTTGAAATTTTTTTTCGCCAACAACGCGCCCGCGCCCAAGCCGAGGAACGCGGAGACCAGAATGAAATTACTGAAGTAGGAAACGATGCGGATGCAGGATCCCATCCAGCGGATGAGGACGAGTTCGAAATACAAAACCGCGGCGCCGCAGAGAAAGAGTTTTACGGAGTCGCGGGAAAAAATGGATTGGGAGTTTTTATCGAGAACCATTCAGGAAGGGCGCTTTCGGAAGTTGCAGAGCGGTTTTAAAAATGGCGCCGCTGGCGCAGGCGCCAGGGCCAGTAGATTGTCGATTGGAATGTCTTCCTTATATTGTCAACGGTCAACAAACCGCTGTCAACCGACAACCGGGAAGCCAGGAAGCGAAGCCGCAAATTATTTCGGGAAAGCGCTGGGAGCTTGGGCGGGCTTGCATCTCAAACTTTACCCGCAGGGGTTACCCCTCCTCGCGGCGCGCCAGCTTTTTCGGGCTTTGGATATCCCAGACGTCTTCGATATCTTTCAAACGCGACAGGGAAACCTCCTCCGCCCAAAGGTGATACAAAGAGTTGCCAGCCCAATGGTATTCGCCGTTATGGGTCAGCCCTGTTTCAATTACGATGCGGTACCAATCGATTGCCTCGCCATAGCGTTTTTCAACATGGGCCTTGTAGCCGAAGTAAAACGCGCCCTCGCAAACTTTCTTGGGCGTGTCGAGAACCATTAGAGCTTCTTCCTTTGTCGCCAATCCTAGCAAGTACTGGCCTAGCTTATCGTAGTATCCACCCATTCCCCCGCTCTTGTAGTAGCGCATTAAGAACCCGCGTTCGCGTTCGGAAATTTTTTCATATTTCAGCGACGCGGCGGCGCGCATCAACCAGGTAAATTGATCGGGTGATTTACTCAGCGACCACAACAAATCGTATTCCGTTTTGCCGAATGCCACGGTCCCTACATTGTTATACGAGCCTGGGGGCGTCGCATTTCGAATCCAGGTTGAGGCAGCTTCCTTCCCTTTCCAGGCGATAAGAAAGCGGTAGGCATTCAGATTGAGGTCAATTTGACCGATACCGCCCCGACGCAATTTGGATTCCAACCGGTATGCTAATTCAGGATTTCCCCTGCGGAACAGAGGGTAGATAAAAAATTCCTGTTCAGTGGGAAGCAAGCCGCGATTTATAAATGAAAACGCCTCTATGCCTTTTTCGGCGGGTTGGTCGGCGAAAACCTTAGCGAATTTTGTCGCGATTTTAAATTGAAAAGTCCAGGCGGATAAATGAGGTTTTTCCTTTCGCACCAGAATTCCAGCGTCCTCATAACGACCCTCCCGCCACAAAAACTCGGCATAATTCGCCACGGCTTTCTTTTGATGTGGATAACGCTGAAGGTAGTGTTGCCAGATCTTTTCAGCTTTTTTCTTTTCCCCCAACTTATCTAAAAGAAGAGCTCCAATTCTAAACGATCCCCCCTGCTCGCCTTTGATAAGCCGGGAGGCTACCTTCCAACCTTCCTTATATCTACCTTCTTCATAATAGGTCTCTGCGACCAGATTCAAGGCAATGGTATTTTCCAACCCAAGAGTTGGAACCTCTCGCTTCAGCCAGGCTTGTACGACCTTGCGCGCCTCCGAATGTGATTTTTGTTCAATCAAATACTTTGCAAACATTTTCGAGGCGTACCAACTATCAGGATCTTCAGCAATCAGTTTTTTATATTCGTTTTTAATTATTTTTGGGGGTTTAGACATTAATTTTTCCAGATAGCCCAGGGCCTGGACGCGTGTGTCAAACTCCCAGTTTGGCGAATGGATTATTTCTTTAAGACGCGAGGAGTTCCCAGTAAATTTGCGGTACCAGGTCTCCGTATAATCGAAATGCCGCGGGCTGGTCTCAAAGACGCTTTGGTATAACTTGTCGGAAAGATGAAGGTCGTACAATTTGAAATGTAAGGCGCCCGCCAATATATTCTTATGCAGAGGTCGCGTGTCCATGCGGAACGCCATCCGTTTGACTCCCAGGGCTTGAGCAGGGTCCATCGGTCGGAAGTACCGGTTGGCTTCCTTAAATGTTCGTTTCAATGCTTCTCCGCTCAAGCTAGCGCGCTCGCCCAAGTCCGCTACAAGATCGTCGAGATTATTGGTCCCGTTTTGGGAAATCACAAGGTGTTCGAACCATAGCAGGAGATCCTCGTTAACCGGGTTAATGTTTATGACTGAACTTATTGTTTGAGAAATATACTTTTTTGTCCCTCCCACTGAAAGGCCGGAGCCAATAATAGACGTTGCCTTATCTTTTACAAAAGAGACTGCCTGCGTCACTGCAGATTTCAACCGGTTCTCACCCGCGGCGTTCAATCCTTTGATGTTGGTGTAGTAAAGCTGTGCGCCTTCAAGGTTCCCTCGGTTGTCCAAAATATTGAGTCCCTCGATATAGAGGGTAGAATAAAAATAGGCTTCGTAAAAGGCTCGGTGAATTTCTGCCGGCATGAAAGATCCGTCGTAGCTTCCTGCTAGAGAGTTTAGGCTTGATTCAAATTTTTGAGAAGTCGCCGCCAGGGAATCACCGTCCATTTTCATAGCTCTCTGCAGGACTTGATAATAAGCTGAGTTTTGAAGGACAACTTTTATCACCTCTTTCTTAAGGTCCAGAGGGGCATTTTCCCTTTCCCGGCTCAGAGCCAAAAGAATATGCGCGCGCATTTCTGCGGGAAAACTACGACCAAGACTGAAAGAGTCTATTTCTAATCCGGTTTTCAAAATTGAAATAGAAATCTCTTGATCGCCAAACGCCTTTTGCATCCAGTCTATCCAAGGTTCAAGTTTCCCCAAATGTGCGAGACGGGTGGCCAACAAGTACCGCGTAGACATGTCCTGGTTTTGTATAGCAAGTTGTTTCAAGCTTTGGTCGTCTCGGAGCACATAAGCGCGAAGTGGATCGGATTTAGAAAAAGATTCTGCCAATCTCCCGGCGTGACCGTCGTAATCCATGGCTTCCGCCAACAGACATTCCACCCGGTCGGTATTTTTTCCGCTCAGGACTTTGGCGAGAGCGACCATAGCCAGAGCTTGCGCGCCCACCTCATCGGAGGTTTCTAACCGGTCCATGAGCTGAAACTGGAGATTTGTAAGGGCCTTCGCCGAGTAATACAGAAGCGCGGGATCGCGGTTTCCGGACTCCCATAGTTTGTTTATCTCACGGCCGAGGGAGAACATGGACGGTGAAAAAAATTCGTCCAGCTTCTTTTTGATTTCCGGATAGCCTACGGAACTTTTTTGCAGATTAAGGGGGAATTCCGCGTTCAGGGTTTGAACCCGACGAACTAACAGCTTCATAAAATCATCGAAATCTGGAAGCTCGGGCACCTCGCCCAGAACCGTATCGTCGGTTGGCACAATCCCCAGGAGGGAATTTTTTGAGCGAACGCTCCAGCGGTTATTTTCAAACTTTGCCGAAATCTCGTTGGAGGAGCCGCTAAAAAAAACCTCTAAACGTTCCAATGCTGAAAGGAAGCGGCGGTCAGGTTTGAGGCGATACGCCGCATTCTTATAGCGGAGCAAATCCACAGCCGGAACAATTACGAAACTTGGAAATTGGTTGTCAATCCTTATAGAGGAAACGGTGGTAATGTTTGGCGAGGCGATTTGCTGGAGGCCGGGGATTTTGGCGGCCACCTGGCGGATGTTGAACTTTTGAGCTTGGGATAAAGGCGGAGCCAGGTAGACCCAACCAATTGCCGCCGCGCCAATGAGGAGAATGACTATCAACCTACGACTCATGGAATCCTCCGAAGTTTTTTTGGATTACGGCATACCCTCTATTCTACCCAAAATAATGGAAAGTCGAAATTAATTTTTACATTAATTTTCGCTTTCTTTTTTTTTGCGGCTTGGTTTCGGATTGCCAGGGAGGCTAAAAAACAAACGTGGCCATGGAGCCGAGGTAGGTGATGTCGCCGGAGGGCGGGGTTTCCCTCAAAAACGGTCCGGCGAAAAAGTAGTTGAACGTCGCCTTCCACGCGAGGTGGCGGTTGACCTGCCATTTCAGTTCCACTTCCGGCTGATGGCCGACGTATAACTTGTCGCTCGACGCGCCGGTTCTAAGCAGTCCGTTGCCGATGCTGTACAATCCGTCGTCCGCGCTCTGCCGCCATAGAAAAAGATTGCCCACCGTGAGCGACCAGGGTTTGCCGAATTTAAAATCCAGTTGAGGTTTGAGATAAATCTGATTCATCAGGCCGGAGGCGGCGAGTTGGCTGATGTGTTTGCCGCGCGGGAAGAACGGATTGAAGGTGTTGAGTTCGGAATCCGTTGGGTCGTCGTCGCCGCTCATGGCTTCGGCGCGCAGACTGAGTCGAATGGAACAGGTTTTGATCGGAATCGTGTAGCCGGTATTGGAGGCGGCGGTCCAGGCTTTGATATCCGCCGCGCCGAAGGTTCCGAACTGGTAAATGAACTCGAAGTTGTAATCCCATCCCCGCGCCTTGCCCCACAGGCGCGTCCCTATTGCGTGCCGGAACTCGTCCGCGACGCCTTGGTCGAAGACCGCCCGCTCTCTCTCGATTCCCATGTAATAGAAATCCCCGTTGGCGGGAAAGGGCATGGGCAGATCCTTGCGAACGGAGTACAAGCTCCAGAAGGCTTGCCGGTCCTCGCCGTCGTCGTCGAAAACCCCGGGGTCGACCTCGACGGGACGCGCGGCTACGGCGCTCACGTCCCAGCGCGTAGTTTTGAGATTCAGGCGCAGTCCGTCCTGGCTGAAGCGCACGTTGGGCCGCTCGCGGTAATTGATGAAGCGGCGCGAACCGAAAATGATCTCCTGCCGTCCCGGACGCAACGTCAATGAAGCGTTCGGCCCGATCCTCATTCGGTAATCGACGAAGGCCTGGTGCAGATCGAAATCGTCTTGGTCCACGGCGCGGGGTCCGCCGCGTCGCCCCGCTTCAAAATTACTTTTGAACTGGGCGAAAGCGCGCAGGTTCTCGCCCAGATGTAGGTCTCCGTGGAGCATGTAGCGCTGGAGCCAGTAGCCGTCGTCGTCCTGCGTTCCCGCGCCCCAGTTGTTATTGTCGATGAACTCGAAATGTTGCCGGGTTTCCCCGCCGAGCGTCAGCCAGGTTTTTCCGTTTTTGCCGAGAGGGATGTATTTGATCGAATCGAGTGGGCCGGTTTTTAATTCCGGATTTTTCAGATACTCGTAGTTCTCTTCGTAGCGGAGCTGATTGTAGGGCGGGGGTTCCGGCGGCTTGGCGGACGCTTCGCCCAATGCAAAGGTGGTTAGCAGGAAAACTATCTGGAGGGAGAGAAGAGCCGGTTTCATGGGAGAGTCGGCACGGTTGAAGGTGCGGCGCGTTAAATCGCGCCATAGGCGAGCATGGCGTCGGCGACTTTTTTGAATCCACCTATGTTGGCCCCTCGGACGTAGTCGATGCGCCCGTCGTCTTCCTGGCCGTAGTACAGGCATTTCTGGTGGATTTGGCGCATGATATCCTTGAGCCGGGCTTCCAACTCGTCGCGGTCCCAATTCAGACGCATGATGTTTTGCGTCATCTCCAGTCCGGAAACCGCCACGCCGCCGGCGTTGGACGCCTTGCCGGGCGCGTAAAGAATCTTCGCGTCCTGGAACACGTTGACGCCTTCCTTCAGGGTGGGCATGTTGGCGCCTTCGGCGACGCCGATGCAACCGTTCTTGACCAACTCAAGCGCGGCGCATTCGTCGATCTCGTTTTGAGTGGCGCAGGGAAAGGCCAGGTCGCAGGCCAGGTCCCAAGGTTTTTTATTCGGATAGTGGGTGTTTTTAAATTTGTCGGCGTATTCGGAGAGGCTCCCGCGTTTTTTATTTTTCAAATCCATAATGAAATCCAACTTTTCCTGATCGATTCCCTCCGGGTCGTGAACGAAACCGCTGGTGTCGGACATGGCGATCACCTTGCCGCCCAGTTCGATCAACTTTTCCGCCGTGTGCTGGGCGACGTTGCCGGAGCCGGAAACGACGCAGGTTTTGCCTTCGATAGAATCGCCCTTTTGATGTAGCATCTGTTGCATGAAGTAGGCGCATCCGTACCCCGTCGCCTCGCGGCGCACAAAACTCCCGCCGTACTCCAAGGCCTTGCCGGTGATGACCCCGGTGAATTCGTTTTGCAAGCGCTTGTATTGTCCAAACATGTAGCTGATTTCGCGCGAGCCGACGCCGAGGTCGCCTGCGGGAATATCGACGTTGGGACCGATGTGCCGGCTCAATTCCGTCATGAACGACTGGCAGAAGCGCATGACCTCGCGGTCGGATTTGCCTTTGGGGTTGAAGTCGGCTCCGCCTTTTGCGGCGCCCATGGGGAGGGTGGTGAGGCTGTTTTTAAACGTTTGCTCGAAGCCCAGGAATTTCAAGATGCTCAGGTTTACCGTCGGGTGAAACCGCAGGCCACCCTTGTAGGGTCCGATGGCGTTGTTGAATTGAACGCGGTAACCGCGGTTGACGTGGATGCCGCCCTGGTCGTCCTCCCACACCACGCGGAAAATGATGGTGCGGTCCGGCTCCGTCATGCGCTCCAGAATCCGCGCCTCAATGTATTCCGGATGTTGCTGGATGTAAGGGATGACAGAGGCGGCGACCTCCTCCACTGCCTGGTGGAATTCAAATTGCCGAGGGTTCCTGCGCGCTAACCCCTGCATGAAATTTTCCAGCGTCAGCTTCTTCTTTCCGTGCATCGCCTCTCCCGATCATGAACTGTGCAACTGATTTATTATAAGGCGCAAAGAGGTTTAAACTGGGATAAATTTTTATCCCGGCAGGCAAGCGCCTGCCGGCAAATGGCACAATTAATCCTGAGACTGCGAGGGGTTTGCTGCCAGCGTCACGCTGGACTTATTTAATGGCGGTTTGACAGTGGATGAAAATCGACAGGCGCCGTTGCCGATTTAAAGAGATCATTCAATCGCCAACTACCGCTCCTGCGGCGAGTAGCCGGGCGATTAACGGTAGGGTTCAGACCCTGCCGGCGTTCAATTTTTTTCCGGTTTTGGTGGGAATCGGGGTCGGAGCGGTTTTTTTCCGCGGATTCGTTTTAAGAGACGGGGAGTGGATCATCTTGTCCATGCGCTTGCTGAGAGTTTTTGCGGAGATGACTTTTTTTAGTTTTCCGGTATTGTCGTAAACTTTAACTTCGTACATTGTTCTCCTTTATTTTAAAGAATTTGAAGCTCGTTTATTTTTCGCAAAAAAAAACCGGCAGAGCAGAAACTCTGCCGGAATTTTTGTGATTAATTTTTTATTTCGGGATGACCTTGGACGCCTGGGGTCCCTTTTGTCCATCGGTTCTTTCAAACTCGACAGCTTGCCCTTCGCTCAGGGTTTTAAACCCTTCGGCCTGGATTTCGGAAAAATGTACAAAACAATCTTCCCCTTCTTCGGACTCGATAAACCCATAGCCCTTGCTTTGATTGAACCACTTCACTTTGCCTTCAGCCATGCCGGACGCTCTCCTCTGCTTTGGGGATCGCGCTGGTTGCGATCAATCCGGTAAGCGCGCTCCCATTTTTCTGTTAAGGGCTGGCGAGTTGCCGAAAGCGAAAATGCTCAATTATTAGAGGTCCCCTAAAGACTGTTCCGCTCTTGGCGAGAAAATTAATCCGATTCGCAAAGCCCATCCTCACCCCTATATAATCCGTAACATCCTATCATAATCATTGAAAAATTTCTAATGCAAATCCCCTGGCGCGGGCGGAAAATAGGGCTAAAACAGCCTATCAACTTAAAAAACAATGGTCTTTGGATTGACGCCTGCAAAAAAACATGGCTTACGCAAGACGGGGACGTTAGAATGACATTATGAAACCGTCCATGTCCCGCTTTATCTCCGTGCTTTTGGCGCTCGTCATACCTATGGTCGTCGCCAAATTCATGTTTTCCTATTATCTGGAAGGCGAGAACAAAAAGGAAGTTTCCACCACCGACAAGTTTGACCGGGAAACCTGGCTGGCCAACGAATACGACTACACATTTGAAAGTCCTCGCAAAAAAATGATCCCGGACTTGGAACGCAACTACTTCCTGAAAGAGATTACCGCGAATGAATTCCGCTACACCCTTGGCGATCCGGCGGAGGAATACGAAGGCGAGGACGAGGGGGAATTCTGCTTTGCCTACGGCGTGGGGAAATGGGTGGAGGACCAGATGGGGCAAGGAACCCTGGAACTGTGCTTTGACAAACGCAAACACTTAAAATCACACCGCGTCTTCCAGGAGTGATCCTTCCTTCTATTTTTTCGCTCTTTATTTTCGCCTTTTTTTCGTTTAAACTGGCGACGTTATTTTCCAGACTCAATCCGGAGGGAGTTCGTGCACCTGACCAAACGTCAGCAGGAGATTTATCTCTATATTAAAGAACATATCGCCAGTCGGGGCTACGCCCCCAGCATCCACGAGATCGGCGAACGCTTCGGCCTGTCCTCGCCGGCCACCGTGCACAAACACCTGACCAACCTCGAAAACAAAGGCCTGATCCGCCGCCGCCAACACCAGAGCCGGGCGCTGGAATTAGGCGAAGACCCGCGCCGCGATTTCTCCGCTCTCTCTTCTTTCTCCCAAGAGTTTGTTCTGTTGGGAAACATCGCCGCCGGACGGCCCATCGAAGCCTTGGAAAACCGCGAAACCGTTTCGTTCCTGCCGGACGCGGCGGACAAAGACGTCTTCGCCCTGCGCGTCCGCGGCGACTCGATGATAAACGATCACATCCAGGACGGCGACTACGTGATTGTGGAACGGCGCGACCACGCGGAAAACGGCGATATGGTGGTGGCTCTGCTGGATAACGAAAATGCGACGCTCAAGCGCCTGTACCGGGAGAAGGGGGGAGTGGTCCGCCTGCAACCCGCCAACCCGAATATGAAACCCATCCACGTGAAAACCGGCGACTTCAAAATCCAGGGCGTCGTCGTCGGCGTCATGCGGAAATTTAAATGAAACAGTTGACCGTTGTCAGTAAAAGGTTTTTTAACCGACTAAGAAACCATGCGCCTAGAAAATATTATCGCAACCTGAACTTGGAGAACCCTGAATGAAAAAAACAGCGATAGCCGATTGGGACAGTTTAAAAGACCGCGAACCTTCCTATGCCCTGGTCGCCAACGTGGATCTGGTCGTTATCCGCTACGACAACGAGGTTTCCGTTCTTTATGGGCGATGTCTCCACCGCGGCGCATTGTTGGCGGATGGATTTGTTAAAGGCCACAATCTTATTTGCGGCGTCCATTACTGGGATTTCAAATACGACACCGGCGTCAGCGAATACGACGAGGATGAAAGGCTGCATAAATTTTCGGCTTGGGTTGAAGACGGCAAGATTTGGGTAGACGAAACCGAGATCGCCGAATGGGAAATAGATCATCCGCAACCTTACAAGCGAGACGAGTATCTGGGGTTATACGCCGATAATGAAGGGACCGATGCGGAAGATAACGTCGGTTTCATTCAGGAGCTGGCAAAAAACGGTTTGTCTAAATTAGGCCATCATGGTCGGGTAGCCGCTATGGGCGTGCCCCGGCAGGAGCTTCCCAAATGGGAGGACGTCCAGTTCGTCACCGCGCAACTGGCGGCAATGCCTTTGTTGGACGACGAGCCGGTCGGGACGGAGGTGGTCATTGGTCCCGGAGCGCAAAAACCCCTCAAGCTGGAGATTCCTTTATTTGTTTCCGATATGAGTTTCGGCGCGCTTTCCGAAGAGGCCAAAATCGCATTGGCGATGGGCGCGGAAATGGCGGGAACCGGTATTTGTAGCGGCGAAGGAGGAATGTTGCCCGAAGAGCAGGAGGCGAACAGCCGGTATTTTTACGAACTGGCTTCCGGGCGATTCGGGTTTTCGATGGACAAGGTGAAACGCTGTCAGGCCTTCCATTTTAAAGGCGGGCAGGGCGCCAAGACTGGGACCGGCGGCCATCTGCCGGGAGAAAAGGTGAAAGGCAAAATCGCCGAGGTTCGCGGATTGAACGAAGGCGAACCCGCCGTTTCACCGCCGCGCTTTCCCGACTGGACGGATATCAAACCGATCAAGGAATTTGCCCGCCAGGTCCGGGAAGAAACGGGAGGCCTCCCTATCGGCTACAAACTGTCGGCGCAACATATAGAAAAAGATATCGACGCCGCCCTGGAAGTCGGAGTCGATTACATCATCCTGGACGGTCGCGGCGGCGGAACAGGCGCCGCTCCCCTCCTGTTTCGAGACAATATTTCCGTGCCCACTATTCCCGCCCTTGCAAGAGCGAGGCGACATCTCGACCGTTTGGAACGCAAAGACGTGACTTTAATCATCACCGGGGGATTGAGGATCCCCGCCGATTTCGCCAAGGCGCTCGCTTTGGGAGCGGACGCGATCGCCCTTTCCAACTCCGCCCTGCAGGCGATCGGTTGTATTGGAATGCGCGCTTGCCACACCAATAACTGTCCCGTAGGTATCGCCACGCAAAAAGAATCGCTGAGGAAAAGATTGGTCATTGAAGAATCCGCAACCCGCCTGAAAAACTTTTTTCAGGCGTCGGTCGAGTTAGTGAAAGTTATGGCGAGAGCCTGCGGTCACAGGCATATAAATGAATTCCGGATCGACGACCTCACAACTTGGAACAGGGAAATGGCCCACCTGTCGGGAATTTCCTACGGCGGCCAGCGTGACGCTGGACCCAATTAATGTAACGTTTAAGGGAAACGGTTCAAGTATCGGTGAGCTTGCATCTCGAATACAATAACGAAAGTCCGGCAGGTCGGCGTTTTTGAGTTGAGAGAAACTATTCAATCGTCAACTATCGAGTCCAGCGTCACGCTGGCCGACGCCTTCGCCGGTGGGTGTTCATCTGTGGTTTCTTTAAGTGTTTCCAATAGAATAATTTTCCATATCGACATGGACGCGTTTTTCGTGTCGGTAGAGGAGACGCTCGACCCGTCGCTGAAAGGCAAACCGGTGATCGTCGGCGGCGACCCGGACGGGCGCGGCGTGGTGGCCGCAGCCTCTTACGAAGCGCGCAAATACGGTATCCATTCCGCCATGCCCCTGGCTCGGGCGCGGCGGCTGTGCCCGAAAGCGATTTTCCTGCGCGGCTCCCTCCATCGCTACTCAGAATTCTCCGAACGCGTCTTTGCCGTGCTGGACCGCTACTCTCCCCTGGTCGAACCCGTGTCGGTGGACGAAGCTTACCTCGACCACACGGGATGCGAACGGCTTTTTGGTTCGGCTCCCGAAGCCGCCCAGCGTATCCGCGACGAAATCAAACGCGTCGTCGGACTCAACGCCTCCATCGGAATCGGTTCCAACAAACTGATCGCCAAGGTCGCTTCCGCCTACTCGAAACCTAATGGCATGTTGTGGATACTTCCTGGGCGAGAGCGCGCCTTCCTGGCGCCGCTTTCGGTCGACCGCATTCCCGGCGTCGGACCCAAAGGCGGGGCAGAACTCAAACGTATGGGCGTGAGAACCACAGGCGACTTGGCGCGACTTCCGCGCGAACTACTGGAAGAAGCGTTCGGCAAATGGGGAACCGCGTTGTACTGGAAGTCGCGCGGCGTGGCAGGCGCGGAAATCCTGCCTCCCGAGGAAGCCAAATCCATCGGCCACGAAACCACGTTCGAGGAAGACCTCACGGACCCCCGCGCCGTTGAGTCGGCGCTCAGCTACCTGTGCGAAAAGGTAGCGGGACGCCTGCGTAGAAGCGGCAAGGCCGCGCGATGCGTGACGCTCAAACTGCGCACTTCGGATTTCAAAACCGTCACCCGCGCGCACACCCTGCCCGAGGGGACGTCGGACGATCATACAATCTACCAAACGGCGGTCCGGCTGTTGCGCAAACTGTTTGTTGGACGGACGCGTGTCCGACTGGTCGGCGTTTCCTTGTCCCGCCTGGCCCCGCCGGGACCGAGGCAAGCCGACCTGTTTGCAACCGCGCCCAGGGAAAACTGGGACCGCCTGTACCGGGGAATCGACGGCCTTCGCGACAAATACGGTTTCCACGTCATCCTCCGCCAGGCAAGCGCCTGGAAGCGTTCTCTGTGACTTTTAAAGAACAATTACAATTTTGGGTGCGCTTGCATCTTGAACTCGATAACGAAAGTTCGGAAAGCGGGGCTTTGAGCTTAGAGAAATCTTTCAGTCGTGAACCGTTGGCTCCGGCGCCTTCGCCGGAGTGAATTTGCATCCCAAACAGAATAATGTACGATCAGAAAATGATCGTTTGAATTGAGAGAAACTTCTCAGTCGTCAACTATTGAGTCCAGCGTCACGCTGGCGGCGCCTTCGCCGGTCGCCGATGAACACGGAAAAAACTTAAAATAATTCCTCTTCCTCGATGGAAGCGCTCACGGAGCGACGGACATAGGCGAGGGTGAATAATATTTTTCCTTTGCGGAGATTCCATGAACTTTGAAAAATTGCGGGAAGAGTTTCCGGTGACGCGTAACCGGATTTTTTTTGACAACGCCCGAGTGGCGCCGCTCCCCCTGCGCGCGGCAAAAGCGGCGCAGGATTTTCTCGCCGACTCGACGGAGCACGGCACTGCGAATTACGAAAAGTGGATGCAAAAGTCTGAATCCGCGCGCAAGCTGTTCGCGAAATTGATCCACGCGGACACATCCGAGGTCGCCTTCGTTAAAAACACATCCGAAGGAATTTCGATCGTCGCCAACGGCGTCGACTGGCGCAGAGGCGACAACGTTGTGATTCCCGACATTGAATTCCCCGCTAACGTCTATCCCTGGTGGAACCTGAAACGCCTCGGCGTGGAAACTCGCATGGTCAAGGCCGTCCAGGGCCGCGTCGAGTTCGACGATATCGTCAGGCAATGCGACGACCGGACGCGCGTGATCTCCATCAGTTCCGTGGAGTGCAACAGCGGGTTCCGCACCGATCTCGCCCGCACCGGCGCCTTCTGCAAGGACAAGGGGATTTTATTTTGCGTCGACGCGATCCAAAGCCTGGGCGCGCTGGATATGGACGTCAAAAAGTGCGGAGTCGATTTCCTCGCGGCGGACGGGCACAAATGGTTGCTCTCCGTCGAAGGGCTGGGTGGGTTCTACGTCGCCTCCGACGCGTTGGAAAAAATTCACCCCGCCGCAGTGGGCTGGAGCAGCGTGATCGACGCGAACAATTATATGACCTACGATTTTACCTTGCGTCCGGACGCGCGCCGGTTCGAAGAAGGCAGTTTGAACGTGATGAGCGCTCACATGTTCGCCGCCTCCCTCTCACTCTTCCACGAAGCGGGAATGGACGCGGTCGAGGCGCACATTATGGCGCTGGGGGATCTGATATTGGAGAACCTGCGCCAGCGGAATATAAAAATTTTCAGCTCCACTCGCCCCGGCGAACGCTCCGGAATAATCTCGTTTACGTTGGAGACGGACCTCAACGCGCTGGCGACATACATGAACGAGAAGGGGGTATCGCTCACGATCCGCGACGGGCTGGTCCGCGTCTCTCCGCATTTTTACAATACAAGAGAAGAGGTCGAATCTTTCTTTGAATTTTTAGACAAATTTTTGAATTCTTAAATCGGAAGGGGCTTTGATCGAGGCGGGAATGATTTTTCGATTATTGATTGCGGGATGGCTCGCCCAATGTTTCCTGTTTGTTGCCGGAGCCGATGCGGAGCCGATGCGTTACGTTGCTCTCGGCGACTCCTACACTGTCGGCGCTAGCGTGGAGGCAAAAGACGCCTGGCCTTCGCAACTGATCCAGCGCTTGAACAAGGGCGGAGTCGAGGTTGAGTTGGTCGCCAACCTGGCG
>JAJDBB010000042.1 GCA_029261555.1 Nitrospinaceae bacterium | reverse complement strand
GGCTTCCGGATCGCCGAACGTTTCGGTCAAACCTTTGATCGACCCTATCGGTTCTCTCGATTTTACCCGCTGTCAAACCACCCGCAATTGTTTCCAAGTAATTTACGCCTACTGCCCTCAGCGTCACGTGGGCGGGGAAATAAACCGGAGCAGGTTTGAAATTTTTTCTCTGGATTCCTGAACGTCGGGATTCTCGGGGTCCATCTGGTCCAGCTTATCCTTCAACACGCCTTCGAGCTGTTTCCACTTTTCCATGGAAGACTCCGCGCCTGGAGCGGAAAACTTTTTTAAAACGTTACCTTCGCCAAAATCCATCCACAACCCGCCGCACTTGGAACACTGATCTACTTCCAGAGCGTGCTTCCTGCTGAAAAAATGACGGTACAGCAGGGTGGTTTCGCATTGCGGGCAGATATGTTCCACGTCGCGAAAAAGGCGAACGCCAGGCGCGCCCCCCAAGGTTAAAAGTTCCCGGCCGGAACCCGCCCGGCTTTTTGGAAGCTTCTTGATTTCCAACCCTCCGACCCAAAACCCACCGCATCCCTCCCGGCAAGCCTGGACGTCGATTCCGGCGATGTGAAAATGATCCAGCTTGCTGGAACACGAAGGACACTTCATGGGAAACCCGATAGAGTAATAAAAATTATTTAGACGGGATTAACGGGATAAAAATCGACAGGCGTCGTTGTCGATTTGGAAAAGATTATCCAGTCGTAAGCTATTTGTCCCGGCTCCGCCGCCGCATCTCCTCGGCTTGTTTAAGGCAGGCTTCGGCCCGGTCCGAATGACCGAGGCGAAAAAGCGTTTCGCCCAAATCCACGAGAACCTTCGCCTCTTCCTTTCTATTTTCATGGTAGCGTGCCGACGTCACCGCCTGCTCAAAAAACTCCGCGGCTTTTTCAAATTCCTCCAGCTTCCGGTAGTTCAAACCGATCCCCACCAAAAGTTCCAGTTCCTTATCCTGGTCGCCGCATTCCCGGTAAATTGTAAGCGCTTTCAAATAACACTCCAGGGCGCGCGGAATTTTTTCCCGTTTGACGTAAACATAACCCAGGCCGTTGAGCGCGCTCCCGACGTAATGGCGAAAATCGCCCGCGTCGGCGCGGACCAACTGCTCGTCGTAAAACTTTTTGGCGCGGCCCAGGTCTCCGGAAACCGCATAGGCGTCGCCCAGATTTGCCAGCAAAACGCACACGGCTTCCGCGTCGCCGCCTTCGCGAACCAGTTTCAGTTCTGCTTCAAAAAAAGAAATCGCCCGATCCGTCTGTCCCAGACGCGTATACGCCAGGCCCAAAGTGGACAGCGCGTTTATTTCGTTTTTGCGATTGTTCAGGCGTCGCGCCTCGTCCAGGTCGAAGCGCGCCGACTCGATCACGCGCCGCAGTTCCAGCGCGCCGGAATGTTCCAATCCCAATCCGTGAGGGCGCAAGGGCTTGCCGTAGGAATCCGCCAGACCCAGAAAGTTTGGGTCGTTTGACCGGGATAACTTTTCCTCCACGTCCCGCTTAAAATCCAACTCGTCCCGGACGTCGTCGAACAGCAGGTGCAAATCTTCAAACAGAGACGTTTCCCGCAGGCGGTAGGATTTGCCGCTCAACAAACGCTTCCAGGTCCCCGGCGCGTTTTGTTTGTCGGGTAGCGCCGCGTCGTCGATCAACAGGGGAATCATTACCAGGTCGAGGTTCATGGCGGAGACGATTTCAAAACGCATGCGCTCGTTGAGAAGATAATCGGCGGGGGTGGAGGCGGGGCGCGGCAAAGCGCTCTGTCCGATGGCGACCATTAATACGTCGCAACGCGACAGGTTTTCGCGGGTCGTTTCCGGAGCGAATAATTCGCGGTCGCTTGCCAGAAAGGACCTGCCTTCGAAATATGCTTCGCACTGATCGGCGATTTTTTGACCGACCGAACCCAGGGTCGGCGAGCACACGCTGATATAAAAAGAGGTCATTTAAAATATCTCGCGAGCTTTACGGAAAGATTTTACGCGACCTGCGTCTGGCAAAAAAAAAACCAATTTTGACAGGATTGAAGGGATAATGGAAACTCTTAATTTTTAGAGGATTGAAATATGAAAAAGGATTGCAGAAATAACGCGACTCCGCGAACCAAAGGTCTGGTGTTTCAGGTTTTATTGATCGTCTGGGTCGTGGCCCTACCGGCGGCCCTTTGGGCGCAGGACTCCAGTCCGGAAGGTTTATATGTTCAGCAACACATGACTGCGTCCCTGACCGACGCGAACGAATCGGATATGGGAACCCGCCTGTTGGTCTCCGTGGAAAACAAGGGTGGGCGCGACTTGAAACGGGTGGAGGTAGAAGCGACCTGCGGAGAGGAGTATAGCGAAACCCAGGCCTTCCCCATGGCGCCGAATTCCATGAAGCGGCTGGAGTTCAGGGCGGGACCGATTCCAAATTTCTGCGACCTGGACCAGGTGAACGTGACGATCAAAAAAGCGACGGGCGAGGCGCCGAGATAAAGGGTTGGCGGTTGAAAGATTTCTCTTAATCCGAATTCCAGTCCATCGAGCTTTCGTTATTGTCTTTAGTTGCGGACTCTCCCACACGCGTAACGCACGCCAGCGTGACGCTGGCGCCCGGTGGAAAAGTTTGAGAGGCAAGCTCGCCTTTACCTGTAACTTTATCGCACATGTTACGCCTACTGGCCCCGGCCACTCGCCGTGGAGGCAGGGTTTAAAATTCAAGCCCACCTATACATGAACCGCTTCTCTTAAACGTTACGTTATTTGCCCCTGCGGCGAGCAGCCTGGCGGAGGCGGCCCCAGTCGAAGGCGGAGCCGGGATCGTGTTTCTTCATCGCCGTCCCACCACCGCTTCCTGATTGCACGTGGGCGTGTCCGAGGACGCCGCAAAATTTTTCCGGATTCTTGATTTTGCCCAACGGGGTACGGCGCCGTTTCTCGTTGTAGGGGACTTTTAGCTCGACGCGCGGCAGGAGTTGGTGGACGCCCCGGCACAGGGCGATCAGCGTCTGGTATTGCT
The DNA here is from genome assembly GCA_029261555.1 of Nitrospinaceae bacterium. GTDB lineage: Bacteria > Nitrospinota > Nitrospinia > Nitrospinales > JACRGP01 > JAJDBB01. The sequence goes on along the minus strand of JAJDBB010000042.1, from coordinate 6,200 downwards.
CTTCGGTGAAATCCCACATACGGACGCGCTCGCCGTTGATCAGGCGGCTGAAGTATCCGCGCTCGCCCCAGGCCCGCGCCGGGCGGGGTTTGTAGTCCGGGTCGCGCAATTTCTTGCGGTACTTTTCCGGCAGGTCCAGTTCCCAGCGGCCTCTTTTCAATCGGTACAAATCCTTTTCGGTTGCGTAAAGTTCAGAATCCTCGGCGAGCGCTTCGCCGGCCAGGTTGGCTATTTCCACGTGCACGGCGCGTTCGTTGCCGCCGCCGTCGTCTCCGGGCGCGGTGTTGGTTTTCCAATACAGATCGCAGGTCTGGTACAGGGTTCCGTCCAGGTCGAGATAAAAATGGCTGCCCTTGAAGGGGCTGGCTTTCATGATCTGGTGGCAGTGATGGGAGCTGTAGCAGACGTCGTAATGCAGGACGAGTTGATGAACTTTTTTAGTCAACTCGCGGTAGGCGCGGGCCGGGTCCAGGATTTTGTATTGGGACTCGGCTTGCGTGGGAGCGTCGTTGAGCGCGGGGTCGTGTTGAGTCAGGCCCTGGCGTCCGCGTTTGTTGGGGCAGACGAATCCGCCTTTCTCATTCCACAGGACTACGGGCGCGTCGATTGAAACTTTTTTCCCGGCGGCCACCAGCGCGCCGCTACGAGCGGCAGTTTTTTTATCTCCCCCTTGCAAAGGGGGAACTCTGCCTCCAGGGACTTGCCTGGTTGGACTCGATAGTTTGCGTTTGAATTTTTTTCCTTTAACTGTCAACTGTCAACCGCCTACTGCCCCCGGGGGCTACCCCGGCTGGCCCCGGCGCCTCGCCGGTTAATCCATGGTGGGCAAGTTCATGATGCGGGAGAAATACAGCATCTGCATATTTTTTCGAGCGCCGCGAAATTGTTTTTTAAACTCCTTGTTCGGCCGCAGTCCTTGTTGGGTTTTATCGTAATGAGCAAGGTAGACGTAGGCATTGACCAGCGTGAAATCGTGCCGGGTGACGCGCAGAATTTTCCGCTGATATTCTATCGGGTATTTGTGATAGGCGTCTAGCTTTTCGAGGTCGCCCTCCTTCATTTCGTACATGACTCCGTGCATCATTCCCAGGTTGCTCGGCGCCGGTTCGATATTGGGCATGCCCAAGCCTTCCGGAGCGTCTTCTTCTTCGGGGATTTTATTGAAAACCAACTGGTAGGCGGAGAGGGTAACCGCGAAATCGGCGATCCATTCAAACCCTTTTGATTTCATGATCTCCTGGTCCATGAGTTGGTCGTAAGCGAAAAAATTTATGGCCATGCGGGGTTCCCTTATTGAAAAACGTTTTGAGAAAGACCGACAGTATAGCAATAAAGACCGTCGCCTAAAAATATTTGCCGGGTTTTTTTTATTGTGATAATATTGAGAGCGTTAATCCGCCGTAAAGAAAACTGTTCAGTTTCTTCGCAATGCGAAGAGCGGATTCCCCGTTTTTCCTTTTGAATCCCCCGATCATACAAAACGATCTGGAATCATATAATCTTATAAGCAATTTGACTTGAAGGAGTTTTTTTATGGCCGGCGAAAATGTGGTTATCGTATCCGAAGATAATTTTGAATCCCAGGTCGTCAACGGCGGCCAACCCGCCCTCGTGGATTTCTGGGCCGACTGGTGTCAGCCGTGCAAGATGCTCGCGCCGATTGTCGAAGAGTTGGCGGACGAATATAAGGACAAAGTGTTAGTGGGCAAGGTCAATGTGGACGACAACCCCGCTATCGCCACCAAGTTTGGCATCCGGGGCATTCCTACCTTGTTGTTATTCAAGGACGGGAAGGTGGTCCAACAACTGGTTGGCGTCAAATCGAAAGCAGAAATTCAAAAGCTGATCGACGAAACCGTTTGAGCAAACTGTAAGACAAAAAAGAATTCGCCCCGCTTCTTCGGAAGCGGGTTTTTTTTGCCGCTGGCTGTGGAGGCAGTGTTTTAACCCCCTCTTGCAAAGAGGGTTGGGGTGATTCTTCCGCTAAGAAATTTAATGGATCGGTTTTTGCGTTGTTGAAGCTTAAGGCGCTCTCCCCTAACCGCCTCAATTTTAACTGCCTTCAGGCGCTTGCCTGGCTTTCGTATACCGGGCGCAGGCCCAGCTTTTCGATCATTTCGATGTCCCGTTTCGGATCCTGCCCCTTGGTCGTCAGATAATTGCCGCCCAGAATGCCGTTGGCCCCGGCAGCGAACAACCGCTCCTGCCCTTCGCCCAGAATTTCCTCTCGGCCCCCGCAGACGAACAAGTCCATCTTCGGCAGTACCAGTCTTAAGAGAGCGATCGTCCGGAGCGCCTCGTAGTAATCCATGTAATCCATATCTTCCAGCGCGGTTCCCTCGACGGGCTTGAGGAAATTGATGGGAAAGGATTGCGTCTCCAGGTCGCGGATATCGAACGCCAGTTCCACTCTCTGCTTGTAAGTTTCGCCCATGCCAAAAATTCCCCCGACGCAAACATGCAATCCCGCCTGCTTGGCGTTTTCGACTGCGGCGACTTCATCGCGGTAATTGTGCGTGGTGACAACCTGGTCGAAGTGGCTGGCCGCCGTTTCCAGGTTGTGGTGGAAACGGTCGAGTCCGGCGGACTTCAACTCTTTTAGGTTTTCCAGGCTCATCAGACCGAGCGAGGCGCACACCTCCAAATGGGTTTCCTTTTTAATGCGCCGGATCGCTTCGACGAGAGTGTCGAGTTCCTTGCGGTCGTCCACGGCGGTGCCGGAAGCGACGACGGAAAACTCGTTCGACCCGAAAGCTTCCGCCTCTTTGGCGGCGGCGACGATTTCGTCGACGCTCATCAAACCGTATTCCGGCGAGTCGGTTTTAAACCCGGACGACTGGGCGCAAAAGCCGCAATCTTCCGGACATTTGCCGGATTTGGCGTTGACGATGGAGCATATCTTGACGTCGTCGCCCTTGAACTTGTCGCGCACCCGGTCGGCGCCTTCGAACAGGTAATCCAGCTCTTCGCGGTCCAGCTCGCCCACGAACAGGGCTTGCTCACGGTCCACGCCTTGGCCGGAGAGGGCCGTTTCGATCAACGAATCAATTTGTTCTTTTCTCATAGCTCTAATTTCAGGTTGGGGAAAAATTTATCCTAGCACAAAGGTCTTTTGGAGACCTCTAATAAATCGATATTTTTACTCATAACCTAACAAATTTTCAAGCGCATCCGGAGAGGTTACCGGGGCGAGACAGGTTCCCAGTTTGCAAACGTAGGCCGTGGCTTTTCCGTCCACGCTCTTTTTGCCCGCGAGCAGGGGAACGGACTCGGACGCCGCGTCGACGTCGTCTTCATAAGCGAACGCGAACACCGCGTTGGGAAAGAATCCCTGCCGGATTTTTTTCAGCATGGTCTCAGTCGATTCATGATTGCGCGGGGCGACGAGGGCGATTTCCTTCAACTCTCCAAGGTACAGGTGGAACGCCTGCATCATCGCGCTGGCATTGATCCCGTAATTCATCACCTCGTCGTGGAAAGCGACGAAGATTTTTTCCGCTCGCTGAATGTATTCCGGTTCGGCGCGCAGGGCGGCAAGCTTCAGCCAGGCCATAGCGGCGTTGCTATTGCCCGAAGGTTCCACGCCGTCGTACCCCGAAATCTGGCGCACGATCAATTCTTCTCCGTCGGACGCCGTTTCATAATAAGCGCCGTTTCCGGTGGCGAATTTTTTCTCCACCCTCTCCATTAGCTCCAGCGCCTGCGAGACATAGCGGCCCTCGTAAGTCGCTTCATACAAGTCCAGGCAGGAGACGGCCATGGACGTGTAGTCGAACAGATAACCGTCGTAACGCGCTTCGCCGTCGCGGTAGCGGCGCAGAAGTTTGCCGTCGGGCGCGCGCAGTTTGGAAAAAATAAAATCGGCGGCCTTCGCGGCGCAGGCGATTCTAACTTCGTCCGCAAACACCCTTCCGGCGCGGGCCATGGCGGAGATCATCATGCCGTTCCAGGAGGTCAGCGACTTGTCGTCCAGCAGGGGGCGGATGCGCTTGCCGCGAACTTCCAGCAGCGTTTGGCGTGCCGTGGCGATTGACTCCGTCGCCGCGTCCTCGCTCATGCCCAACTCTTTAGCGACGTCGCCCACCCGTTGCGGCGTGTTCAGAATATTTTTACCCTCCCAGTTTCCCGCTTCGCTGACCTGGTAAAAAGGAATCGCCACGCTTGCCGTCTTGCGGTCCAACGCCTCTTCGATTTCTTTTTGCGACCACACGTAAAACTTCCCCTCCACGCCTTCGCTGTCGGCGTCTTCCGCGCTGTAGAAGCCGCCCTCCGGCGAGGTCATGTCGCGGTCGATGTATTGAAAAACGTCGTTGGCGTGATCGGCGAATTCCGGTTTGCCGGTGACCTGGAAAGTTTCGATCAAGGCGTTGGCAAACAGCGCGTTGTCGTACAGCATTTTCTCAAAGTGCGGGGCCAGCCAGCGGTAGTCCGTGCTGTAGCGTGACAGGCCGCCGCCGATCTGATCGTAAATGCCGCCGTGTTTCATGGCCAGCAACGTGTTCTCGCACATCTCCAGGCTTTTGGCGTCGGCGGTGCGATGGTGATGGCGCAGGAGCAGGGACAGCCCCATCGACGCCGGAAATTTATTCTGCGCCTGGAATTTGAATCCGTAATTCAGAGGATCGTAATGTTCGCGGTAAAGTTTGGCCGCGCGCTCCTCGCCCTCGAAACTCAAGGCGTCGGCGGAGCCGACTTTGTCGCGGTTCGAGGATTGTTTCAAATATTGAATGAGCGATTCGGTTTGCTTTTCAATTTTATCCGGCTCGTTTTTCCAGACGGCGCTCAGGTTTTTGAGAACGTCGGCGAAGGAGGGCATGCCGTGCCGGGGTTGAGGAGGGAAATACGTTCCGCCGTAAAACGGAACGCCCTCGGGCGTCACAAACACGTTGAGCGGCCAGCCGCCCTGTTGTCCCAGCGCTTGCACCGCCTGCATGTAAATGGAATCCACGTCCGGGCGCTCTTCGCGGTCCACCTTGATGGCGACAAAGCTGGCGTTCAAAAGTTCCGCGAGCCGGGGATCCTCGAAGGATTCCCGTTCCATGACGTGGCACCAATGGCAGGTGGCGTAACCGATGCTGACCAGAACCGGAACGTTTCTTTCCTTTGCGCGCTGGAACGCCTCGTCGCCCCAGGGCGACCAGTCGACGGGATTGTGCGCGTGTTGCAAAAGGTAGGGACTTTTTTCGTGGATCAGCGCGTTGGTGTAGGTCTTTTTATCCATAAATTTTTTCGAGGCGCTCGAAGAAATCCGGGAAGGATTTGTTCACGCACTCCGGATTTTTAATTTTGACGCCGGGAATTTTCAGTCCCGCAATCGCAAAGCTCATGGCCATACGATGGTCGTTGTAGGTTTCTATTTCCGCGCCCGAATATTTTTGTTGAGCCGGATGCACGACGAGGAAATCATCGCCCGCCTCCACGCGCGCGCCGAGCCGGGTCAACTCCGTTTGCAGGGCGGCGATGCGGTCGGTTTCCTTGATGCGCAGGTTGGCGATCCCCGTAATCTCGGTTTTGCCTTCGGCGAACAGGGCGACCACCGCCAGGGATTGCACCGCGTCCGGCATGTTGTTCATATTGATGGAAATCCCTTTTAAGGGGAATCCCCGGACGACGATTTTCTGCGGATTTTTTTCAACCTTGCAACCCATTTGCTCCAGAGCGCCGAGGAATCCCATATCGCCCTGCGCGCTGTTGGGGTTGAGCCCAGACACGCCGACCGCGCCTCCGCAAACCGCCGCCGCGGCAAAGAAATACGAGGCGCTGGAAGCGTCGCCCTCGACCGCGTAGGTCCGTGCCTGATAGGGCTTTCCGGCGCGCACGGTGAAGCGCTGGTAGCTCGCATTTTCCACACTCCCGCCGAAGGTCTTAATAATGTCGAGCGTGAGGTCGACGTAGGACTTGGACGCCAGGTCGCCGAGGATATTGACGGTCGTATCGTTTTTGAAATACGGGGCGGCGAGCAGAATGGAAGTCAGGTACTGACTGCTCTTGTCGCCCGGCAAATCGATTGACCCGCCGGGAACCGACCCGCCGGAAATTCGTGTCGGCGGGCAAGCGTTTTCGTTGATGGATTGGGCGGTCACGCCCATGGCGCGCAAGGCTTGCAGGAGGTCTTCGATAGGGCGTTCCTGCATGCGTTCGTCGCCGGTGAGAATCGTCTCGCCCGGCGCCAGGGCGGCGAACGTGGTCAGAAAGCGCAT
>JAJDBB010000041.1 GCA_029261555.1 Nitrospinaceae bacterium | reverse complement strand
TTGATTTTCTGAACGACGCTGGTAACGGCGGTTTCGTTCACGTCGCGTTTTTCCGTATTGTCCTTGAAGAGTCCGGTTAGTTTCTGGTTTTCCTGCGCCGATGCGGCGACGGCTCCGATAACGTCGTTGCGGGCGTTGGCTCGGTTCAGTTCGCCGTTTGCGCCCGATACCAGATCGTCGCGCACCCTTTGAATGTCGGGATCGTTTGCAAAGGTCCGTGAAAATTCCAGCGTGTCGTTGATTCGGCTGATAGAGGCGTTGAACGACTCGACCAGGGAGCCGATCTGCTCGACGGCGTTTTCAGCGTCGAGAAAAACCTGAATGCGCGCCAAGTTGTCCGAAACGTTTTTTATGGTCAGGTCGGTCTCCTGCAAAACGTTTTCAAAAAAGTCCGTGGCGCTGGCGAAGGTTTGGCCGTCCACCTGGATCACCGCATTTTGGGGATTGATATTCAGGTTGTCCAGATCAATTTTCTGCGCTTCGACGCTGGATGTCTCGTCGGGAATTTGGAATTCCTTGAGAATGGGATTTCCCTTGCCGTTCAATTCGAAGAAGCCCAGAGTCAGGAGAATTCCGTCGGTATCCGTAAGGTCGATGGCGCCCGCGGAGCCGCCGGAGGCGGTTAGAATCAGGCGGCCTTCGGAGATAGTCGCGACCACGCCCGTTTCGTCGCTCCCGCCGTCCAGGTGGTCGTTGCCGTCGCGATCTTCGCTGGCGTCGAGAACGCCGTTGCCGTTTTGGTCTTCGACGATGAAGACGCCGGGCCCGAATTTGGAAGCGTCGACCTGGAGAATATCCGCTGCGCCGTTGCCATTGACGTCCTCCGCGAGGTCCAGTTTCCCGTTGCCGTTCAAGTCCTCTCCCCGGTTGATCTTGTTTCTAATTTCGACGATGGAATCGGAGGCCTCAACCTGGACCTCGAATCCGTTGATCGTAAAACTGCCGGCGGTCCCGGTCGGCTGGAACGGCACGCTTTGCGCGTCCGAGACGAGGACTTTACTCGCGGAAATTTGTTGCGCCAAAACGTTAAGAGAGGCCACGGGGCTGTTGGATCCCGCTTGCGCGGTGACGACGTCCGAATCACTGGAGCGGGTCGAGCGTGTATTCAGGGCGCCGGGCGCCAAAAGTTCTCCGACGGTATTGCGCAAATCCTGCAGGGAGGTTCTCACCTGATTCAGAACGTTTAACCGCAGGTCGAAGAACCGCTTGCTCTGGTCGAGTTCTGAGACGATGGGCAATTGGGAAGACTCGAACCGGTTTTGCAAAAACTCCCTGGAATCGAGAGTCCGCAGGGCGGCGAGCGGCGTTGCCAGTTGGGCGGACGGAGTTTGCCGCTTTACTATAAAGAAGGAATTCAACAGCAAGTCGCTCTTCGCGGGCGGAGCGTCCGATGGAGTCGTGAGGCTGGCCCGGGCGTCCTCAACGGACTCCTCGGTCGGCGCGTCGCGCAACGTCGAGAAGGGCGGAAAGAAACTCTGTGGAAATCCGTTGATTTGCATAACGTTAATTTTGATTGAACGCTAAAGTTTTAATGAACTTTGCCGATAAAGCCATTAAGCAGAAAAATGGCCCCAAGCAAGCGGCTGAGGCAGTGTTTTTACCCCCTCTTGCAAAGAGGGTTGGGGTGATTCCTCCATTAAAAATTTAATGAATCGGTTTTTCTTGCGGCGCAACCGCCGCAGGTAATAGTTTGCCGCTGAATATTCTTCTTTAACCGCCAACCATCAACCGACCTCTGCTAACCTTTTTCTGTTTTTAACTGGCCCCGTCGCCTTCGCCGGCCATTGAAATTCTTAGAGGAAGAATCCCCCCAACCCCCTTTGCAAGGGGGAGCTGTTTAAACCAAACGATCGACGTTTTGTCCCACCTGGGTTTGCACCGAAGAGGGATTGGCGTTTTCCTGCCGTTGAACGTCTTCCGTTTCGGTCCGTTCTTCGTTTGCGCTATTACGCTCCGCCGCTCTTGCCTGGGCCGCGGCTTCAATGTTCTCCCGGTTTGACGTTTCGCGGACCTCGGGTTCGGGTCTGTCTTCCTGCCGCGTTTCAGCGGCAACCGTTTCCCTGACCGACGGCGGTCGAGCCGCTTCTTCCACGCGATTTTCCGCGGGGTTTCCGGTCTCGGCTTCCGGGGGACGATTTTCAATCCTCGCCGCCGCTCCCCGGTTGGCAACGCTGGCGGCCTGCTCGTCCTCCGTAAACTCCTGCTCCGCCGTTGGCGGAGGGGCGGGTTGGCGCGCGGTAAACTCCGCCTCCACTTCGTCGTTCGCCCGCTCGACGGGCGAAGGTTCCGCCGGTCCCGCCTCGACGACGTCTCCCGATCGGGGTACGCGGAAATTGTTGGCGTTCTCCGCCGTCGCCTCGGTTTGACCCGGACGCGGAGTGCGCACGCCGATTTGATTTTCGCCGGTCAGCGTCACTCGATCCTCTTGCCGGGTGACTTCCTGGTCGTCCTGAATTTCCCCTGCCGCTTCTTCCAGGGGGTTGGCCTGCTCCGGAGAATTAACCTGTCCCGGCTGTTGGTTCGGCGGAAGAATGGTACGGAAACCGCCATTGTTGTCTATTGGAAAATTGTCGCCCTGTGCCATGGCTAAAACCCTCCCATTTGTTGACGCTAAAAAACTTATTAGCCTGAAAAAAAATCTGTCGTTTTATAATTAAAGTTTAAACTTTTTCCACCGATAAAGACATCGGGCCAGACCCTTTTCGATACTTTTCCGGGGTGAAAAAAAATAAAATACGGAAAAATTATCCCGCTATCGACCCATCAGGCAACCGCTTCCCCACCCGTCAAACACAATAAACCTATTGATAAATAAGGCTAAATGTTGTTCGGGGTAAACGGACCCTAACTCCTTATCGGCAGGAACTCCTGAAACTTTAGCGAATCTTTTGTAACAATTTATTTTTGCCGACCGGAGCCACTCGCCGCCACTCACCGTAGCGCTTGGCTTTATCCTAATGAGTTACGCCTACTGGCCCCGGCGCCTTCGCCGGCGGGCGGAAGCCGTTTTGGTATTGGGCGAGCGCCATCAGGGGGAAGAAGCGCGAGTACATATGGTACTTGAGGAAAAAGTGGGCGGGGAACCCGGTGCCGGTGAAATGTTTCTCCCACCAGGAACCGTCTTCTTTCTGGGTATCGACTAAAAACCGGACGCCGCGCTTTACGGCATCGCTGTCGGTTTCGCCGGCGGCCATCAGCGCCATCGTCGCCCAGGCGGTTTGCGAGGCAGTGGTTACGCCCTGTCCGCGAAGCTCGGGTTTGCGGTAGCTCAGGCAGGTTTCGCCCCAACCGCCGTCGGCGTTCTGGCAA
>JAJDBB010000040.1 GCA_029261555.1 Nitrospinaceae bacterium | reverse complement strand
TTTGGACAAAAGGTGCAGTCGAAATTGCACACATTGGTTATTTCAATATGGATGCGCTGGAAAGGCATGCGCGTCAATTCGCCGAATCTTCCGGGAAGAGGCTTCGCTTGTTTAAGAACGGGAGTCAGAGTGGCTGGCATGAATAGTTAACGGGGATGTTTATGATTTGTCCCAAACGTAACGGTTAACGCTTTCGGACGTGAATGAATTGTTGGTGACGTTGCGGCTTACCTTGACGGACCCGCACTCCGGACATTTTACTTTCTTCTTGTCGACTTCGGAAATTTTCATTTCCACCACAAAATCTTTTTTACATTTTTCGCAACTATGGTCGTAATGCGGCATGGCATTAAAGCTCCAAAATTTAGTTAATCAGAGTACTACAATTTGGGTCCCAATTCAATGCGGGGATGGGAGGCGTCGGTTGAATTTTAAACCTTTATTAAGCTTTAAAATAGCTTCCGGTGGGAGTCGCTAGAAAATCTTCCAGCGCTACTTTCTCCTGACGGATGAATCCCTTGGCGGGTAGTTTTCCCTCGGAGACCAGATTCACCACCGCGCAAACCGAAGCCGCCGTGGTCCAGGAAATTGCCCGCCACATTTTTCCGGCGATCTCCTTAGGGCGAAGATTGGTCACATATTCTTCGCGGAAAAGGCGTCCGCCTTGTTGGCCTTCTGCCGCAGCGTGAATATAAACGACGTCGTCGTTGACCGGCGGCTTGGCGTTCACCAGGATTTCTCCGGCCTTGGCGCGATCGTTTTTCATCAGTAATTCGTTGAAAAAAAACTGCATCAATTTGCAATGGCCGGGGTAGCGGATGGTTTTATAATTCAGCTTGCCGATCTTACCCTCGAACGTGTTGCACAGCGTGCCCAGCCCCCCGGACGTGGAAAACGCTTCCAATTGGACGCCGTCAATCACAATGGTTTCCAAACCGCCCATGGGAGGCGCGACGGCTTTTTTGCCGTCAACCAGGACCTGACAATCGTTCAGGTATTCGTTGACCACGCCCTCGGGAGACCAGTTGAATGCGTAGCCGAGCAAGCCGCGAGGATGCTGGGGTAGGGCGCCCACTCTCAATTCCAGACTGCGTATTTGGTCGAAACGCTTGGCCAAATCCGCGCCGACCACGCCGATATAACCCGGCGCCAACCCGCATTGCGGAGCCATGACTCCCTTAGCCGTGCGTGCGAGTTTTTGAATCGCCTGGGTGGTGGGTACGTCCTCGGTGAGGTCAAAATAATGTTTGCCGGCGGAATGCGCCTCTTTAGCGACGGCCAGGTTGAGATGGTAAGGCAGGCAGGTGACAACGGCGTCGTATTTTTTTAGAACCGCTCTAAACGAACGGGAATTTTCTACCGCCAGTTTTTTGGTTTTGAAGGAATATCCTCTAGAAGGCGGATTTCGGTCGACTCCCAAAACCTGGTAACCCGTCAAATTCAGCAAGGTCGCAACCAGCGTCCCCACCTTGCCCAGACCAATTACCAGGATCGATTCAATTTTCCCGGTTTGAGACATAGATTTAAAACTCTGCGTCCAATTGGATGATACCGTCCCCGTAGGTTTTCCAGAATTCGGGAAACAGTTTCGGGTGGATGCAGGCGGCGAGGATTTCCAGCGAGTCGATAATTCGCGGGCCGGGCCGGTTAAAATAAGCGTTGCCGTCCACCAGGTAAACCTGTCCGGTTTTCCAGGCGTTCCAGCCCTTCCAGGGGATATTGGCGCTCAATAGATCGAAGTCTGATTTGGTTTTATTTAAATCGTATCCGCAGGGTTTCACCACCACCACGTCGGGATTGATTTTTTCCAGGGCGGCGTAATCGACGCATTGAGCGGGTTCGCCGAGATCGGCTAACAGGTATTCGCCGCCGCAAATATCTATCATCTCCGGAACCCACATGCCGCCGATAAATACCGGGTCCAGCCATTCAACGGTCAGTATTTTTTTCTTTTCGGGACCGTGCGTTGTAATTGCGTTTTTTATCGCCGCTATTCGTTCGTCCACGTCTGTCCGAAACTTTTCGTACCTGTCATGCGCCTCAAACGTTTCGCTCACCCGTTTTAGATCGTCCCATACGTCGTCCAGGAATTTAGGACGAAGGGAGATGATCCGCGTGGGAAAATCGAAAACGCTGTCGCAGGCGTTTTTCACCTGGTCGAACGATACCGCGCAGACGTCGCACAGGTCCTGTGTCACCAGGTAGTCGGGTTGCAATTCTTTTATGGTATCCAGTTCCAGGTCGTAAACGGAGACGGCGCTTTTTACAATCTCGGTAACATTGGCGTGTATATCTCCGCTGGGGCGGTTCGTATTAATTCGCGATCGGGTGAGGCGGGGCAGGGATTTTACCTGCTCCGGAAAATCGCATTCGTGGGACACGCCCACTAGATTGGAAGCCAGCCCCAACTGGCAAATGATCTCCGTGGCGGAGGGGAGCAAGCTGGCAATTTTAATTAAGGGAGAGGAATTCATTTTGACGGGAGTTCAGGTTTTGAGCCGGGCGATCAGTTCCTCTCGCTCTTTTTTAAGCTTTTCCTTGAACTTGTCGACGCCGCCATATTTTTTTTGGTACTTTTCCCGGACCTGGTCCACGGTTCGGACCTTGTCCGCCTGTTCTCCCACCAGACAATTTCCGGATTTATCGCAGGCCCAGATGGGACAATCCTTTTCCACTTGATCCTTTAAGTCTTTCGGCAGGTTGGATGAATGCGGCAGGCTTGAGTAATTGGGATCGTATCTTTTCTCGATCCGATCCAGCTCCTTTTGCAGGTCTTCAATTTTTTCGCCGTCCCAATGGCCGAGCGTATCGTCGCCGTCAGCCGATATGATCCGGTTGGCCAATTCCGGGTCGATTTTTACCTTGTCCAGGGAAAAGCGTCTTTCTATTCCCGCCATGCTTGTCTCCTTATTTTGGGGATGAATCTCGGGCGCAACGAAATCCAAAATTACTGTTGCGTATATTGGGTTCGGACCAATAGCGGGTTGCCGAAGACAGGTGGCGGTCGCTGGAATACCAGGAGCCGCCGCGTATGACTTTTTCTTCGCCGGACTTCGGTCCCTGAGGGTCTTTCTTCGGGCTTTCTTCGTAGAAGCGTTTGGCGTACCAGTCCGCCGTCCATTCCCAGACGTTTCCGGACATGTCGTAAAGGCCGAAAGAATTTGGTTTCTTTGTTCCGGTGGGATGAGTGGCTTCTGCGGCATTTTCCTCAAACCAGGCATAGTCAGGATTCATTTCGTCGCCCCAGTAATATTCGGTTTTGGTTCCGCCGCGCGCCGCATATTCCCATTCAGCCTCCGTGGGTAGGCGTTTGCCTAACTGGGAGCAGTAAGCCCTGGCTTCATGCCAGGTGACTTGTTCGACCGGATGGTTTGGGCCTGAAAATTTTGCCGGATTGAATCCTCGCTTTTTTTCATAATCCGCCTGCGTCGCTTCGCGAACATCTAGGTAAAACGAAGACAATTCCACTTCGTGCGGTGTTTTGTTGCTGGAACCCTCGCGACCCATGACGAATTTTCCTCCGGATATGAGCGCCATTCCATCGGCTTCGGAGGATTCGGCGTCTCTCGCCAATGTGATGGGAGCAAGCGCGCAAAACAACAGCAAGAGCAAAATCAACGTGAGTTTTCGATATTTCAAAAGGGCGTCCGTCCGCTTTCGCTTAAATAGTTTTCGCTGGGAAAAAATGTAACGTTGGATGATTGTATTATGGATCGGTCGAGATCGAAACCGGTAATTTGGAATACCGGGAATTCGGCGGGGAAGGAGCAGAGGTCAGGATTTTTCCTGGCGTTTGGAGACGACGTCTTCCAAAGCATTTTTAAAGCTGGGGTCGCTTTTGATCAGGCTTTCAAATTTTGATTTGTAAAGCATGAAACACGTTGAGTCTTCTTCGGCGATCAGGGTAGCTGAACGAGGTTGATTGTCGATCAAGGCCATTTCGCCAAAAAAATCTTCCGATCCCAGGGTAGCGACTTTGGACAGGCCGCGAAGCCATTTTTTAATGCAGACCTTGATTTGACCGGAGCGCACGATAAAAAACCACTCGCCGTGGTCTCCTTCTTTAATGATAGTTTCCCCTTTGGAAAAATTTGCCCGGTCCATGTAATCCACAAGATGATTAATATCCTCCTGTTGGAAGCCGGAAAATAGAGGGGAATTTTTGAAAAATTTGTTCAACCAGTCTGAGTCGGTTTGATTCATTCCGCAAAATCAAAAAATTCCGGCCAAGGCCGGATTGTGTTTGTAGGGTGAAAATTTAGTGTATTTTAAAACCCCTTAAATATCAAGGACGTCCTGGACAAAAGCCGCTCGTTCCGTAATAAATCGATAGCGAAACTGGGCGTCCTTTCCCATCAACTGGCCAAATAATTGGTCGGTATTTTCCTCGTTGGCCATTTTTACCTGGATCATGGCGCGTTTGGTTTTGTCCATGGTGGTTTCTCTCAAATCAGCCACCGGCATTTCCCCGAGTCCTTTGAATCGCCCAATTTCATGCTTCGCTCCGTTGAGTTTTTTTATGATGGAGTCTTTTTCTTTATCATCCAGTGCATAAAAACTCTTTTTGCCCGAGTCGATTCGGTAAAGCGGCGGTTGAGCAATGTATAAATGGCCGTTTTTTATCAGTTGCGGCATATAGCGGAAAAAGAAGGTCAACAGAAGCGAGCAAATATGCGCGCCGTCGACGTCGGCGTCCGTCATGATAATGATCTTGCCGTAACGCAATTTTGAATATTCGAATTTGGGTTCGATCCCAGCTCCCAGGGCGGACATCAGGTTTTTGATTTCAGCGTTGGCCAGGGTTTTGGCCAGATTGGCGGTTTCGACGTTCAAAATTTTTCCTCGCAGGGGCAGGATGGCCTGGGTTTTTCTATCCCGCGCCTGTTTGCTGGAACCGCCGGCGGAATCGCCTTCGCAAATGAAAATCTCCGACTCATCCCTTTGAGTGGAAGAGCAGTCCGAAAGTTTGCCGGGAAGGTTGAGGCGATGGGAGATGTTGGTTTTTCTTTGCACCGCCTCGCGCGCCTGTCGGGAAGCGATTCGCGCCTGCGCGGCCATCACGACTCGGCCCGCCAGCCGGTCGCCCAGTGATTGCTGGTCGTGGAGGAAATGTTCCAGCGAATGTTTAATCACCGCTTCCACCTGGGAGGCGACGTCCGAATTCAAGCGCCCCTTGGTTTGCCCCTGAAATTCCACCTCCCCGGATAAATAAAGATTGACGATGGCGGTCAACCCCTCGCGCACGTCCTCCCCGGAAATGCTTGGAATCCCCTTGGGAAGAAGATTGCGCCGTTCGATGTAGGCGCGCATGGCCTTGGTCGCTCCATTTTTGAAACCGGTTTCATGCGTGCCGCCGTCCACGGTCTTGATGGAATTTGCATAGGAATGAATTTCCGATTCGTTTTTGGTCGTCCATAAAAAAGCCGCTTCTAATCTCAGGTCGTCGTCTTCTTTTTCGATGTAAAAAGGCTCGTCCATCAAAGTGGAACCGGCGCCGACCATTTTTTTTATATAGTCCTTGATGCCCTCGGGATATTCAAATTTGTGGGTTTTTCCGTTTTCGCGGACCGTGATTTTTAGTCCCTTATTAAGGAAGGCCTTGGACTCCGCCCGTTCCAGAATCCATTTTAGATTGAAATCGGTTTTAGGGAAAATTTTTGGATCGGGTTTGAAATAAACGGACGTCCCGTAACGTCGAGTCGCTTTGCCTTTTTTGAGTTTAGTAGTCGGCTTGCCTCGGGAATAATTTTGCGTCCATTCATGACCGTCGCGTGAGGAGACGGCGACAAGGTTTTCGGATAGAGCGCAAACCACCGCCATGCCGACGCCGTGCAAGCCGCCGGATACTTTATAGGTATCGTGATCGAATTTGCCGCCGGAGTGCAAGGTTGTGAACAAGACCTCCATAGCGCTTTTTTTAGTTTTTTGAAATTGATCCACGGGAACGCCGCGCCCGTTATCCTTGATCTCGAGGCCGCCGTCTTTTTCCAAAATGATTTCTATGGAGTCGCAATGCCCGTTCAAGGCTTCGTCGACGCAGTTATCCAGGATTTCCCATACCAGATGGTGCATCCCAGCGGGAGCCGTCGAGCCGATGTACATGCCGGGACGGCGTCGCACCGGTTCCAGTCCTTCCAATACCTGTATGTCTTTGGCCTTATATTCCGCCATGATTTGCTACTCGATTCGCTTAATGTTTTTTCGCTTGGAGATGATCACGCCCTGACATCCGCGGTTATAAACCGGGACTTTTTTCATAGAGAGCGGTTTTCGACTGCCGTCCTCAAATTCCAATTCAACGGTATCCTTTAAACTCACAAACTTGAACCCGACCAGAACGTCGTCCTTCAGTTTGATCAATTTGATCCCGCGACCCACCCCGTTCAATACGGTGATTTCTTCCCGCGGCAAAATCACTCCCTTGCCCTTTTGCGTGGCGAGGAAGACATGATCGCAGGTTGCGATTTCGAATCCCAGCATGCGGGAATCGTCCTGAAGGGACATGGCCCGTTTGCCCGCGCGGGTGGTTTCGCTCAGGTTTGACAAGGGAAACAGAAATCCGTAGCCGGCGTCGTTGGCGACCATTGCCTGAGACCCCGCGTCCACCTCCTGGGAAAAATCAAAAGCGGCTTGCTGGCCGTTTGTATCGTCCGGAGGAGAGGCGTCGGTTTCCTCGGCGCCGTTATCCTGTTTGAGAGCCAGCACGGCCACTAGACGCTCGCCGTCTACAAATTTAAAATTGTTTTGAATGGGTTCCCCAAAGCCGCCGCGGGTGAACGGGATGGAATGTATTTTTTGAACGTATACCATTCCTCGGGAGGTAAAATAAGCCGCCAAATCCCGCGTGTTTGCCCTGAGCATCGACATGAGCGAGTCGTTTTCCCTGAACTTGAGTGACGCGGGATCGCCAACGGATTTCATTTTCCTCAACCATCCGTTTTGGCTCAGGATCAGGCACACGTCCTCATGCTCCACGAAATCCTCGGGGTTAAAATCAAGAACTTCAAGAGTTCGTATTTTTGAGCGCCGTTTGTCACCGTGTGATTTTAAGATTTCCTGGAATTCATCCCGGACTTCGCTCCAGATTTTCTTCGGCGATTTTAAAATACTTTCGATGCGTTTTTTCTCTTTTGTCTTTTCATTTTTTTCGTCCAGAATTTTGTCGATCTCCAACCCGACAAGGCGGTAAAGAGGGATTTCCAGAATGGCGTCGGTTTGTTCGTCGTCCAATTTGAACTGTTTTCTTAACTTTCCATGCGCTTCGGCGCGCGACTTGGACGAGCGGATCAGTTTAAGCGCCTTGTCCAGGTTGGAGAAAATGATTTCCAGCGCCGCCAGAATATGCAGTCTTTTAACCAGCAGGGATAACTCATAATTGAAACGCCGGGTAACCACTTCCTTGCGGAAATCGAGAAAATAGCGGCAAATTTCCAGGAGTGAAAGCTTTCCCGGTTCGCCGTTGGGTTTGAGGCAGGTGAAGTTGACCGGAAAGTTGGTATCAAAGTCGGTGTGCTTGATCACATAGGCCATAATTTTTTCCGGATCGGCGTCGGATTTTATTTCCAACACCATGCGAATGGCCTCGTCGCTTTCGTCCCGGACGTCCAGCAGGGGAGAGAGTTTTTTGGTGATGATGATTTCCGCGATTTTCTCGACCAGCCGAGCTTTGTTTACGCCGTAAGGAATCGAGGTCAGGATGATTTGCGTTTTTCCTCGGGGCAGGGATTCCAGTTTCCACTCGCCGCGAATTTTGATCGACCCGGCTCCTTCTTCGTAGATCTTCCGCAACTCGGTTTTGGAATTTAAAATCATTCCTTCGGTATAGAAATCCGGACCCTTGATATGTTTCATCAATTGCGGAACGCTGAGTCCCGGTTCGTCGATGAGGGCGCAAAGTCCGTTCAAAATTTCCGTCAGGTTGTGGCTGGGAAATGAGCAGGCCATTCCCACCGCGATGCCGGAAGACCCGTTGATCAACAGGTTGGGGATGCGCGAAGGCAATACCACCGGTTCGTTTATGGTGTTGTCGTAATTCGGTTTGAAGTCGACGGTTTCCTTTTTAATATCGTTTAGGACAAATGCCGTGATGGGCGTCAATCGCCCCTCGGTGTAACGGTAGGCCGCCGGGGAGTCCCCGTCCACGGAACCGAAATTGCCCTTGCCGTCGACCAGGGGGTAGCGCATGGAGAAATCCTGGGCCAATCGGGCCATTGCCTCGTAGGTGGATGCGTCGCCGTGCGGGTGAAATTTACCTAAAACTTCGCCGATTATTTTCGCGGATTTGACGTGTCGCGTGGCGGAGGACAATCCAATACTGTGCATGGCGTACAAAATCCGGCGATGAATGGGTTTCAGTCCATCGCGCACGTCCGGCAGGGAACGGGAGACGATTGTGGACAGCGCATAAGTTAGAAACCGGTTTTCCAGTTCGTCGCAAATATCGGATACGATTTCGTTTGCCATCAGTTCGGGAATTACTTAAGGTTTGATTTAAATTTGAACGCAGGCTTTGGGGAAATCACAAGCTTAGGCGGAACCGCCAAAATACTGCGGGAAGCGATCATACAATATATTGTAGAGAAAATTCAATTCTATACAATATGTTGAAAATATTCTAAAGGGTTGCGTTGCCCGGAGTCAAGACGAGGGTTATTAATAAATAAATCTTTTCCAAAGCGTAGACGTCAAATAAGGGCAATGTAAGGAAAATTTAATTTAGGAGAACGGTATGTCGAGCGAAGCTTTACAAGCCAAAGTTATTGAGGCTTTAAAAACGGTTATGGACCCGGATCTGCACAAAAATATTGTGAGCCTGGGTTTTGTTAAAAATATGGAAATCGATTCCGGCAAGGTCAAGTTCGACGTGGAACTGACCACTCCGGCTTGCCCTGTCAAGGAGCAGTTGAAGAACGAATGTTCGGAAAAAGTCGGGACCATCGAAGGCGTCGACAGCGTGGAGGTCAACATGACCGCCGTGGTCCGGGCGTCGGAGCACAACCAGCCGGTTCTGACGGGCGTTAAAAATATCATTGCCGTGGCCAGTGGAAAGGGAGGGGTGGGTAAATCCACCGTCACCGTCAATATCGCCGCCGCGCTGAGCTTGACCGGGGCGCGGGTAGGAATCATGGATGCGGACATTTACGGACCCAGTATTCCGCAAATGTTGGGCATTCCCATTTCCCCGCCCAAGGCAGGTGAGGACAATAAATTTTATCCCCATGAAAAATTTGGGATGAAAGTGGTCTCCGCCGCGTTTTTAACCAAGGAAGGCCAGCCGCTCATGCTACGCGGTCCCATGCTCGGCGGCATCATCCAACAGTTTCTCATGAACGTCGATTGGGGCGAGTTGGATTATCTGGTGATCGACCTGCCTCCCGGAACGGGGGACGTGCAATTGACGCTCACACAAAAAGCGCCGCTTTCCGGAGGCGTGGTGGTGACCACTCCGCAAGAGGTGAGTCTCATCGACGCGGACAAAGGCGTTAAAATGTTTCAGCAGGTCAAGGTTCCGGTTCTGGGAATCGTGGAGAACATGACTTATTTTATTCCGCCGGACATGCCGGACAAGAAATACCATATCTTCCGTCAAGGCGGAGGGCAAAAGCTGGCCGACCGGTTTCAGGTTCCCTTGCTTGGGCAGATCCCCATCATCGGGGAAATTTGCGAGGGCGGCGACCTTGGAAAACCCATCACCCTGAACGATCCTAATTCCCCTGCCAGCCAAGCTTATATCGAACTGGCCGGAAAGGTGGCGGCGCAGATCAGCATCAATCAAGCTAAAGAGGACAAGCCCGAAACCAGTTTCGAGCTTGCCTGGAAAGAGTAGCGTCGTTTAGCGCAAAATATTTAACTTGTACGGCTCCCTTTTTGGGAGCCGTTTTTTTTGCCCTCCCTTCACAGTCCCTGAAAAGAGTTCCCAAAAATAGCGGGAATTTTTTTCTGCCAAAATGGTCTTATACAGTAGGGTTAGTTGCGGTAATTGGTTCCTGTACGTCGGAGGCCACTTTTGGTTTCCCTGTTTGCAAGCCTGCGCCCTTATCTTGTCTTTATTATCAAGCGGAGTCTGATGGATGGAAAATATAGAGGCAAACTCGGAGCTTGAATCCCGGACTTCAACTCGCCGGGGGTTTTTTGTAAACGCTTTCATGGGGTCCAGCCTCATTGCCGGACTCGGGTTCATGGCGTTTTACTTTTTGGGTTTCCTATTTCCAACGTTAAAGGCAAAGCCTCGGCGCAAACTATACGTCGGCAAGGCTTCCGACATCCCGCCTGGCCACAACCTTGGCTTCACCGACCTTAAGGGTCAAAAAATAAGTATCGTTAATACAGGGGAGGGGTACACCGCTCTGTCCACCAAGTGCACGCATCTGGGATGCCAGGTGTTTTGGAAGAAAAATAAAAAACAATTTTACTGTCCCTGTCATGAAGGTTATTTCGACGCGCAGGGAAAGGTGCTCAAGGGGCCGCCGCCGAAACCGCTCAACTCTTATCCGGTGGAGGTTGTCGACGGCGCCGTTTATATTTACGTGGACGAAGTTTATGTGGGCTGAAAAAAATATTGAAAGGTTGACTGGTTGGGTCAAGGAGCGGATTCCTGTCGACGTTCAGGAATTCAAAACCCTGACCAACGAGCCGGTTCCCAATCATCTTAAACATTGGTGGTTTGCCCTGGGTGGGACCCCGGCCATATTGTTTGCCATTCAGATCGTGACCGGCGTCTTCCTGATGTTCCACTACGTCCCGACGCCAGAGCAAGCCTACGACAGCGTTTTCAAGATCACCAACGAGGTGCGATTTGGCTGGTACGTCAGGAGCCTTCATAAGTGGGCTTCCGAACTCATGATCGTCACCGTCATGCTCCATATGTCGCGCATTTACTTCACGGGAGCGTTTCGCAAACCCCGGGAACTGAATTGGATGCTCGGGGTGGTCATATTTTTCATCACCTTGGGGCTGGGATTTTCCGGCTATTCCCTGATCTACGATCAACTGTCCTACTGGGCCGCGATGGTAGGAACGGAAATCGCCGCAAGCGTTCCCCTGATAGGCTCCTATGCCGCCGATTTTATTCGCGGCGGTCCAGAGATGTCTGGGAATACCCTTACGCGTTTGTTTGTGTTTCACGTGGTCATTTTCCCAGGCGCCCTGGTCGCTTTGATTGCCGTCCACATCGTTCTGGTTCGAATGCACGGCGTTACAGAATTTGAGTTCGACGAGGAAAAAAAACTGGAACATAAAACCTTTCCCCTGTTCCCGGACCATTTTCTCACCGAATGCATCATAGCCATCCTCATTCTATATTTGCTGACGATTATGTCGCTGGTTTTTCCCGCAGGACTTGGGGAAATAGCCAATCCTCTGGTTACCCCGGACCATATCAAGCCCGAGTGGTATTTCTACGCGTCCTTTCGCTGGCTGAAATTGACGAATATATATATCGGCGTGGTGGGGCAGATGTTTTTTGTCGGCGTCCTGGCGTTGTGGCCGTTCATCGACCAGTTTTTGGAAAAAAAATATCCCGGCCTGGAACTCACCATTTGGATCGGGTTTTTCGGATTCACGTTTTATTTGATCTTGACCGTTTGGGAAGCGTTTGCATGACGGGAATAAATAAATTGATACGGAGGATAAAATGTCGCTCAACGCCAAAAAAATAATTATCGGCGTCATTGGGTTGTTTTTTCTTGGAGCCTTGCTGATCGTCGGGGGCATAGAAAGTAACAAACGCATTGTCGGCAAAAAGGCCTCCATAAAAGTGGCTTCAAATAGCAAAAACTGCGTGGGATGTCATACGGTGAAAAGTCCGTCGCTAGTCGAGCAATGGAGAGACAGCAAGCACGCGCTTCGCGGGGTGGGCTGTATGGAGTGTCACGAGGCGGAACCGGAAGACAAGGACGCTTGGATGCATGAGGACTCCTTGATTTCCGTCGTGGTTTCTCCCAAGGATTGCTCTAAATGTCATGTTCAGGAGAATGAGCAGTTTCAGGCTTCCCATCATGCCGACGCAGGGAAAATAATTGGTTCTCTGGACAATGTGCTAGCGGAAGTGGTGGAAGGCGATATGAATCGGCTTGCGTTGAACGGCGAATCTCCAGTGGCTGTCAACGGGTGCTGGCAGTGCCACGGTTCGGTGATCAAGATCATGGATAGCGGACGGCCCGATCCGGCGACCTGGCCCAATTCGGGCATCGGCAGGATCAATCCCGACGGCAGTAAAGGTTCCTGCGCTGCCTGCCATTCCCGCCATAAATTTTCTGTTGTGGTGTCACGCCAACCAGAAAGTTGCGGCAAGTGCCATATGGGACCGGACCATCCTCAAAAAGAAATTTACGAGGAATCTAAACACGGCGTCGCCTTCAGGGCGTTTAAGGAATATATGAATTTGGACGCCCAGCCGTGGCGGGTAGGAATGGAATATACTGCCGCCCCAACCTGCGCTACCTGCCACATGAGCGCCACTGAAGAACAACCAGTGACCCACGACGTCGGTCGGCGCATTTCCTGGAACCTGCGTCCTCCAATATCGGAAAAAATCGACGCCAAGGCGATTAAGGCGGGAGAAGTAGTGGAATCCTGGGAAAACCGAAGGCATAATATGATCAACGTGTGCACGAAGTGCCATGCTGATAAGTATGTGGACGCCTTTTATGCCCAATTTGACAGCGCCATTATTTTGTACAATGAAAAATTTGGCAAGCCCTCCACAAAGATCGTCAAAATGATGAAGGCCGGAGGCGTCTTGACGCCGACCAATTTCGACGAGGAGTTGGAATGGACCTACTTTTATCTGTGGCATCACGAAGGCCGTCGTGCTCGGCATGGCGCCTCCATGATGGCTCCCGACTACACTCAATGGCATGGTTTCTTCGAAGTGGCCGAACGTTTCTATATTCATTTCGTTCCACAGGTACGAGAAGCCTGCGAGAAGGCGATTCATAAAGGCGGGAGCGCGGCCACAAAGGCTCGCGACGTGCTGGCCGAACTGGATTTGATCCTCGATCGCGACGAGCACAAGTGGTTTCTGGGTAAGATGTCCGACAAGGAAAAAGCCCAGAGGAAAGAGGCGGCCAAGGAATTTAAAAAACGTTACGCAGGAGATTGATTTGAATATGCGCATAAAACAATTTGTTTTTTTTCAAATTCCATTAATCCTGTTGGTTGTCTTTCTGACTCCTCTCAGTGGTTCAGCCTTCGATTCCTATAAGCGGTATAGCAAGTTGCCCGAACCGCCGGCGACTTCTTTGGGAGAATCCTTTTACCGGGAATCCGATTGCGCCATGTGCCATGGAGAATTAGGAGATGGGGAGGGGTTTTTGGCCGTAGGACTCGATCCCAAACCCCGGGACTTTACTAATTTCATGCAAATGGCGAGGATCCCCGACCAGCAAATGGAAGAGGCAATACGCAAAGGTATAAAGGGAACGGCAATGCCCGCTCACCCAGGTTTTAGCGACGAGCAAATCAGGGAACTTATTGTTTATATTAAATCCCTGTTGGCGGAAACCTATGTGACCATAAACCTGTGTTTTTCCGCCACTCATGTAATTGATATTGGGGAGAAGGGGCTTGGCCTGGAGGATTTCAAAATTAAAGTTGACCATCCGGATTTGGTCGAAGTCAAAAAAGTAGGGAATAAGGTCCATATTTCGTCCAACACAAGCATGCAAGCGTTAAAGTTTTTGATGAAAAGGAAAGTGACGCGGACGCATGTCAAATTAATTGAAAAGGACTTTACTTTGTCTATGATTGCGGTTCGGCTTCATCGATGCCTGGGATGATTTCAATATATGTAAAGACGGTTCAAATATTGGTTGTTTAAGATATAAACCACGATTGGCAAAGAGGGCGCGCCCCATGATGAAAAGATTTTTTGTATTTATTTTTGTTGCGGTTCAAATTCTGATTTTGGCGTCGTCGTTGGCCTACGCCAAAAAGCCCGTATACATTGAGGGAGACGTAAAAAACGGCGGCTCCATTAAGGGGAAAATCAGCTTTAAGGGATCTGCTCCCCCGCCGGTTAAAATAGACTTGAAATCCAAAAATAATCCGAAATTCTGTCTGGATAACGCCGACCCTAATGATAAAGGAGAGCTACTCCTTCAGCACGTGGAGGTGAACGACGAGGGACTGAAAGACGCCGTGATTTTTATTGAAGATATCAAACAGGGAAAATCATGGGAGAAAGGTTCTGTCGTCATTGACTTTAGAGACTGCAAATCCCATCCAAAAGTCGGCGTGGTCCGCAAACCCGGGAAGTTCGAAACCAAAGGTTTGCTTGTCATAAAAAACCATGACGAAGGGGTGCTCCATAATCCAAAAGGATTTTCCATTGGGACGACCACGCGGAAATTCTTTTTCAAAAAGTGGCTTCTCAACAAGGGCGCCCAGGTGGACATGACCAAATCATTAAAGCGACTAAAAAAAGGCAGGGACTCGCATTTTTATGTGGAGTGTGAACAGCATCTTTGGATGTCCGTCAGTTCCCGGGTGGTTTGGAATCCTTACTACAACGTAAGCGAGGAGGACGGCTCCTTTGAAATAGACAATATACCTCCCGGAAAGTACCGGGTGATGGTTTGGCATCCTTATGCAGGCGAAAAAGCCATGGAAATTAACGTCGTCCCGGATAGCAAAACCGAACTCAATATAACCCTTCCCTAAGTCGGGCTTCCCCTTTTACCGCCCGAAAAAACTTGCCTTACTGAAACCGTCGCTCGGCCTCTTTGTAAAGGTTTGTTTTTATTTATTGAAACATGACATTCCGCTTGGAGCCGATTTGCTCCTATGCTACTGTTTAGAAATGACAACTGAAGAGACTAAAAGCGCGGGCGAACTAAAACCCGCTCCTAAAAAAGTTTTCCAGGTCGACCCAGCCACGTTGGGCATTGACTGGACGGATGGCGTGGAATCCCGTTTGAATGTGCGGATGCTGAGGCAGAAATGCCCCTGCGCCCAATGCATCGACGAATGGACCGGCGAAAAACGCCTGGACCCGGATTCGGTTGCCGAAAACATTCGTCCCCTTAAAGTCCACAACGTCGGGCTGTACGCCATCCAGTTCCATTGGAGCGACGGACACGACACCGGTTTGTACTCGCACGACTACCTGAGAAAACTCGAGGGATAAAGGCGGGGCGTTGAAATAAAAAAAGCCGCTTCCGGTTTAACCCGGAAACGGCTTTTCTACGTTTGGTCTTTTTCTGATTCGGAAAAACTACATACCAACTTTTTCCCGTACCTCGTCCATTAAGGCGGCGTCGATTTTCGTGATGCCTCTTTCCTGGGCGTAATTGATTACGGTTTTCTTGGCCATGTTGCGCACAAAGAAGGGAACCTTCTTGATCCGCTCCTGCGCTTCCTCCGTCCAGATCAACTCCTCGTCCTTGGGCGCGGCTTTCTTAAGCTCATCCTTGCCTTCGGCCAACTGCGTGCTCACCATACTCATTGGCCCCTGGCCCACGGCCGAGCCGCCGCCCATCTCCACGCCGATTTTGCTGACAAATTCTGTCTCGAACTTGTTCGTGAGCATGGCGATCGTGTGGTCGCATTTTGGACATTTAAATTTCAACGCTATATTTTGCTTCTCCTCGGGCATGACGCCTTCGGTCTGGGTTTGCATTTGTTCGTCGCAAGGGACGCAAAGAAATTTCATTTCGACTCCTAAAATTATTTGGCTTTGTTTTGGATAAATTTGAGAATATTTTTCACAAGCTCGGCGATCGCCTTGCCCGTCAGGGAATCCTTGTTTTCCGTATAAAACAGGCCCTCTCTTTTTTGGGAAATTCTGGGGTCGAAAGGTATTTTCCCAAGATATGGGATTCCCTTGCCCTTGGCAAGCCCATGGGCGTCTTCGCCCTCAAATAGTTTGCCTTCCTGGTCGCAATGCGGGCAAACATAAGTTGCCATGTTTTCCACCAGGCCGATCACGGGCACGCCCATTCTCGTGTTTTTGGTGATGGACTTGGACACGATATGTTGTGCGACAGGGGAGGGGATGGTGATTTCGACAACCCCTTCCAGTTCCGGGATCAGGTCGCGGATGTTGTCGATCCGGTCGCTTCCCGGCGGCATGTCGATCAACAGGAAATCCAACTCTTCCCATTTGGTATCCATCAACAATTCGCGCAAGGCGGTTGACTCCATGGTGCTCACCCATACCGCGCTGGCGCCTTTATCTTCCGTCCAGATAACCGGGGAGTCAGGATCAGGAAGCAACATGTCCATGGACATGATTTTAACGCCAAGGTGACCTACGCCCGGTTCCACGCCGTTTTCGTCGATAACTAATTTTTTATTGCGATCCACCCCCAGCAAATGGCAAATGCTGGGACCGTTCAAATCCGCGTCCAGGATGCCTACGGAATGGCCCTGGTCCGCCAGGCAGGCGGCGATGTTTGCGGTGACGGAGCTTTTGCCGACCCCGCCCTTGCCGCTCATCAGAACAACTTTGTGCTTTATTTTATCCAGACGGGCGCGCAGTTTTCCCTGCTGGGAAACCACCTGCTCGACGATATTGGAACCACCGTCGCCCGCCAGGTCTTCATAGGACTTCATAATCAGACTCCAAAAAATAAAATGCAATGATTTTTGAGGCTTATATCATATAGAAAAATCCTTACATTGCATAGGCAAACTTGTCGTTAGGTCGAGCCGCCTACCCCGGTTTAAAAAAATATTAAAAATACTATCGGGGCTATTGCAATTTTTCATCGGGGGGCTATATTAACTATTGCCATTACTAATCTCTTTAGGAGGTATTAAGAGCTTGAGTCCACCTTTCGATTTAGTTAACTTGGCAATCTAAATATCCGTACTCTTGCACGGATGCCCGTCCCTCGAAGGACAGGGCCAAATTCAGAAAAAACGCGTTAGTCAAGGCGACAGCGCGTTTTTTTTGTTTTCATTTCAACTTGTCAAGATATGCGGAAATTCAAACTGACCCTGGAGTATGACGGCTCCAATTACCACGGGTGGCAGGTCCAACCGAACGGCCTGGCCGTCCAGGAAGTGGTGGAAAAAGCCGTGGAAATAATTGTGCAAACCAGAACTCATATCATGGGGGCGGGGCGGACGGACGCGGGGGTCCATGCCAAAGCGCAGGTCGCGCATTTCTCCGCTGATACCAGAATGAGTCCCGTTGAAATTCAAAAGGCTCTCAACAGCCTTTTCCCTCGGGATATTGTCGTGGCCCACATCGAGGAGGTTTCGGAAGATTTCGATTCCCGCTACTTCGCCAAAAAAAAGATTTACCGCTACAGTATTTTGAACAGGGACTATCCCTCGGCTCTAGGCTGGAACCGATGCTGGTTCATTCAATCCCCTTTGGATTGGGAGGCCATGGAAAGAGCGTCGGCCTGTCTGATTGGCCGGCACGATTTTTCATCCTTCCGAGGCGCAAACTCAGATACCAAAACCAGCGTCCGGGAGCTGTACCGGTTGGACCTCATCCGCGAAGGGGACTTCATTCACCTGGAGTTCGAGGGGGGCGGATTTTTAAAATACATGGTCCGCATCATCGTTGGCACCTTGGTTCTGGTAGGGAAGGGCAAGCTGGCGGCGGAAGAGGTAGTTAAAATTTTAGAATCCTGTGACCGGCAAAATGCGGGTCCCACCGCTCCGCCCCAGGGACTTTGTCTGATAAAAATTTTTTATGATTAAACCAATTTAAATCAAACAGTTATAGTAATATAATTAATTTAATTTATTGGCTTGATATTTGCCGAATATCGGAGATTTTTTGATCCCGCGTTTGCTCAAAAAATATTTCATCGCCGTTTGCATGACCTCCAGTCCATACTTCAAGCTACGCTGGAAATTGATCGACGAGGCTTCGGGGAAATATTTCGCTGGACAGGAAACCTCGCCCACTCGAAAGCCGTAATAAAAAACCTGGCAAAGCATTTCGTTGTCGAACACAAAGTCGTCGGAGTTTTCCAGGAAGGGAATCGTCTCCAGAATTTTCCGGCTGAACGCACGATAACCCGTGTGGTACTCCGACAGCTTTTGCCCGATCAGCAGGTTTTCCAGCAAGGTCAAAACGCGATTCGAGAAATATTTATACGCCGGCATGCCTCCGGCCATGGCTTGATTTCCCAGAATGCGCGAGGCGATCACCGCGTCGAACACGCCGCTTGCGATCATCGACGCCATGGCGGGGATCAGTTTTGGCGTGTACTGGTAATCCGGATGGAGCATGACGACGATATCGCATTTCCCCTCCAGCGCCTTTTGGTAGCAGGTTTTCTGATTGGCTCCGTACCCCTTATTGGTTTCGTGGACGAAGGTATTGATACCCAGTTCCCGCGCCAGTTTTGCGGTTTGGTCTCCGCTGGCGTCGTCCGTCAAAATGATTTCATCGACCAGGCCGTGTGGAATTTCCGCGTGAGTTTGGCGCAGGGTTTTTTCCGCGTTGTAGGCGGGCATGATAACTGTGAGGTACTTGCCGTCGATCATATTTGCTCCGATTGGTTCCGAGGGACTCCAGAATAATCGGTCCTCGTGGATCTCCAATGAGACGCCATTATATATATAAATTTAGAAATTGCCTCCCCGACCCGCGTAAGCAGGACTGACACGTCAAAAAATGGTTTACATTAATCCGCGCTGTCCTTATCCTTTGCATTTCATAACAACTCCAAACAGGAAAAATTGATGAGCCAGGAATTTAATATCACGATTTTGCCCGGTGACGGCATCGGCCCGGAGGTCACGGCCCAGGCGGCGCGGGTTTTGAGAGTTCTCGAATCCAAACTTGATCTGAAACTGAAAACTACCGAAATGCCCGTCGGCGGCGCGGCTTATGAAGCCACGGGAAAACCGCTTCCCGATGATACCTTGAACGCCGCAAAAGAAGCCGACGCCGTTTTGCTCGGCGCCGTGGGCGGACCCAAATGGGAGAGTATCGATTTCTCTCTGCGGCCCGAGAGGGCGCTGTTAGGCTTGCGGTCGAGCTTGGGGCTTTACGCTAACCTTCGCCCCGCCA
>JAJDBB010000039.1 GCA_029261555.1 Nitrospinaceae bacterium | reverse complement strand
TGCTGCACGCACACCACGGCCTGGAGCCTCCCCGTTCCAGCTCCGCCAGCTGGCCCCGGCGCCGTCGCCGCCACTCGCCGTGGGGGGCAGGGTCTGAGTTGCAAGCTCACCACGGCGTGTAGCTTCCCCGTACAAGTTACGCCTGCTGGCCCCGGCGCCTCGCCGGTTGTCTGGTCACTTGGCCTTGCTTTCCTCAATCTGCTTGTTCAATATTGCGTGAATTTCATCGCCCTCCTTGGCGAGCTTGCCGCAAGAATTACAATTGAATCCATAAGAACCCGGAGCTCCCACTCCAGATGTGATCCAGAAGGTCTCTCGCCCGCATTGGGGACAAAGGCAATATAGAGGGTCGTTTGTGCTGGCCACGTTTTATATCTCCTGATGACGATTAAAAAATAAAACCATGTAAACTGCCGCCGGTCCGGGTAAAATCATTCTTGTAAAATGCCGGGAAATTTCGGTAAATATACCTTAAATGCGGGAACAGGGTCAATATTGGCTTTGGTATTTAATCGCTCCCGATTTACCCTAATCCCGGCCCCGAAAGAACAGGCGCTCCCGCCAACCATAGGAATCAAAGGAGGAATTCATGAAAGACCCTATTCGCAGGCACAAAAAGGCTCTCCAGGCCCATGAAATATCCTACATCGAGGACATCAAGACGTTGGCCAGCGAACTTCACAAGGCGATCAACGACCCGGACGTCGCTATGAACGGGGACAAGCGTTGCCGGGATACAGCGCTGATCCGGCTGGAGGAGTGCATCATGTGGGCGGTGAAGGGCGTGAGCGGCTGAGCTTCCAGGCCCGCATGTATCATTCGAAACTACTAATCCGAAATGACGCTCATTACTGAAATCGCCGAAAAGCTCGGTATCGCTCCCGAGGATATAATTCCCTACGGCGCGGACAAAGCCAAAATCCGGCTCGAGGTGTTGCAAAAATTTCCGCCCAGAGGAAAATTGATACTGGTCTCGGCGATGACCCCGACCCCCGCAGGCGAAGGGAAAACCACCACCGTTGTCGGATTGGGCCAAGGGCTGGCTCGATTAGGAAAATCCGTTTGCCTGGCCCTGCGCGAACCCTCCCTCGGTCCCTGCTTTGGAATGAAAGGCGGGGCGACGGGCGGCGGCCTGAGCCGCGTTTTGCCGGCCGAGGATATCAATCTTCATTTCACCGGCGATTTCCACGCAATCACCTCCGCGCACAATCTTCTGTCCGCCGTGTTGGACAACAAAATCTTCCGCGGCGACTTGCGCAACGTCGATCCGGATAAAATTTTCTGGCGCCGTGTCGTCGACATGAACGATCGCTCTTTGCGCAACGTCACTTTAGCGGCAGGCGGGAAATCCGGAATCGGCGTGCGAGAAACAGGATTCGACATCACCGCGGCGTCGGAAATCATGGCCGTCCTTTGCCTGGCGGAAAGTCACGCCGATCTAAAATTCCGTCTGGAAAAAATACTGGTCGCCCTCGATCGGGACGGACAACCTATCGTCGCGAAATCCCTGAACTGCGCCGGCGCCATGACGGCTCTGCTGAAAGACGCCCTGCTCCCCAATTTGGTCCAGACCAGCGAGGGAGTCCCCGCCTTGGTTCACGGCGGACCCTTTGCCAATATCGCGCACGGTTGCAATTCCGTTCTAGCGACGCGAATGGCTCTGTCCCTGTCCGACTGGACGGTCACGGAGGCGGGGTTTGGATTCGATCTCGGCGCGGAAAAGTTTTACAACATTAAATGCAGAGGAGCGGGGCTGGACACGGCGGCAGTGGTCCTGGTCGCCACTTGCCGGGCGCTCAAAATGCACGGCGGGATTTTAAAAGACCATCTCGGCGCAACCAACCCGGAAGCGGTTAAAAAAGGCCTCCCCAATCTCCATAAGCATGTAGAAAATATTAAAAAATTCTGCGAGCCGCCCATAGTTTGCCTCAACCGGTTCGAAGGCGACCCGGAAGAGGAGATAGAAATTGTCCGCTCCTACTGCCAAAACGAACTCCGGGTTCCCTTCGCCGTCGCCGACGTTTTTTCGCGCGGCGGAGAAGGCGGGCTGGAACTGGCGCGACAAGTCGTCGACCACGCGGAAAAAATCAGCCAACCCTTTCGCCCCCTGTACGATTGGAACGAAGGCGTTAAAACCAAGATATGGAAAGTCGCCCACAATATGTACGGAGCAGACCGAGTCGATTACGCCAAAGACGCCGAGCGCGATCTTGAAGTCATTGAAAAGCTCGGCTACCAGAACCTACCTATCTGCATCGCCAAAACCCAGTCCTCGTTGACCGACGATCCCATGAAGATAGGACGACCCGAGAATTTTACTGTCACAGTTCGGGAGATTCTCATAGCCGCCGGGGCGGGGTTTTTAATTCCCATGACGGGAAAAATATTGCGCATGCCCGGCCTGCCGAAAAACCCTCTCGCAGAAAAACTCGATTACCAGGATGGCAAGATTATTGGGATGGAATAATTCCCATTATTAACCGGCATTTTGATTTTCACCTCTGCCGGAGCCTTTGAACCCCCACTTCCTGTTACGGAGCCCCATCTGTCGACCAGCCTGGGATGAAACCTCACGCCTACTGGAATGTTGATGGTCTATTTTGACCTAGACGAAAACGGCAAGGCCGATTGACGCCACCTTGAGGGTTGCGATTCGATCCTTTTACTCCACGGACGCCGTTAAAGCGGTCGCCAGACGGCAATAGAGTGTAGCTCACCCTCCTGATCGACGCTCCAAAGGGAGAGGAAGCGTCGGGACCGCCCCACTCGAAAAAATTCGCCATAATTTAATTAAAAAAATCAGCGTAGTATACGAAAAAATAATTCGTTTAATTGATTTTTCTGTTTACTTTAATGCCATAGCAATATAATCTCCGGATAAAATGACTTATTCGAAATATTACTTCAAGATTCCAAATAGAAGTTTAGCTTATTAAAGTGTCTTCCGGCCAGCTAAAAGCAACTTTTCTAACTGAGTGGTTTTGATATGCCTTATACGATCCAAAACGACCCTCTAACCATTTCGAACCATTGTTATCGTAATGGAGTGAAAAACCGTCTGGCTTATGGCGGGTTGAATTACGGACCCGTCACTATAAATACTCAATCGCTCCAGCCAGCCGTTCCTACCGGCGTCTTTCAACTCGGCCCCCGTCCGGTTTCTGTTTCCGGCATTGTTATCCCGCGCGGCGCCGTCGGCCATCATGTCAACCCCCATCCTTTGGGCGGATGGGTTACCGTCGGCGAGTTGGGCGTCGATAAGGGACACATCTTCGCATTGGAACTGGGCGGCCCCAATATCCCGGCCAATGTCGTTCCTCAATGGGCCGCGTGGCAACAGCACGGCGCTTGGAGGGACGTCGAAGCGGACGTTAAAACTCTGGCTCATTCCCTGACCCAGCCCCTCGCTTATAAAAACGCAACCTGGCAGAACTTTAAACTTCCGATTCCGCTACCAGCGGCTACGCACATAAAATACGAAGTGACATTGCAATACAAAAGGCTCCTGCATTTGCAACTCGCTCCATCTATTACGCAATGGGCTTTCCCCATCGCCTGGTACGTCACAGCTTTTCCCTGCGACCTTGCAGGGACCCAGCATGGACCTGATGTTTTTCGAAACTATTTTGTTCCAGGACCGGTTCCCAATGATTGGTAGGTTGAAAAAATTATGACTATCGACGAGCTTAAAAACGCGCTAAAGATCGCCAATGGCCGGGTAGCCATCGATTCGACTCATCCGAACGCGACGGCTATTAAAAATCTGGTCGACGATTATTACAACGGTCAGCCCATCTCTATCGACAAGGCCAAGGACGTTTCTCCCAAAAACAGCAATACCCAAGTGATTATACAGGGGGAGTCCTCTTTCCTGAACCGTCCCAACCTCCCCGTCCTGGCAACGTTCACCCTGGACGCAAAGGGAAACCTGAAAGCGGTATTCCAATACACATTAATAGGAGACGTTGTCGACGCTTCCACCTGGAAGTTTTCCGATAGTTTCCCTGGCTTGCCTTCGGTCCTCGATCTTGAGGCGTCCGTGGAAGCAAAACAGGTTTCTCCATTAGACCGGATGGTCCTGACCGATTCGTATTTTCTGGTTTCAACGGACCGATTTGTATTTGAGAAGCTAAAAGTAAACCTGGATAAGGGAATCAGTTTCGCCGGGAAACTAACGCCAACAGGAGTCGCCGGAATATTCGAGCATTCTTTTTCCAAAGGACAACAATTAACCTTGTCCGGTCCCGTCGTCCTTCCCAAGGTGATTAAGAAACTGCCGCCTCTGGTGAAAAACGTATATCCCTGGCAACAAAATAAAACCCTTCCGGGGATTTACCTGACCGCCAGCCTGGACGTGGATATCCAATTTGGGAAAATGGAGTTTAATCAGGCCCAATTTCACATTTTCTCCCTGCAGAATGAAAAGTGGCAGAAGGAAAACCCTTCTTATTCTCCAGCCTTGGCCTATACGGGGAAATTTGAAGTGAAAAGCGCCAATATCTCCGCCAACGTTCAGGCCAACGTTAACGTGGGAATGGACGGGGTGATGTTGGGCGCTGAAAATATTCAGGGCGTCTCCATTAAAAATTTTGAAGATCTGGTCGATATTTCCGGCCCCGAAGATTTGGGAGCAAAAATTCCTCCACAGGTGAAAGATAAAATCCAAAGCTTGCAATTGGAAGAGATCGGCGTTTTCCTGGCGAAAACCGAAAAAGGCCTCGACGTAAAATATTCGTTTCTTACCATTGGAATCCCAAACGTCGATTGGTCGGCGATTCCCAAGTATTTTAAACTGGATTCTATTTTTGCAAAATTTATGGTGGTCGCTCCTTTAACGACGAAACCTTCCCTCACCGCTTCAATAGGGGCCAAATTAGACCTTGTCGAAATTCCCATAGACGTCTCGGCCTACTTTCCCGATTTTGAAATATTCGGCAAGCTAGCCAACCCGCAGAATCTTCCCCTCGACAAATTAATGAAAAAATATATTCCCATTGCGGGGGCGAATCCTCCCGTGAGCGACCTCAGCGTCGATCAGGTTCAATTGGACCTCGCTCCGGGAAAATATTACAACCTCAATATTCTGATGGCGGACAGCGTTCCCTGGAAAATCGAAATGGGTCCGGTTCACTTTACCGTCAAGGACTTGGCGTTGGATATATTTGCCTCCTCGGGGGCGGACCATACCTTGGGCGGTTCTTTTTCGGGCTATATAGACTTCATCGACAGCCTCACCCTGCAAATCGCCTACAACACGCCCGGAGACGTGATGTTGCGCAGCGAAGTCCAGGAGATCACGCTCTCGCAAATTTTGAAGGGGTTGACCGACGGCCATTTCAAATTGCCAGAAAATTTCGATCTCACCTTTCACGATTCATCCGTAATTTTTTCAAAACAGGGTTCGGTCTACGCTTTCATGCTGGGAACTCAGATGAAGGATTTTGGGAGCCTGGCATTCGAGGTCGCGCGCGTCGGCGAATGGGGTTTCGCTTTGGCTATGGAAATCCCCGAAGGAACTCTGGAGAAAATCCCTGGAATCGGCGACGTCCTGAAAAAATTTGACGACATACTTACCCTCAACGGGATTCTGATGGTGGTCGGTTCTATCGTTCCCACCAATATCAGTTTCCTCAACCTGGCACAGTTCAACAACCCCGCCATAAAAACAAAAAAAATCCATCTGCCGCCGCAGTCCAACGGATTGCAACGTGGGCTCAACGTATACGCTGATATCAACATGGACCTGAACAAGGGAACGCAACTGATCAGCAAATTTTTATCCCTACCGGTCAGTTTCAATTTGGGGGTCGCATTGACGGTCGATCCCGTCGACCCCATATCCAACTCCAGGCTCCTCGCTTCATTATCCGGCGCGTATAAGGACAAGATAAAAGTTGAAGGAATTTTGGGTCTGGGTTTTGACGGGGGTGACCCGGAAATTTATTTGACCGGCAGTTTGACGGTTCCCATTCAAGGGGCCAACTGCGAATTCGATTTGACGTTGATGATCGTCGCCGACGGAGCGGAGTTGTCGGGCGACATCAGGACCGTCAACCACGACGGAAAAAACAAGTCGCTACAATTTTGGATCATCAAGCTGAGAGAAGTGGCGTTGATAGGAACCATTGATTGGGAATGGGTTCCCGGCCTCGGCGTCTCAGCGCAAGTGGACGTTGGGACTTTCGACAGCGCCATAACGGTTTTCATCGACTCGGCGGACCCTTTACAAAGCATATTGATCGGCGCCGTCAGCGACATTACTTTGAAAAATGTGGTGGAAGAGCTGACGGGCGAACTAAAGAACCCAGTTCCTCCCAAGTTGTTGAGCGTTCTCGACACAATAGGTATCTTTGGAACCGGAACGTTTAAGATGCCAAAGTCAGTCGCCAAAGCCTTGGACGACCGGGACATTCCCAATACCTCCAGCGCCTT
Source organism: Nitrospinaceae bacterium (assembly GCA_029261555.1). Classification (GTDB taxonomy): domain Bacteria; phylum Nitrospinota; class Nitrospinia; order Nitrospinales; family JACRGP01; genus JAJDBB01. Next base: position 97,146 of record JAJDBB010000039.1, on the reverse strand, counting down.
CCAACAGTACGGCAACGTCGACCTGCCTAACAACCCGCAACAAACCCTCATCACGGTTAACAAGAAGGGCAAGCTTTGGTACGTCGCCGATATATTCAACCGAATACACTACGAACTTAAACTGGACGGCGATTCAATTGACGTTTCGCAGGAAGCCCAATTGTATATCGTGCCGACCGACACGATCATTGCCAGGCTCCCGATATTCAGGAAAGGGATCATCGTCAACGGGAAGTTGCAAATACTTTCCTGGTGGGTCGAGGTCAAAGTAATTGTCAACACCAATAACGGAATCAGCGCCACCGCCATAATGTCGCCGATAAAAATTTACGGCGAGGATTTCCTGACCATTACGGACGAGAAAGACGACAAAAAGGGTCCCATATTTTCGGTTTCGACCTTTTACAATACCGCGCCGGTTGAAAAGGAACTCAAGCAACCGCACATTTTGTTCTCGGGAAAAATTTCGTTCCTGGGCGTATCGCAACTCGGGGCCTATGTCTTCATCACCTTGAGCGGCTTGGAATTTGAACTAAAAGGACAACTCACGGCGGACGCAAAATTCGATCTCAAGGCCTCAATATCCAGCCTGACAAAAATGTCCGCCGAAGGATCCATTGCGGTCAAAATCGACAAGACTTTGGATTTTGGGAAATTGGGTTCTCTTGATTTTGATCTGGATATTGAATGCGACGTTATCGTAGGCCTGAAGGACCTGAAGCCATATGCCACGTTGGTCAAGGGGACATTTGAATTCGACAAAATTGGCTTCAAAATCCCTGCGAATCTGAGTTTGAAAGCCGCCGAGAAACCTTTTGCAAATATGGTCGGCATTCTTGAACCCGAGGCAAAAAAACTGGTCTCGGCTTATCTACTCAACGCCAAGCATTGGTTGAATTTTGTTAAAAAGAAATTGGTCAAGGGGATTACGCAGACGCCCAAAGCGATCGGCAATATCCTGCAACATACCCTGGGCCGCACCGGCCAGCAGATCGCCGACGACACAAAAGCTATTTTAGGCTACGGCGCGGACGAAGTCGGCCAGGCCCTGTACGGCTTTGGTCCCAACGCCGCCGCCACCATCCTGAGAAGCATGTATCCGGAGAATATCGTCAAGGAAGCCCTCAAGCTGGCTTTCCCCGGACTGCACGCGGACGTCAGCGTCCATCATATCGACACGCCTCACAGCGGACCGCATCTCGACACCCCCAGCGCGCCGCATGTCGACACTCCGGGCAAAGTCCATGGGGACATTGGAAGGAAACATATCGATACGGGTCATCATGTAGATATTCACGCGGATAAGCATTGGTTGCCCCATGTTCATACGGATCATCATCCACATGTAGACCATGCCGTTACCCCGCACGTCGATACGCCAATCGTGCCGCATCTGGATCATAAACTGGTTCCTCATGTGGATACCAAACCGCATATAGATACAAAAGAACATATAGACGTATAAATTAAGGAAACGAATAATCTCATTAGAATAAGGAGGCGTCATGGCTCGCAAAGATAATAATCATATTGATACCCGTCCCCACATTGACAGCACGATTCAGGGTCATCATGTGGATCAAGGCAAGCATATCGACGTCAACAAGCCACACAACAAGCCGCACGTCGATACCAAACCCCATCTCGACCATAACGTGCTCGGCCATCATGTCGACCTCGGCAGGCATATCGACACGCCCGGAGGCGGCGGAGGCGGGGGCGGGCAACATGTCGACTCGCCGCTCACGCCTCATATCGACGTTCCGGGTCGCCCACATATAGACGCCTCGAGCCATCATGTCGATACCGGGCGCCATCACCTGGACCATAAAGTATTTGGTCGTCATGTGGATTCAAGCACGCCGCATGTGGACTCTGGCACACCGCATGTGGACCATGCCGCGGGACCGCATGTTGACGTTCCCTCCAAGCATATTGACATGCGCGCGGGCGGAACCGGCGGTGCCGGCAAAGCCCAGCATGTCGACGCAGCGCCTCATGTTGACAGTGGAGAACACGTCGATACCCAGTCCAAAGGCCGGCATATAGATTCCAAGAGTCCACACGCCGATAGTCGCGCTCCCCACATTGACAGAGGCGGAAGTTCTGGAGGCGGACCGAAACCCGTCCATATCGATAAAGAAGCCGGCGCGCATGTGGATTCAACCCATCAGGGCGTCCATACAGACGCGCATGGGACGCCGCATGTGGACTCCGTTCAGCAAGGCCAACACGTTCATGTCGACACGCCCCTGCACCATTTGAAGCATCACATCGACACGGGAAAATAAAAACCGGGCCGGCTCTGTAACAGGGGCCTATTGCCAATTTTCAGGATTCACCCATGGACTATACAGCAACGCCCGATCCCCTTATTCAATCAACCGCTACTTGGCGAAACGGGGGACAGGTAAACAGACCCGCCGCATTGGGAACGGTTGATATGCAAACGGAGTCGTTGACTCCAGCGCCGCCTCCCGGAATGGCACATGGGCCGCGCACGGTCTCGGTTGAAGGAGTCGTATGGACGGGCGGGGGAGCGGTCGGCCCCCATATCGGAACTCCCAGTCCAGCTGTGGGCTGGAATACCGTTGGCCAAGCGGGAATTGATAAAGGTCATGTGTTCGCTTTATCTCTCGGCGGTCCTCAACTTGCAACCAATATTACCCCCCAATGGGCCAAGTGGCAACAACATGGAACTTGGAGAAATGTGGAAAGGCACATTAACGCCTTGGCCGTTTCCCTCACTCCTGGAAATCCCAATGCGCCCTTATGGATGCCTTATGGAGGCGTTCCCATTGGCGCGACGCACATCAAGTTTGAAATCGAGTTGGAATACAGCAAATCCATATTTAACATTTACCCTCGCTTAAACGTTTGGGGCTTTCCAAAAACCTGGATCGCCACGGCCTACCCTTCCAACGCCGCCGGAGCCATGCAGGGGATCAATTATATTTACAACAAATATAGGGTGCCGAATGCCGTTCCAAACGCCTGGCATAACGCGGTGACGTAATGGACATTAAATTTCTCAGAGAAGCTTTGAAAATCGTCAATGGGCAAGTCACGATTTACTCGTCGCGCGCTCCCGCCTACGCCCAACTCACCGCAATCGTCGACGACTACTACAACGGAGTGGACGTCGTCATCGCTGAGGCGAAGGACGTTACCCCGCAGGGCAGTCAAACCCAGGTGATCATCAAGGGCATTTCAAATTATATGAACCGCCCCAACCTGCCCGCTCTGGCGACGTTCACCTTGAATGCTAAAAATATTTTAAGCGCGGTCATTCAATACGACCTGATTGGTGAAACGTCCGGCGCCGGTTCCTGGAAGTTTTCCGACAGTTTTCCCAGCCTACCCACGTTGCCTGATTTTGCCACTCCCGCCGGGACGGAACCGGAATCGCCGTTGGACCGGCTGGTCCTGAACAATTCTCATTTCATCGTCTCCACCGATCCTTTCGAATTTAAAAAGCTAAACGTTCAACTGGACAAAGGAATCAGTTTCGCCGGTAAAATGGCGCCGAGTGGAGTCGCCGGTATGTTCGATCATTCTTTTGCTAAAGGACAGTTGTTGACTCTGTCCGGTCCCATCGTTATCCCAAAAACCGTAAAGAAACTTCCGCCTCTGGCTAAAAACGCCTACCCTTGGAAAGAAAATAAAACTCCGGTGGGCATTTACCTGAAAGCCGAGCTGGGAATAGATATCAAATTCGGCAAGATGGAATTCAACCAGGGGGCGTTCAACATCTTCTCCCTGCCCAGCAAAACATGGCAAAAAGAAAACCCGACTTATTCACCAGTCCTGGCTTACACCGGAAAATTTGAGGCAAAAGACGCCGGGATCGCCACGGACGTCCACGCAACGATCGCTCCAGGAATAGACGGCGTCATGTTGGAGGCTGAAAATATTAAGGGCGTTTCGATCGCAAAGTTTGAAGATCTGGTTGAAATTTCAGGGCCGGAAAATTTAGGCGCCCAAATCCCCTCAGCGGTAAACGACAAAATTAAAAGTTTACAGTTGGAGGCGATTGGGATTTATCTGTCAAAAGCCGAATCAGGACTCGACGTCTCCTTCTCCTTTCTCACCATTGGCATTCCAGACGTCGATTGGTCGTTGATCCCCAAGTACATATGCATCGATTCAATTTTCGCCCAGTTCATGGTTGCGGCGCCGCTTTCAGGAACGGCCTCCTACACCTCTTCAATCGGCGCGAGCTTGGACCTGGACGGAATCCCCGTCAAAGTCTGGGCCTATTATCCCGCTTTTGAGGTCTACGGCGAACTGGAACAACCACAAAATCTCCCGCTAAAAAAATTGATGAATAAGTATATCCCGTTGGCTGGAGCCAATCCTCCAATAGGCGACCTGAGCGTCGACCAGGTGGACGTCGACGTCAGTCCGGGGAAATTCTACAACCTCAATATCCTGATGGCCGACCACACTCCCTGGGAAATTGAACTGGGGTCGGTAACGTTCACCGTTAAAAATCTCGCTCTCAATATCTTAAACTCCTCCGCCGAAGGAAAAAAATTTGGAGGGAATTTCTCCGGCTACCTGGAGTTCATTGACGGGATCGTTTTTCAAGTCAATTACACAACACCCGGAGACGTCTCTCTCCGCGCCGCTATCGAAACCATCAAGCTTTCTCAGTTGATTTCCAAGTTGACCCTGGCGGCCATACCCATACCTCACGGCTTTGACCTGACCTTTGAAAAGTCTTCGATCTTAATTGAAAAACAGGGCGATGCTTACGACTTCATGCTGGGAACCCAGATGAAAGGATTTGGCAGTCTGGGGTTTGAAGTTACGAAGGTAGCCGGGCAATGGGGGTTTGCGCTGGCCATGGAGGTTCCGGAAAGTACGCTGGACAAGATTCCCGGGCTGGCCAAGCTGGAGGCGTTTGAAAAAGTTCTGACGCTGGAAGACGTCTTGATGGTGGTCGGCTCCATCGTTCCCACAAACCTGAACTTTCTGAACTTGGCTCAGTTCAACAATCCAAATATCAAAACTAAAAAAATCCAATTGCCGCAAGGCATTACAGGTCCTCAAAAAGGTTTCAACGTTTATGCAAATATCGATATGGACCTGCAAGCGGTAACGAAACTGCTTCGCGGTTTCTTGTCGCTTCCTCAGAATTTACAGGTCGCGCTCTCAGTGGGAACCAACCCGCCCGCCGATTCCAAACTCACCGCGACCATTTCGGGAAAGTTTAGAAAGGACGTAGACGTCCAGGGGACTCTGCAACTAGCGATCATTGAAGAACAACCGGTTTTTTCCGTGATTGGCAGTTTGACGGTCCCCATACAGGGAGCCTATTGCGAGTTCGATCTGGTGATGGCCTTCGTGCCGAACGGGGCTTTTCTGGCCGGCGACCTGCAATCCGTCAACCACGACGGCAAAAACAAATCGCTTCAATTCTGGGTGATCAAACTGAGAAGCCTAGCTTTGGAAATCGGCATAGATTGGGAAGGGGTTCCAAGCCTGGGTTTCGCCGCGCAAATCGAAGTGGATACTTTCGACAGTTCCATCGCGGTCTTTGCGGACTCCGCCGATCCCGCGCAAAGCCTGTTCATCGGAGCCGTCAGCAACCTGAGCCTGGCCGACGTGGTCGGCGAATTGGCGGGAGTTTTGAAAACGCCCGTCCCCGCCAAAATTAAAAAGATACTTTCCACTGTCAAGCTTGAAGGAACCGGTTCGTTTAAAATGCCTAACTCGGCCGCCGCCGCCTTGAACAATCGCGACGTCGCCGCCACCGCAGCCGCCTTCAGCCAGTATGGCAAAGTCAGTCTGAGTACCAACCCGCAAACGACAACTATCACAGTTAACAAAAAAGGCTCTCTTTGGTATCTCAATGATCTTTCTGGCCGGATTCATTACCAGTTGAAACTGGACGGAACCTCGATCGACGTCTCCACGGAAGCTCAGATTTATTGCGTCCCGGAAGATACAATCATTGCCAACCTGCCGGTATTCAGGAAGGGAATCAAAGTCGACGGGAAAATAACAATCCTTTCCTGGTCGGCGACCGTCAAAGTGGACGTTGAGCCTAATGTGGGAATCACCGCAACAGGTACGACGTCGCTTATCAAAATTTACAGCGATAATTTTCTGACCATTACCTCGAGCGAAAGAAAAGACGTCGGTCCGTTATTCTCCATGTCGACGTACAAACCTTACCCTGAACTTTCTATCAAGGCGCCTTACATGATCCTGGACGCGCAGGTTAATTTTCTCGGCGCGCCTCTTGCCAGAACGGCGGTCCAAATTACGCTTGACGGTTTGACGATTCATTTTTCCGGGGATCTGGCGACCGCGACGAAGTTTGATATGACCTTGACCGTAAAGAGCGATCAGCAAATGACCGCCACGGGGTCCGTCGTCGCCGGCATTGATAAAACCATGGACTTTGGCAAGCTGGGCAGCGTGAAGGCGGACGTTCATGTAGCCTGTTCTATATCCATTAATAAAAAAATTACTGGTGCGCCGTCCGGGAGGATTAATTCGGCGACTTTCGAATGGGAAGGAATATCGCTGACGGCCCTTACAGATTCCGGTATGAATCTTGACGACAGACCATTCGCCTCATTTCCTGGGGTCTTGGAGCCGTATGTTAAAAAGGCCATCGCTGCAGTTTTGCATGATCCCTCTAAATGGTTGGAACTGCTAAAGAAGAAAATTATCCAGGGAATTAAAAACACGGCCAAAGCCATCGGTAAAATCCTTCACGACTCCTTTGGACTCAACGCCCAGCAAATTGGCGACGACACAAAAGCTATTTTAGGCTATGGCGCCGACGATATTGCCAAAGCCCTGGAAGGCGCAGGTTTTAACGGCGATCAGGCGGCAAAAGTCCTCCGCGCCTTGAAATATTCAAAAAACGAGATCCAAAGCGCCGTCAAGGCCGCCTTCCCTGGGGAGCATATCGATTCAACCTGGAGCCATGGCGATACGCCGAAACCTCATATCGATACCCCCACTACCCCGCATGTCGACTATCCAGCAAAACTTCATGGAGACATTCCTCACCATCTTGATACGGGCAAACATCATGTGGACGCGCATTGGGACCATTGGCCTAAACATTCTCATACAGACAAGCATACTCATATTGATAAAAGTACTGGGCATATGGATAAATCGGCGAAACCTCATGGCGATACCAAAGTGGTTCCCCATGTGGACAAGAAACCTCATGGCGATATTCCGGTACATCTTGACGCTTAAAAATATTATGAAACTCGAAGCCACCATACAAAAGGACGAACAAAAATGACCGTCGAACTTCGCCCCATGGGAGTGGCCTGCAACCTGGAATGCCACTACTGCTACCAGAATCCGCAACGGGAAGCGGGCAACCTTCGCCAAAGCTACGATCTGGAAAAAATGAAGGCCGCCATCGAGCGCGAAGGCGGTCCCTTTACTATGTTCGGCGGCGAACCTCTTTTGATACCTTTGAACGACCTTGAAGAGTTGTGGCGCTGGGGATTGGAGAATTACGGCAAGAACAGCATCCAGACAAACGGCGCCCTGATCAACGACGAGCACATGCGTCTGTTCAAGCAGTACAACGTCGACGTCGGTATCTCAGTCGACGGACCGGGCGAGTTGAACGATCTACGCTGGGCGGGCGCCGAAACAAAAACCCGCGACGCAACCGCGAAGGTTCAGGCCGCTATAGAAAGAGTCTGCCGCGAATGGAATCCGCCGGGACTCATCGCCACGCTCCACCGCCTCAACGCCGTTCCTGAGAAACTCCCCGCCATGAAGGCGTGGATAAAAGACCTGGACGCCTTGGGAATTCGCTCCTTGCGCCTGCATATGTTGGAATCGGAAAACGAGTACATCCGAAAAAACTACGCCCTGTCCGATCGCGAAAACGTCGAGGCCTTGCTGTATTTTGCGGAATTTCAAAATGAATTGAAACATATCCAGTTCGACGTGATCCGGGAAATGGAATCCCTGCTCGTCGCCAAGGACCAGGGAACTTCGTGCGTCTGGCACGCTTGCGACCCCTACTCAACTGAAGCCGTACGCGGCGTGGAGGGCAACGGGCAAAGCAGCAACTGCGGACGCACTAATAAGGACGGTATCGATTTCACTAAAGCCGACGAACAGGGATTTGAACGCTACCTCGCGTTGTATCACACGCCTCAGGAAAACGGAGGATGCCAGGGGTGCCGGTTTTTCATGGCCTGCAAGGGCCAGTGTCCCGGCACCGCCATCGACGGCGACTGGAGGAACCGCACCGAACACTGTGAAATTTGGAAAACGCTGTTCTCACAGATGGAAAGAAACCTCGTGCGAAGAGGCGAATGGCCGCTCAGTATCCATCCCGTTCGCAAAAGACTGGAAACGCAACTGATACAAGCCTGGAACGAGGGACGCAATATTTCCCTTTCAAACCTTTCCTGGGCGGCGGAGGAAAACGGCTCCAGGTCTGCCGCGCAACAGGAGGATTTTCGCCTACCGCATTTCGCGCGCCTGGCCTGGACGGCAGATTCCGCCAGGGAAATCTGGGAACCGCGTTTCAAAAAAATTAACGAGTGGCAGTTGCAGTCCGGAATCCATTGTGTCGCCGATGGGATGGCCGACTGTGCAATTCGACAAGTCACGCCAAGCCGGATATTCGAATACCTTCGCCAGGCCTCCCAAAAAGGTTTGAGCGTGGAACCTTGGGGACAGGGATTTTTTTACGATTCCATTAACGGCAATGGAAACTCAAGCGTGGGTTCTGGAAAATATCAAAATGTGATCGTCGGTAAAGCGGACGATCTTGATAAAATCATTGAACTGCGACGGACGGGCGATAATGAAAAAATCGGGGCCATGCTGGGGATTCCCGAGTGTTGCCGTAAATTTTATCTGCAAAAGGCTCTGCCGCAAAACCTGAAAGACCCCGTCTGGCTGATTGCCCAACCGGGGCGGGACGACGTCAAAAGTCCCCTGGAGTGGAGCGGCGATCCGGGTTTGAATATTTTTTTAAAAGCGATAGGAATCCAGGCCGTTTTCCATTTCCCGTGCAGTCCCGATTGTTCGGCGTCGACGCAAATCGCCGACAGGACAATAGAGCTTGCAAGGGAATCCGGCTTCGAAGAAGCCGCGGATTGGTTGCGCGAAATTCTCTCCTGGCCTTTGGAATGGTCGGCGCTCAACGGCATTGCGGAAATCAAAACCCCGGTCGCGAAAATTTCCACTCGCGCCGACGCCACAACCGGAAAAATCACCGTTCAATACGCGGGGTCCGTCGGCCCTGAAGAAAGCATACGCGGGCTGGGCTATCCTTATAATATGGCTGGAAAAATATAACGGGAAGGATTCGCACAATGATCGAATGGGAGAGAATGGCGGTTCCGCAAACCGACCAATACGATACGGAAACTATTTTGCGTCTGGCCCAGACCCAGTCTTCTCCGTTGCGGAGCGAGTTGTATGTCCGCCGTCCGGTGGGAGACGCCGCCGCCGTATTTGACGGACAAGTGGCGGTCCGTTATATCAACCAGGACGTCATGGGTCTCCCAAACTTTGTCAATGCCTCGCAGGACCACCCCAACATTCCAAAGGCCGCAACCTATGTACAATGTTGGCCCGAGGTGTACGAGCAGTTCAAAAAGTTGATCGACACGGTCCATCCCTTCATCGACACGACGATGGACCCCCGACATCAAGACGTATCCGTAGGCTCCTCCAGCAACTCCAACGAACATCTGTTCGGAACCTTGTGCGCCACCGTGAACGACCCCATCGGCCTGGCCCAAGCCATGGTCCATGAAATGGCGCACCAAAAACTCAGGGCCATGGGGATTTCCGTGGAAACCGCGACGCGCCTGATCGTCAATCCGCCGGACGACCTTTATGAAAGCCCCATCCGTAAAGACCGATCGCGCCCCATGACCGCCGTGTTCCACGCGCAGTATTCATTCATGCACGTGACGCAACTGGACATAAAAATGCTGGAGCATATCGACGACGAGGCGACGCGGGACGCCGTTCTGTGCCTGCTCGCCCGCAACGTGATCCGCATGGAAGCGGGACACAAGGACGTGGCGGGCAACATTCAAACAGACGCAGACGGCAAAAAATTTATCGGCGCCTTTTTGGAATGGTCGGAAAAAGTTTTACTTGAAGGCAACGCGATCATGGACAAGAACGGCTACGGCGCTTGCACGCTACAATCGTAGTCTCAATTTACATCGTCGCCCGGCGGCTTCCAGCCGGACAGGGCGCAACGTTGCGCGAATAGCGGCGTGAAGCGGGAAACGTCTTTGGAAATGTCCGTCATGAACTCCTCGGCCAAACCCTGATCCTCGAAACATTCGTAAACGTCGTCAAGAAAACCGCCGCGCAAAAGGGGATGCTCTAGAAACGCCCGGTCCGGTCCCGTCGGGACCTCCAGCGGCCGTTCCGTCGCGGACGCCTTCGTGAATCCCAACTCCTCCAGCCACTGCCGCGCCTGCTCAGCCGAAGGCCGTTCGTTTATGTATTCGTCGAGCGCCCGGCGCTCGTTTTCGAATCCCAGCCGACTCATTTCCTCGTCGACAATTTGCCAGAGGGAGTCGAACGTTCCCAGTACGGGGAAGGTCAACACGATCTGCCCGCCGGGATTTAAAAATCCCGTCAGTTGTTTCAGCGCCTCGAACCGGTTGGGACGAAAAAACATGAACGACAGGTTTCCGGTGATGCGGTCGAATCGGCCCAGGTCCGGCGGCAGGCGACGCATGTCTCCCACCTCGAAACGCAACCAGGGCAGACGGCGGCCTTGAATGGACCGAGCGCGCATGACTTGGCCCTGGTGGGCGTCGACGGCCAACACCGTTCCTTTTTCGCCGACGATTTCCGCGATGTGAAAAGCGGGAATCCCTCCGCCCGCCGCCACGTCCAGTACAGACGCGCCGGGAAACAGGTCGAGCTGTTCCATGAGCGTTTGGGCGAACGGAGTCGACCAGGGATCATTTTCAGGCAACGGCCATTCGGTGGGCATGCGCTCTCCTATTGAAATTAATTTTCTGCGGCAATCAAAGAGCCAATCCATAATTTGATCCCGCGACCGATAAATTCTATCATGGTCCCGCCAGGGACTTGCCTCGATTTGCCAATCCGGTTTAAATTTTTTATGCGCTTACCAATGATAAAAAAATCGGGAAGTGTTTTTCTCTTTTCCGCACTTCTTCTGACGTTGGCTTCGGGTGGAGTTTTCAGCGCCGAAGTATCGAGCGTTTCGGCGACGTCGATTATAACGGGGCGCGCAAGCGTTAAAAGCGAGATGATGATCGTCCGCAAGGGGTCGGGATACTTCGCAGACCACGACCGCTTCACGCGGGAACAAATCCAGGAATTGCTGGCGGCTCTTCTTGCGCCGCCCGTCGAACGTTTGGATCCTGAGCTTCTGGGCGTGACGCAACCCTGGCTGGACTCCAACGCCGAACGGATTCTCATGAAATTAAAACGCCCCCGGCCCTGCTCGGAATCCGAAAACCTCCCGAAAACCCGGACCGCCGAAGACGAACGTCGCTTTCTCGAGTCTTTTAAAAACCTGAAAAAAGCGACGGCGGTCGTAGAAAATCATTATCGGAAAAACGGGAAGGGCGGCCGTCCCTTGATCCGGATCGCGGTCAATCTGGACGACGGAAGCGAAATCAAATTCCGATCGGTCTCGCCGCATTTGTGGATGCTTCCCTGGCGGGTGGAGCGCGAGGGACGCGTTGTCACGACTTACAATCCTAGGGTCAGCCGGGCTCTAGGCGCCTTACTGCCGTTCACGTTTTCCGTCAACCGGGCGCGACTGACGGGCGATCTGGCGGAGCTGACCGGTCGCTTGCTGTGGGCGCCGGAGGAAAATCATTTTGAAATGTTCCGCATGAAGCGAACAAAATGTCGGGTTCTTTCCCCGCAAACGACAAAAAACTGACTCTTTAAATGCGTGGAAACTTTTAGCCAAAAGCGCTACAAATAATTCAACGCGGCGCTCTTTAAACCAACGGACCTTTCATCCAAAAACATGACTCCCAGTCCAAACTCCGCACCTGCCTGCCGGATTTGCCAATCCTCTTCGCTTGCATTTTTTCAGGACAGCCGCGCGTTTTTTAAATGCCCCGAATGCTTTCTTATTTTCACCTCCGACCTTCCGGAAAAGGAGCTGGAAGAAAACCATTACAAATCGCAATGGGAAACCGTGCAGGCGGATTTCTGGAAAGACCAGGTGGACGGTTTGCTCTCTTACATTCAGGTTTACCGCGTTCCCGAGCGAATCCTGGACTTCGGTTCTGGCTCGGGCGCAATGGCCCGCGAGCTTAGAAAGCGTGGATTCAGCGTGACGGAGCTGGAACCCATGCGCGACGGCTATTTGAAGGACCAAAGCTATTCGCATTTGTTCGACGCCGTCGTCGGCGTGGAAGTGATCGAACACCTGTCCAACCCTTGGGAAGAGTTGCGGGAGATTGAGAAGGTTCTGGCGCCGGACGGCGTCGCGTTATTTTCCACCATGCTGACTAACCCTTTCATCGAGGCGCCCAACGCGGCGGAACATTTCAAAACATGGTGGTACAAGGACGACCCTACCCACGTTAGTTTTTATTGCAATCGCGCTCTCGCCAAAATGGCCGACCTCGGCGGCTACGATATAGACATTTTCGCCGACAAGGTATTCGTTATCAGAAAAGAATCCCCGCCCGCCTGACCGACTTTCCTTGTAAGGCAATTGAACTTGAATTCGTCCGGAAAAAAAATTAACCTGTTTGCCGTAACCCCTCACTCAACCCGTTAAATGAATGAAGAAACAGACATTTCTGGTTTCTCCCTCGGCCCAAAAATTCTAGCGGCGGGCGTATTTGCGGCGGGATTGGGCTTGTTTTTTATCGACCGGGATTTTTCCGGCTTCTACAACGCGGCCCTGTTTTATTTTTTTCTGATCATTCCCGCCCTGCGGATTCCAGACCGGCGCGCCGTAATCGCTACCGCTACGTTCGCCTCGTTTCTGATCGTCCTTGGATTTTTCCTCGCAACAGCCCAACCCTCCGGATATCCGGTCGTCGACCGACTGCTGGCGCTTGCCGTTTTGTGGACCGCCGCCTGGATGGGCGCATCGATAAAGAATCTTCAAGCCTCGAAGCAGAGCCGGAACGAGAGCCCGTCAACGCCCGCCGAAAATCGGAAGCAGGAACTGCGTTTTCAAGGCATGTGCCAGTCTTCGCCCATTGGGATTTTTCAAATCGACTCCGAGGGCAAGTACGCCTACGTGAACCTCGCCTGGGAAAAAACTTGCGGCGTCCCGCTCTCCCGCGCCATGGGCCTGCCCTGGTGGGAAGTGATCCACGAAGACGACCGCGAAGAAACGTTGCGCCGATGGACGGAAGCCGAGGAAGAAGGGCAATTGGATGTGGATTGCCGGGTCCGGCGGCCCGACGGGGAATTTGTCTGGGTGACCCTGCGCTCGCGGTTTCTTTATAGCGACGAGGGCAAGGAAATCATCGGAACTCTCTCGGACGTCACCAAACGCGTGGAGGCCCAACAACAATCCGGCGCCATGATTCGGGAACTGGTGCGCCTCAAAAAAGAATTGGAAAAAACCGCGCGCACCGATCCACTCACCCAACTGCCGAACCGGCGGGACATCGAAGAAAAACTGCAATACGAAGCCAACCGGGTAGACCGCAACAAACGGGGATTTTCCATTGCACTGGCGGATATCGATTTTTTCAAGAAAGTCAACGACGTCTATGGTCACGACGCCGGGGATCATATGTTAGTGGAGATCGCAAAACTGCTCAGGAAAAACTCGCGCAAGCAGGACGTCGTGTGCCGCTGGGGCGGAGAGGAATTTTTAATCCTGCTTCCGGAGACGCCGGTTGCCGGAGCCAAAGTCTGGGCCGAGAAAGCCCGCGCAGCGATCGAGGCGCATCAGATGACTCATAATAAACAGGATATCCGCGTGACCATGAGCCTGGGTATCAGTTTTTACCAGTGCGCAAAAAAAAACGTGAAGGAAATCATCAAGGAAGCCGACGAATGCCTGTACTTGGCCAAGGGAAACGGCAGGAACCGCGTCGAGAGCGTCGATCCCCCACCCCAGGACGCGCAATAACCCGCCGCCTGACCCGGATCAAAATAAACCGGCGGGAAAATCCTCAATCCAGTTGGGCTTCCTTTTCGAGGGCTTTGGCCTCGACGGCTTCCATCTTTTTGTCGAAGAGTTTGTGGGAGGCGGCCCAGCATCCCCAGGAGACGGCGACCACCGTTCCCAGCCCCACTCCGGCCCAGAGGATCAGGTTGTCGCTGAACGACATGCCGCGGATGAAGATGAACATCCCCAACGGCAGGGCCATGATGAATCCGAAACAGGTCAGCAACATGGCGCTGCGGGCGAAATATTTCGGGCGCACGTCGATGTTGAGTTCGGGCAGGTACTTCTGGTTTTCCGGGCGAGCCATGTCCAGCAAGGGAATATCCCCCTCACACTTGGGGCAGACGTCCCCGCCCCAAAACGCATTCTTACATTGCAGACAAAATTTGACCATGGGTTTCCAATCGCTCTAAGCAGGTTAGCCCATACTATCCCACCCACCCGACCAATTCAAGACGAACCCCTCAGCGAATCACTTTCCCCGCAACATTCAAACTATTGTCAGGAGAGGCGCGTTTTGTTATAGTTCCTGTGCACACAATCACCCGAAATTTGACAACGGAGGAAGTCGTCATGTCCTTTACACAGGATACCTTGAAGGAAGCCGTCGAGTTGCATAAACAAGCGATGGAAAAGTACAAAGCCGCCGCCAACAGCGCCGACAACGAAGACGCTAAAAATGAAATCAAAAAAATTATCGAGACCAATGACTCGCAGTTGGAAACCGTGCAGTGGATTTTAATGGCCGAGGAAAACGGCTACGAAGCGGGCGAAGAAGCAGCTCCGGAAAATGGAGCAACGAAACTGGCCGCGGGGAAATGCCCCTTTTCCGGACAGTTCAAAGAGATGGGCATCGATATGGAAAACTTTGACATGTCCAAGTTCAAGGACTCAATGGGTTCTCCTGAATCCTAACCCGCTATTCTTTAAACCGACGCTATACGACATGTCCCAGCCAAAACCCATAGACTTTCTCGTTGAATGCCGGGCCTGCGGAGTGGAAAACACGTTCAACTCGCATGCCCCCGGCTCCCCTGCCATATGCAATCAATGTCGGGAAATCCTGATCGCGGACGAATTGAACCAAAGCCATAAAGAGTATGCCTGCAGGGATTGTGAATTCGTCTTGTTGATGAAAAATGAAACGCCGGTGGTGGTGGGCGAAACCGCATGCCGATGCGGAAGTTTGAAACTCGTCCATCGGGAACCTTCGCAAATTGTTGAGCAATGGTCCCTCTTTGCACAGGACGACGAATCGGAAGAGGATCTTGAGAATTTTGACTGGATGCGATCCGGCCCCAATCCGGTCTCCGACCCGGACGAATACAACGATTTGTTCGATCAGGACGCCGGGCACAACTAGGCTCCTTCCCCAATCCATTTTCCCCTCGCCCGGCCCGCCTTGCGAATTTTTATCTATTTTCCGAAACCCGGTGTCTTTATAATGAATAAATAGACGATGCCGGTTAATTTATGAAAACTCCCACATCAGATAAAGAATGGCCCGTCAATCTCGACCGCGCGGCCACGTTGTTGCTCGAGCATCGCCGTTGGTTGTTCGCATCCTACCTGGACCCAGACGCTCTGGGATCCATGGCGGCCATGGCTGTCTACCTGAAAATGCTCGGCAAACAGGTTCATATCATTCTCCCCCACTCGCTGGATTCCAATCTCGACTTCATGGAAGAAATCCTCCATTACCATGAAGAAATCGGGTTTGTCGAGAACGAGGAAGATCTTTTGAACGTTCAGGGGAAGGTGGACGCGGTAATGTTTTTCGACACGGCCAATCCCAAACTCCTGCCCTTTGGTGCGACGATTCAAAATTCGTTCATTGCCAAAGGTCTTCCGGTTATTGAAACCGACCATCATTTTGGGTCTGACAGCCAACCTTTGGCTCCCGAATCCGTCCAATTGTATCGTCAGGCGAACGCCAACGTGGAGATCGTCGGCGAACTGTTTGAAGTTCTCCAGCAACGCCGCGCCCAACCCGATCCCTTCGAAAAAAGAAGCATTCTGATAAACCTGTTGACCGGCCTGTTATGCGACACGGGAGGAGGACAGATCATCCTCGACCGCGAAAGCTACGACTATTGGATGGCCAAGTGCCAAAAAAACTTGAAGGCCCTGACGCGCTGGCGCAAGGAAACTTCGGACCGGCCAGGGGACGACTTGGAAAAAAAGTTTGCCGCACCAGATCACCTGCTTCAATATATAAACAACCTGTCCAGCGACCAGGAAGCTTGCATCCAAAAACTGCTGGACCGGGTGGAACAAAGCGAGGGTGTCGCGTTTTTGAACTTGCTGGATTCCACGCATTCCCGCTACCAGGCCTGCATTCAGCCTTACGAGTCGGAATGGTTTTCCCAGGTTCGCGGTCGGCTGCTCAACGAGGCTCCGGAACGCTCGGGAAAGGTCGGGGTGGTTTGTTTTAACGGAATCAGCCCCGAAGGGGAAGAATGCATATTCATAAAAATTCGCCGTGCCATAAAATACGACCGGTTTGACCTGAGACAAATGGAAGATCCCCTGCGCTCCCGGTTTGACGGACAATACCTGGGCGGCGGCGGTCATCCCGGCGCGGTTTCTTTTCGCGTAACTCCAGCCGAAGAGGAACAATTTGTTGCAGTCCTTGGACAAGCGCTGGAATCGATTCAAGAGCGCCTCTAAAAAATAATCGTACCCGCAACCGACCGGAAAAGTCTGAAATGAAAAATTCAACCTCAATTCACTTTAAACGCGCAACGGTTTTGGTCCGCGGATTCGCGGTCGCCTGCCTGATGTCTCTCGCGGCCTGCGACGCCGCCGACACCCTGACCGATAATGTGACCGACGCGGTAGACAGCGCCAGCGAGCAAGTGACCGCGGCGGCGGAAAGCGTTAAAACGGAATCCGAAACACTGGTTGAAAAAGTCGGCAAGGGCGGAGAAGCTTTTCTTGAAGAGATAAAGAAATAAGTTTTCCTCCGTCGAATCTTTGAGAAAGCGCAATCGCCGCAAAAGATGACCTTCAATTCCCCGCAAAAAATTCTTTGCATCAAACTGGGCGCCATGGGCGACCTGGTGATGTGCTCCGCGTTATTCGACCAGCTCGGGCGAAACTTTCCGCAGGCAAAAATATTTTTGCTTACCGGGAAAACCTACGCCTCGGTCATGGACAGTCATCCGGTTTTCGAGGGCCTGATCCTGGCGGACGACAAGGCGATTTACAAAAGCGGGCCGTTGGCTCGAACCCGCGAAACCTTCCGCTTGCTTGCATTGTTGCGCCGGGAAAAATTCGACGCCGTTTTTGTTTTGCACAAGGACTGGCGCTTCAACCTCTTGGCAATGCTTTCCGGCGCGCCGGTGCGCGTCGGATTTTCACGCGATGGACAAGGCGGCCTCACCCATTCCGTCGCTCCCAAACCCGGAGGCAACGAGCGCGAAGGTTATCTCGACCTGTTGCGCGCGCTGGACGTCTCCGCAATTTACGAGCGAAGCTTTTACTACCTTTCCCCTTCGGAGGACAAATTTCTTCAGGAATTTCTTGAGTCGCACGGACTGCGTGGGGACGGAAATTTTATAGGAATCGGACCGGGCGGCGGGAAGAACGTGAAATCCTTCATGCCCACGCGACGTTGGCCAATGGAGAATTTTATTGCGCTGGCAAAACGATGTCGCGAGGAGTTAAACGCGCGCGCCATTATTTTTGGCGGGCCGGACGAGGCAGAACTGGCTCGAACAGTTCAAAAACATTGCGCCGACGCCGTCGACGCCACGGCGTTAAGTTTTGGCGAGATGGCGTCGGTGATGCGCCTCTGCTCGGGGTATATCGGCAACGACAGCGGCCCCCTGCACATCGCCGACGCGATGGGAGCGCGGACCGTCGGCCTGTACGGACCGACCGACCCCAGGGTACAAGCTCCGCTCGGTCCTCGCCACACGATTGTATTCAAGCAAGTTGACTGTTCGCCTTGTTACGACAACGGAAGTTTTCCCGAATGCTCGCACATCAAATGCCTGACCTCCATCGAGGTGGACGAAGTTTTTACAAAGGCCAAAACCTTTGCGGATTTTAAAAACGGCAATCCCAGTTGACGGCGAAGGGTTTCGTTTGTCAAACATACCGATCTTTTTATTTGAACTCGCGGACGCGCTGCAAAACTTCCCGGCAGAACTTGACGCGCTCGCTGGGCAATTTTGATTTTCCTTCACCCATCTTCTCCTTCAAGCTCCACCACCAGATGTTCCGGGCCATCCGAACGTATAAATAAATTTTCAGAAAGAATACGCCCCAACGGCCATGATGCTTTTTGTAATAATGCAACTGGCTCTTGTGGTATTCCACCTTGGCCTGATAGCTGTTGGTCTCCGTGCTCACACCGCCAAAATGGACGATCTTAGCTTCGGGAGTGAAAAGGATTTTCCAACCCAACTCCCGGACCCGCACGCTCAAATCGATCTCTTCCATAAACATAAAAATACGTTCATCCATCAACCCGGCGTCGAACAAGGCCTGTCGGCGAAAAAACATGGACGCCCCCTTGACCCAGGCGACCTCCCGGAGAGCTGAGTGCCTCCAATCGAGGAATTTCCCGACGATGGAGTTTCCGCGTTTTTCGTACAAATTGGTGACGTACTTCCTGAAAAAGTCGTTAACGAAATTCATGTCCTTTCCAAAAGACTGTTGCAGAGTTCCATCGCCGTTCAATAACCGAGGACCAACCAAACCCGCGCCCGAGTGATCGTTCATGACCTTGATCATCGCTTGGAACGCGCCGGGAAGAACCACCGTGTCGTTGTTCAAAAGATGAACGAACCGGCCGCGGGAAATTCGAATGCCCTGGTTATTCCCGCGCGTAAATCCCCGGTTGTCGCGGTTCTCGATCAAACGCACGTTGGGAAATTCCCGCCGGACCATTTCCGCGCTCCCATCCTTGGATCGGTTGTCCACCACGATGATCTCGTAAGTCAGATTCCCCGCCGTTTCCATAATGGAACGCAGGCACCTCTTCAAATAATCTCTGGAGTTGAAGTTGACGACGACTACGGAAAGTTCGATGGAGTCGGGGTGGGAAGTCGATACGCTCATGTTTTTTCGAGGGTCGCGTATTTCAGATACAGAAGTTCCATGGCATTAAGTTTAAGCCCCCGGACGTAGGGTTTGACCAATTGGTTTTGCGCGGTGATAAAAAGCGAGATGATCGGTGCCTCCGTTTCGGTCAGCAAGGTTTGAGCCTGGTCGTAAATTTTTCGTCGCCGGACGGGGTTTTTTTCCGCAGCGCCCCGCGCCACCAGTTTGTCATAAAGCGGGTTAGCCCATTTTAAGTGATTGTTGCCGCTGGTGGAAGTAAAGAGGTTCATGAAATTATCCGGGTCAGGAAAATCTGCCCCCCAACCCAAGCGGAAAATTTGCGGCGGGTCTACTTTCAGACGGCTGAGAAACACTTTCCATTCCTGGCTTTCAAACTCAACCAGAACATTCAAATGCTCCTTCCATTGAGCCTGAATAAATTCGGCGACCAACCGATGCGTCGGTTCGTTGCTGTTGAACACGGCGGTGATCGGCGATAACCCTTTGCCTTCAGGATAGCCGGCTTTGGCCAGCAGGCGACGCGCCGCGGCGGGATCAAATTTTGCCCCCAGGTCCGCGTTGTAGCCGGGCATGCCTTTCGGAATCCAGGACGCCGTGGGAATCTCCCCGCCCTGCAAAATTACGGGCAATCGCGAACGGTCAATCGCGTGGGCGAAAGCCCGGCGTACTTTTTTGTCGTCGAAAGGCGCCTTTTGAGCGTTGAAGCCGTAATAGTATCCGCGCAACAGCGGCAGCGAAACGTATTCAGGATTTTCGCGATAATGCGGTATGGCCACCGGCGGCAGGTCCACCATGTCCAGTTCGCCGGTTTCATATAATGTAAGCGCCGTGGTTTTTTCCCTGACAATGTAAGCCGAGACGCGGTCGATTCCAGGCCGCCCTCCGTAAAATTTTTCGTTGGCCGCAAGCTCCAGTTTGTATTCATGCCGCCAGCTTTCCAGGGTGAACGGGCCGTTGGTGACGAGGTTTTCCGGGTCCGTCCAGTGGTCCCCATGAAGCTCGATCATATCCTTACGTTGGGGAAAGGTGACCATAAAGGTGACGATGCTAGGAAAATACACCACCGGTTTTTTCAGTCGGACCTCCAACACAGTCGGCGAAAGGGCGCGAACTCCCACGCGATCAGGATCCTTGATCGCTCCGGAGTTGTATTCGTAGGCGTTTTCGACGTCGAACAAAAAATAAGCGTATTCCGCCGCCGTTTTCGGATTCAGCAGGCGCTTCCAGGAATATTCAAAATCGCCCGCCACGACCGCTCGCCCGTCGGTCCAGTAAACGTCGTCGCGCAAATTGAACGTGACCGTTTTTCCGTCCGGCGAAAACTCCCAGGACTTTGCAATTGCAGGAACCGGCTCCAGGTCCTCGTTATACTGCGCCAACCCTTCCATCAAGTTGGTCAGGATATCGAAGGAAACGTTGTCCGTAGCCAGCGACCAGTCCAGGGTCGGAGGCTCGGAGGAAATGGGGATGCGCAACTCCCTGAGGGCCGGGGAAGAGGCGTCGGGACCGGAGCAGGCCGCCAAAACCAACAGGCTCAGGCACGCAAAAACACCGATAATTTTAGGACTTGGCGTCATCATTCAAATGGCTTTCGAGACGCGCTCATAGGGATTGGCGCGTTTCTAATATTATTGCTTTACTTTTCGAGCGGCGTCGATAGAATGAAAGTTTCAATTTTTACCCACTCGTCCCGATTCCCTGCATTTCGTCCCGCTTTTACGGAGCATTGTTGCATGGTCGGGACGCCGGTTTGAACGGACCGCATCTATGGCACAAGAAATTAATTTACGCCGATGGATCAAACGGGGTTTGAGTAAGGATGGGCTGACCCTGGATTTTTCCGATCGGAGAATCGACCTCGATACAGCGGTAGAGCTTGGCGAAAATGTCGCCGTCGAAGGCCTGGAAATTATGTTCCTTTATAACACGGGACTGAAAGACAATGCGCTGGAAGAGTTGGCCGACTCGGAATTTTTTCCGCCCACGCTCAAGGAATTGTGGATGTACGACAACCGGCTGGCCAACGAGGGCCTCGAAGCGCTGGCGGAAAGTAAAAACTTTTCCAAACTTCGGTACCTGAGCCTGTACTCTAACCGCATCAACGCCCAGGGGGCCGAAGCGCTGGCCAACTCGCCCGTCTTTTCTAATCTGGAAACTCTGGACCTGTCGTTCAATCGCATCGGCGACGAAGGGGCCATAGCGCTGGCCAACTCGCCGCATCTGAAAAAATTAAAAACCTTGCACATCGACGCCAACCGTATCGGCTTCGACGGCATGCAAGCTTTCTCCGAATGCTCCGCGCTCAAAAGCCTGACGACCCTCAACATCATGTACAACATGATTTCGCCGGAGGGTTTCGAGATGATGGCCGAATCGGAATTCTTGAGCGCCCTACCCGGCGTTAAAACCGATCTGCTCGTCGCCGATGACGACGACTGAAATCCAGATGGACGAAAAGAAAAAAGAATTAGCCATCATCAAACTATTGCGTCGGAAAATCGACGAAGGGAAAGAAAGTTTTCTCGACCTGTCCTATGAGAGGATCGGCGACGAAGGACTGATCCTGCTCGCCCGCACGCGGGACCTGTCTCACCTGGTCAAGCTGGACCTCACTGAAAATAACCTGACGGACGCAGGAATCCGCGAACTGGCGCAATGCGCTAGCCTGACGAATCTGACCACGCTGATTTTGGAAAGCAACAAAATCAGAGACCCCGGCGCCGTTGCCTTGGCGCAAGCCACCAGCCTCTCCTCTTTGCAAAACCTGATACTGGCGAGCAACCGCGTGGGAGACGAAGGGGCGCTGGAAATTATCAAATCCACAAAATTGAAAAGCCTCCGCTCGCTGGATATGGAGTTCAACATCCTGGGACGAAAACCTATCGCCAAGTTTCCCGGCGGCGTCGCCAATCCCAATTTAAAACTACTGAACCTGCGGAAAAATAAAATCGGGGACGAAGCCCTCGCGGGTTGGGCTCAAACTGGCGCCTTCACCCACATCCAACATTTGAACCTGGGCTGGAACCGACTCGGCGACGCAGCGGCAAAAGTCATCGCCAACTCGCCCGCCTCCGGGCAAATCGATAAACTGTTTCTGGATTCTAACTGGATAGGCGACGAGGGGTCGCTGGCATTGGCGAAATCCAAAAACCTGGGGAACCTGCGCGACCTCTACTTGTTTGACAACGACTTCGGGAAAACCGGCGAGCACGCCTTGATGGAGCTTTCCCTCAAAACGCTGACCCGAAAATGTTTGTCACCCGACGGCAAAATTCTGAACCTGAACGGACGTCGCCTGCGCAACAAGGAAATGGTCGCGCTCGCCGGGATGGAATTTTTGGCCAAGGTGGAAACGCTTTCGCTACGCAACAATAATTTCGACCACCGGGGCGTCGAGGCGCTGGCGCAATCTTCCCACGTAAAAAACATTAAAATGCTGAACCTGATGGACAACGCGGTCGGCAACAAGGTGGCGGTGGTTTTGGCGGATGCAAAAAACCTCAGCGGACTGACCTCCCTCAACCTGGAAAAGACCAAAATCAAATGGCCCGGCGTACTCGCCCTCGCCCGGTCGGAACGCTTGACCGGCCTGCGCGAATTGAACCTGGGGCAGAACGAACTTGGCGACAAGGCGATGCAGATTCTCGCCAGATCAAAAAATTTTTCAGCGCTGGAACGCTTGCGCCTCTGGTCCGCCGATGTTGGCGACGCCGGTCTCATTGCCTTGACCCAATCCTCGAATTTTTCGGGCCTCAAGGAATTGCGAATCAGTTCCAATTGTATCGCCAGCAATGGGGTTATCGCCCTGTCCCACCCAGACCAATTGCCCGCGCTCGAAATTCTCGACATCAGAAACAATCCCCTGAACGACAACGACCTGTTCCTCCTCACGCAAGACAAAAAATTTAAATCCCTCCAGGAACTGCGGTTTTAACCGGTCGCCTTGATGGCAAACCATCCGTGCAACTATTTGCGGATCGTTAACCCGCTCGGCCTGACTCTTCTTTTATGTTTATGGATAAGCGCGGCCAGCGCTGAATCTTTGCACGACGCGGCTCTCGCCGGCGACGTCGAGCGCGTCGGAAAGTTAATCGCCGACGGCGCTTCCATTGATCTCAAAAACAAGCAAGGCTCCAGTCCTCTCTCCCTCGCCTCCTTCAAGAACGACGTCGCGCTGGTCCGGTGGCTCCTCGACCGGAACGCGGACGTCAATATCGCCGACCACGAAGGGCTGACTCCTCTGCACACGGCGTCCCTGGAAAACCATGCAGAACTCGCAAAGCTTCTACTATCGAAGGGCGCACAAATCGAAAAAAAGGATCGCTACGGGTACACGGCTTTGCATCTGGCCGCCGACCAGGGAAGCCTGGAAACAGCGCGGACGCTGGTCCAAAAGGGGGCGCGCGTCGACACGCATTCCGAATGGCTGAACACGCCCCTGCACGCTTCGGCCTTGCGGGACGACCGGACCATGCTGGATTTGTTTCTGGATAACGGGGCGAAGGTGAACGCAAAGGACCGGTTGGGCCGCTCACCTCTGCATTGGTCCGCCGAAAAAGGAAGGCTTTCCCCGGCTGAGGCGTTGATCGCGCGCGGCGCCCAACTGGACGCGGCGGACAACGAGGGCCACACCGCCTTGCATGAAGCCGCCCGCTGGAACCATTTGGACATGGCGCGTTTGCTCGTCGAACATGACGCCGACGTGAACGCCAAGGGCGCGGACGGCAGAACGCCCTTCCACCTAGCCGTCGCTCACGGAAATATGGACGTCGTCGACTACCTAAAACTCCAAGGCGCAGACCTCTAATCCAAATTTCTATTGATTGAGTTTCAGCATCCCCGACTTCAATTGCTCGATGATGTTGCGGAGAACCGAGGCTTGGGGCTGGTTAGGTTCGAGGCGCAGGCTCTCTTCAAAATGCCGTTTGGCATTGGCTGCGTCCTGCTTGTGCTGATAATAAACCATCCCCAGGTTCTTGTGCACCCCGGCGATTTTCCCGCCTCTTTGAGATAGAATTTTTTCGTACACCTCAATCGCTTCGTCGTACTTGCCGATTTGCAGGTAAACGGTGGCCAGGTTGATGAAAGGAAATATGTAATCCGGATTCAGCTCCGCGGCTTTCTCGTATTCCTCCCGCGCCTTATCGTACAACTTCCCCTGCGCGTAGGCGTTGCCCAACGCAAACCGGGCGCGAAAGTTTTTAGGTTGCATCTCTAAAAACTTTTTAAAATTATCCACGGCGTCGCTCAACTTGCCCATTTGTAGGGACAGGTGCCCCAAACTCAGGTAGGCCTGTTCAAGATAGGGACCGTGTTGAATGGCGATTTTGTACTCCCGCGCCGCCTGCTCCAGTCGATCAGTTTTTACATAGGCCGTGGCCAGGTTGTAATGCGCCATGGCATAGGCGGGATCGGCCTGAATGGCCCGGTTTAAATACTCGGCAGCTTTATCGTAGTCCCCCAGCTTGCCGTACACGTTTCCCAGGTTATTGAGTCCGAAAGTGTAGAACGGGTCCATGCGAATGGCGGTTTCAAATTCCGCGATCGCGAGTTGGTATTTCTTTTTCCGGTCGTAGGCTTCTCCGAGGTTGTTGTAGACGCGCGTCAGGCGAGGCGCTTTCATTTTAGCGTCGGCCCACAGAGACTCCTCGTCTTTCCAGGCGCGGTTGCGATCCATCGTCAAACAAGCCATCAGCAAAAGAACCAGAAAACCTCCCGCCCAGGCGCCCAGTTTCAGGCCCGTCCTTGTCCCCTCCCCTTTCCCGCGCCGCGAGGAATCCAGCGCCAGGCAAAGCAGGCTGGCCGCGCACAGCGCAAAGCCGGTCATCGGCAGGTAGGTGCGATGCTCCACCGCAACGTCCAACAAGGGAACGAAACTGGAGGTGGGTAAAATCGTAACTCCCATCCAGGCCATGCCAAACCCTAGAAACGCTTGCGTTCGGGAAACGCGCGTCAACGCCCAGACAAAAGCCGCCAGCGCCAACAATCCCGAATAATTGGAGATGGCGGTCCAGTCGGCGACGAGGGGAAATCCCACGTCGATGCTGAGGTTGAAGGGAAAAATCATTTTCCAGAAATATTCAAACGGGATAACAAAAGATTGCGTCAGAAAATAAGTCGCGCTGGAAGTTTCCGCTCTGGAGGCGATGAGGACTTTGCCGTATTCGTAAAATTTGTAGACGAGGGCCGAGCCGGATAGAACCCCGCCTAGCGCCAGCCATTTAAAAATTCCCCGCAACCATTGGAAGAACGTTTGCCCGGACACAAAATAAAAATGAAACAAAAACGCCATGGCGGGAGCGGTCATGACGATTTCCTTGGTCAGCCCGCCGCAACCCAGCGATACCAGCGCCGCGAAAAAGTAAGGCCCGCCGGTGAAAAAACTTTTTTCGCCTACGCCCCGCGCCGATTTTCTTTTGCGGACGCCCAGGAACCAGAAAAATAAAAACGCCAGGTAAAATACCGTCGCCATCACGGCGGACCGGCTGGCAATGTAGGTGACGGATTGTGTGTTCAAGGGATGCAAAGCAAAAACAAGGGCGGCGAAAAGCGGCAAAGGCCGCCAGAGGATTTGCTCTTCGGGTTTCTGCTGCAAGCGAAAATCGAGAGCCAGCGCCGTCAGCGCGTATGCCAGGCAGGTCGCGAACAAGTGCCCCAAGATATTAAACAGGTGATAGCTCCACACTTCAAATTCACTGATCGCGTAGTTCAGATTCAAAGAAAGGATCAACAAGGGGCGCTCGGAAAAACTGAAAATAAACTGGCTGATCTTGTCCAGGCCGCGTATCCAAGGCCTTTGCAAGATGGAAGTCAAATCGTCGTAGTGGAAGGAGTTCTGCCAGGTGTTGCCGTAAACCAGCAGGACCGCGGCGGCGAGAATGAAAGGAGGAATCAGTTTTTTCATTGACCGGATTCCCGATTAAATTTTGCGCCGGCGTCGAACAATTCTTCTTCCAGCCGGTCGACGATTTGATCCCAACCGTAATTTCCGACGGCGACTTGACGGCAAAGAGCTTTTTTATCCGCAAACGGTTTGGGGTCTTTCAAAAACTTTTCCAACCCGTCGGCAATGGCGGAGGGACCGGCGTCCTTGAACAACCAGGCGGGATCGACGCGATTTAAAATTTCCGCCGTGGCGCCGACCGGGGTGCCCATCACCGGTATACCGCTGGCAAGCGCCTCGACCGTGACCAACCCAAACCCCTCAATTTCCGTCGTAGGCAGGACGAACAAATCTGCGGCGCGGTAAATGTCGGTCAAACAATCTGCGTCCAGTTTGCCAAACAAACGCACGCGCTCCTGTAACCCAAGACGCTCTATCTGGTCGCGCAACTTCGTTTCCAAAGATCCCTTTCCGACGATGGCCAGGAAAAAATCGGCGTCCGGCAAACGGTCCCGGACCAGGGCCGCGGCGTCGATCAAATTGTCCAGTCCCATGCGCGCTTCCAGACGCCGAACGGTCAATAGAATAGGGACGCTTTCAGGGAGACCCAGTTTGTTCCTCTGCGGAAACGTCTCTTCTGTCGTTGGACGAAACGCCTCGACGTCCACTCCGCCGGGGACCATAAGCAATCGTTTTTTTTTCAGAGGGTAATAATCCAGAAAACGCCGGCGCGTGTACTCGCTCAAAAACAGGACTTGGTCGGCAAAGAAAAAACTCGTCCACTCAATGCAACGAATCATGCTCAGCCGCATCCACAGCTTCAGGCTTCCCAAGAGGGAAAAAGGCGAATCCTTTTGCGCTGCGGTCAGGTTGATTTTTTCCTCGTCGTGCCAGGAGGAATAAAAATGATACGTTCTCGGCGCGGCTGAAAGTCCCTGCGCGCCCAGCGTCAAAAAATCAATTAATGGATTGTGCGCCAGAATCCTATGGATCGGCCCATAGTCTCGCGCCAAGCGAATCTTTTTTCTTAAAGCCCGTCGCAAAGAGAAGAACCCCTTGCTCTCCGCCGCGCCAATCCGGAAGTAGTGGATCCCGTCGATCACTTCGTAATCCGGAAGATCCTCGCGAGGCTTGCAGGTAATTTGGAAAACGTTGTAGCCGCGCCGGGCCAGGCGCTTGTTCACCTCGTAGGTGTATTTCCAGGCTCCGCCGACTTCGTCGGGATAGCAAAAATATTGCAGGGATAAAATGGATGATTTCATAATGGGAGGCGTCATAACCGCCGATATGATACTAGCAGGCGCCGGAAAAAGTAAGTTTCTTTTTGCGACCGGGCGGGCGAGCTAAACCTCGAAGGCGCGCCATGGACTCTTTACGGCCTTCTGGCAAAACCGCGCAAAAGTTGTTATATTATTGAAAAGGGGATGGTGTTCCCATTTCCATAAAAACCTATCCTATATTAAAGGGGGCGAACTGGATTCGACGGGAGAACGTAGACGAAGGTTGCATGTGCGGGATGCCGTTGGCCCGTTAAAAAACGGCAAAAACCATAATCGCTAACGATTATGAAGTAGCTGTAGCGGCGTAAAACCCTCTACCGTTTGCCCCTTCATTGCCTGCTTGGGGGGATGCAAACGTCATTTCGCAGGCTGGTTTCGCGTTCATTCCCCAGGGACGCGAGGCGAGACGCTTTTTGGGGATAGCGTTGAGCGGGTCCTGTCCGCGGGAGCCTTCGGCGCGAAATTCAATCGCGGACTAAGCATGTAGAAGCCTTCAGTTGAAAACTTTCGGACGGGGGTTCAATTCCCCCCGCCTCCACCATCTTATAACCGCTCCCCTTCAACTTCCCGATGAGGCAGAAGGGGAGCGAGATTCCGGCGGTTCGATAACTTGCCCCTGCGACCTATCTTTTTTGTTGGAAAGCTGAACAGAAAAGGTTAAATGTTTCCCCTGTGTCGCCCTACTTCTTTTTCAACGCTTTTTTCATAAGCCAGTCGACGTTCACTTTCTTTCCGCAGTATTTATAAATCGCTTCGCTGAACGACATCTGCTCGCACTGGTCCAATATGCCAGACTCGCTACAGTTGAGGATGGTCAATGGTTCTGGGCGCTTCCATTCGCGAAACGCCCAGTGGAACCACTGCCGGGACACGGACATGGATTTCAAGGTAGGCGCTCGCTGGCCGTAGACGTCCGTTTCGAAGACGATATTCTCTCCCTGATTCTTCAACCGGGTTGCGAAATCTTCGTCGCCGTTTTCGGAACTGCGGCTGTAGGTGTTTTTAGGGGAGTAGGACAGGTCTTGTCCCACAAAAATGATCGGGTCGCCGCCGGACTGAAACGCCAGGTCGTAAGCGACGGACAGCACGGTACCGCCGGGCGTCAGCGTTCCGACTCTGGGAAGTTGTTTTTGAATCTCGCTGAGAACGGGAATGTCCGGCGCGTGCTTGTTGAAGAACACAACGGCGCCCTCCCAAAGGTCCAGCACGCGTGGGTGGACGATGGTCGGCGCGACGAGCGTGATCCCCTTGTGCGGAACGTTTGCGTAAAATTTGGTGATTTCGTCCTGCGGGTCAAGGCTGACGACGAAGGCAGGTTTGATTTCGTGCCGCGCCAGCGATTTCAATGCGGCGTCGCTGGCGATGAGGACGGCCTTGTCCTGGACCTGCCTCAACAAGCGAATGTTTTTGTCCAGCGACGGCCCGGCCCCTATGACGATGCAGGGGGAGTTTTTAAATTTGCCTCGCAGACTGGCCGTGCCGGGATTGCGTTGAATGGATTCCAGATTGGCCTGGAAGTTGGCGCGCCACAACTCGGCGAAGCGCCTGATGGTCGCGTCTTTGACTTCGTCTAAATGTGAGTTGGTAGACATAAAGATGAAAAGTAGTTGTCAGTTAAAAAGGGGAACCACAGATAGACACAAATGTGCACGGAGGGAACCAAAAATTTCTCATTTCAAAACACTGCCTCCGGGGGCGTCCCCGGCCACTCGCCGTGGGGGCAGGATTTGAGATGCAAGTTCACCCTTGTTCGCGGGATATTACTTAAAGGCTACACTAATTGCCTCCAGCGTCACGCTGCCACTCGCCGTGGGGGCAGGGTTTGAGATGCAAGTTCACCCTTGTTTGTGCGCTATTCCCTAAACGTTACACTATCTGCCCTCGGGGGCGTCCCCGGAGCAACGGAAGCCCTGCCAGATTTTAGTCGCTTCGGGTTTGTCGTTGAAGCGGTAGGCGGAGCGCATGTAATAGGCTTTATAGTACCAGTTGCCGCCGCGCAATACTTTTGTGGTTCCGCTGTCGGGTCCTTTGGGATTGGCCTTGGGAGAGTGCGCATAATAATCATCGTCGAACCAGTCGGCGACCCATTCCCAGGCGTTTCCCGCCATGTGGTGGAGACCGTAGGGCGACCGGCCCTCTGGAAGGCTGTCCACCGGCTCCATTGCTTTAAACCCAAATTCGCCGATCTCCCGCCGGTAGGTGGCGAGCGAGTCGTCGGGATGTTCTTCGCCCCAGGGGAAGGTGCGCCCATCCTCGCCGCGCGCGGCTTTTTCCCATTCCGCTTCGGTGGGCAGGCGTTTGCCTTTCCACCGACAATAGGCGTTTGCGCCGTGCCAGGTTACCCGGTTGACGGGATAGTTTTCGAGTCCGGCGCGGGCGCGGAATTTGCCGTCAGCTTTTTCAACCGTCACGCGCTTGCCGAGTTTTATGTAGCGTTCGCTTTCGTCCGGATCCGCATTTAGAAATTCCGCAAATTCCCGGCTTGTCGTTTCGTATTTATCGATACTGTAGGCGTCCAGATAAACTTCGTGGACGGGCTCTTCGTCGACGTCTCCCCACTCGTTGCGGTTGTCGATTTCGTAGCCCATGGAGAAGAGACCCGCGGGCACGCGGACCATGTCGCCGCTTCCCGCGCAAGCGGACAGAGCGAGCGCGATCAGGGCGCAGAAAACAGGCAGATACATTTGCCGCCGGGCAACGCCCGGCAGAGTTTGAGTTGCAAGCTCACCTTCACTCGAAACGTTACCCCAAAAAGATTTCCCTGCCGCCCCTGCGGCGAGTAGACGGAGAAGACAATCAGCGCTCATTTTTTTTCTCGTGTGAACCGTCGCAGAACGGCCGGTTTTTGGTTTTGTAGCATCCGCAAAAATAATACGTTTTGGTTTTGTCCAGCTTGATCAGGTCCGGTCCATCGCCGGAAAGCGTGTGATGCGATCCGTCGCACAGCGGCCAGTGGTTGGATTGCATGCAGGTACAGATGGCCAGCTCTTCGGCGTCGGTGATTTTGAACGGTCCTTTTTCTTCCATTGTATAAATTCCGTCTCAGGTTGTCGCGCGGTTTTCCCCGGCGGCGAGCGCTTCTTGTTCCGGCTCAGGTTCTTCCTTACGGCGGGGAAAGTATAGAGTGAAGCGGGTTCCTCTGCCGACTTCGCTGTCGATTCCGATATAACCCTCGTTACGCTCAACGATCTGCTTGACCCGCGCCAGGCCCAGTCCAACGCCGTTTTCCTTGGTCGTGTAGAAAGGATCGAATATGGTTTTCAGGCTGGCGGGAGGAATACCGCATCCGCTGTCTTCAACAAACAATACTAGTCCGGGCTGTTTAGCTTTAAATGCGCCGTGCTG
This sequence comes from Nitrospinaceae bacterium, assembly GCA_029261555.1. Taxonomy (GTDB): domain Bacteria; phylum Nitrospinota; class Nitrospinia; order Nitrospinales; family JACRGP01; genus JAJDBB01. Next base: position 66,443 of record JAJDBB010000039.1, on the reverse strand, counting down.
AAAGCTATCCGCTGATTGCAGGTCAATTTTCAAGACGCCGGAAAAGTCCATCGCCTGCATGGCGTTGAGGCACAGGTTCCAGACCATTTGCTTGATCTGCTGTTCGTCGAGATGGATGGAATAGTCGCCCCCGCCCGGCTGGAACAGGACGTCCAGGGAGCTTTGGTATTCGCTGCTGTTTTTCAAGAGGGCGATGACTTCCCGAACCAGTTCAACCATGTCCATCCGGATGGGCCTGTCCTTTCTGGGATTGGCGAAGTGGAGGAAATCGGAGACGATGCGGTCGAGCCGCTGGGTTTCTTTAAGGACGATGTCCATCAGTGTCCGGTTGGGTCCCTCCAGGTTCAGATCTTTTTTGAGGACTTGAATGGAGCCGCTAATGGAGGCCAAGGGATTGCGGATTTCATGGGCCAGTCCGGCGGAAAATTTTCCGACGGCGGCGAGTTGTTCTGACTGAGCCATTTTATCTTTCATTTCCCTGACTTGGGTGACGTCCTCAAACGCCACGATGTAACCCTGGGTCTCGGCGTCCACGCGGGGACCGGGTCTGGAGGTCAGCCGACTCATTTTGACTCCGAGGTGAATTTGGGATCCATCATTTCGGATCAAGGTTTCTTCAATGTAATCCGCCGGCAGGCGAGCGCCGTGTTTCAGGAAAAATTTTTGCAGAGTGGAAATGGGCAGAATTTCAAAACAGGCTTTCCCAAGGGCTTCGTTTTCCGGATGATTGAGAATTCGCCCGGCGGCGGGATTCATGGAAGTGATTCTTCCGTTCAGGTCGGCTGTCAGCAAACCGTTTTCCATGTTTTGCACCACGTCTTTATGAAAAGCCTGTAGTTTTTCCAGGTGGCTGCTGGTCAGGAGGAGTTGCTCTTTGATCAGGTTCAAGCGGTGAGACAGTAGACTGCTGAGAAAGGCGACGGCGTAGTAGGAAACGATATTGAGGAATATGATGTAAAAAACGTAGCCGCCTTCGTTGGAGACGGGCGCTTTTGCAAACAGGTAAACGGGCTGGAGGACGTCGTAATATTCCAGGTCCAGAAGCAGGCCGTAGGAAATTCCGGCGATTGAGGCAACGAGATATGTGGCCGCGCGGGGCAACATGGCGCTGGTGGCGATAATGACCAGGGAATATAAAAAGGAGAAGGGGCTTTCGATACCTCCGGTGGAAAAGATAATACCCGCGACCACGAGCAGGTCGCCGGCCACTTGAAGGGAGGAGACGACAAACAGATTGATTTTCACTTTTAGCAATATGGCGTAAACGATGCAAAACAGATAGGCCAGAACCAGGGTGAGGCTGAGGGGAACAACGGGGGTTCTGTAGGGAAAATGTTGGTGGAAAAAATAGACGCTGATCACGAACCCGGTCAGAAAAATGGTCCGCAACAGGAGGATGGTTTTGATCCTGAGGTAAAGTTCCTTGTCCGGGAATTTTTCGATCAGGTTCATGGCGCGCCGCCCGGAAGGCTGGATTCCGCCTTCGGCGCGAGGCCGAAGGCGGAATTCGATTTAAACGGTTTCACCCATTTTGAAAATGGGCAGGTACATGGCCACGACAATGAATCCGACGATGAGGCCGAGGAACACCATGAGCATGGGTTCCAATAGAGAGGTCAGGGCTTCCACGGCGGTGTCGACTTCCTCGTCGTAAAAATCGGCGATCTTTTCCAGCATGGTGTCCAGGGATCCCGCGGATTCTCCGACGTCGATCATCTGGATGACCATGGCGGGAAAAACGGTTTCCCGTGAGAGGGGGGCGGCGACGGTTTCCCCTTCCTTGATGGCTTCAATGGTATTGAAGATGGCGAATTCGACGATTTTGTTTCCCGACGTGCGGGCGCAGATATCCAAGGCTTCGATCAGAGGAACTCCGCTTGAAATCAGGGTGCCCAGGGTCCGGGTGAATTTTGCCACCGAGACTTTTCGAATGAGGTTGCCCACGACGGGAACCTTCAAGGAAAAGCGGTCGATCTCGATACGACCGCGTTCCGTGCCGTAAGTTTTTTTGGCCAAAAAGATAAATCCAAAAATGCCGCCGAACATGATGTGCCACTTGGTTTTGAAAAAATCACTTAACTGCATGACGATGGCGGTGGGGACTGGCAATTCGGCGCCCCCGCCTTCAAACATTTTAGCGAAGGTTGGAATAACGAAAACCATGAGAAAGGCGACCACGCCAAAAGCGACGGTGACAATAACGCCGGGATACACCATGGCGGCTTTGACTTTCTTTTTGAGCTGTTCGGCTTTTTCTATGTAATCGGCCAAGCGACGGAGAATGATGTCCAGGATACCGCCGGCTTCTCCGGCTTCCACCATATTACAAAACAGCGCGTCGAATACCTCCACATGCTTTCTCATGGAATCGGAAAGGTTGCCGCCCACTTCAATATTGGCTTTTACCTTGAGGACGACGCCGCCCAGCGATGGGTTGTCGCTTTGTTTCCCGAGAATATCCAGGCATTGCACCAGGGGTAGACCGGCGTCGACCATGGTGGAAAACTGGCGGGTGAATATGACGATGTCTTTTCCCGTGACGGGTTTTTTATTGGCGTTGGCCCAAAAACCTCCTCCTTCGGGTTTCTTTTTGACGGAGGGAGATTTGATGTTTTTTGATTTTAATTGCGCAATGGCTCCCTTTTCGTCCTCGGCGTCTACTTCGCCGGTAACGGTTTTGCCTTTGACCTTTGCTTTATAGGTAAATGTCGCCAAGGGGTTTTCTCCTCTTTATTGTTTCAGAGAATAGCTTTGGATGGCGTCGCGGGTTTTTTGCAACTGGATGCCAATGTTGGACAGTTGTTCGGTAGTGAACCGCAACCGTTCCACCAGGGCGAGTACGATGGATCGTAAGTCCGGGGAAATTTCCTCCAACTGTTTTTCAAAGGTCTCCCGGTCGATGATGCCGATGGTAACGTCTTCCATAGCGGTGATGTTGGCGCTCCGGACTGATTGGGAGATGAGGCCCATTTCGCCAAAAACGTCGCCTACTTTCAATTTGCTGACGACCACGGTCTTTTTCTCGATCTTTTTAGTGACCTGAACCGTACCCGCCATGACGATATAGGCGTTGTTGCTGATGATTCCTTCAGAAACGATGACGTCTCCCTTGGAATATCTTTGGATGTTGGCTGTGTCTTTTAAGCTCATGATTTCCCCAAGGCGTGTAAGGATTCTTTAAAAACTTTATAAAAAGTTTCGTGTTCGTTTAAGGCTTTTTTAATGACTTGAGGCAGTTTGTCCAAATCGTTTTCGTTGATCACGAGATTGGCGCTGTATTGAAAGGCCTGCATGTTGTTCATGGTTTTAAAATTGCCGCCGACCATGATCAGGAATATTTTTCGCCGGGTGGTCATCGGCATTTCAAGCAGGTTTTGGTAGGCCGCATTTTTCTCCAAGGGCTGGTTGCCGTACGCTTCGTCCAGAATCACCAGATCGTATTCGGTGATTTTTATTTTATGGACGGCGTGTTCGGGACTGCGGGCTTCTTCTACATGATATTCTTTTTCGCCTAGAAATTTAGTCCAGACGTCTTTGTGCCGGGAGTCCAGCAACAGCGCGACTTTGTCGTCGTCGCCATAAATTTTTAATTCGTCGTCTTCGGAAAAATCTTCCTGGACGACCATGGACGCCGCGTCCACCGTATCCGCCGCAGGAGCGGGCGTAGGAGGAGCGGGAGCTTCCTTTTTCAAATGCTGGTCGACTTTGATTTTAGCCTTGCAAGCGGGGCATCCAACGTTGAAGGCCTGGTCCTTGGGTATTTTGTCGTCGGGGATGTTGAAGGCTTTCTTACATTGGGTACAAGCGATTTGCATGAGTCGGTCTTTCCTGGGTTATTTTCGGCCCATTTTTTTTGCCGGTTTGGAGTAAGCGTCGTCCATGTCCAAATCGTCAATGTCGGACGTCTTTTCGCCGCGCGAGGACTTGATGGTGTCGATGCCTCGTCCGACAACCGCTTTGCGCGAAGCGTAGGCCATGGCGGTTTCTTCGGTGATCTGCCCGGCTTTCATCATATTCAATATATATTGGTCAAACGTGAACATTCCATAGGCGTCGCCATTGGTGAGGATTTCATAAAAGGTTTTGCCTTCGGATTCTCCGTTCATGATCACGTCGGTCACGCGCATGTTGGTGTGCAACACTTCCAAAAGCGCGGCCCGTCCGCCGCCTACCTTGGGAACCAGGCGCTGGCAGATGATCCAGCGGATGACGTCCGCCAGGCGGATGCGAACTTGCAGTTCTTCTTCCTGGGAAAACATGCCGACGATGCGGTTGATGGTGGATCCCGAATCGTTGGTGTGCAGGGTGCTGAGCACCAGATGTCCGGTTTCGGCGGCGCTCATGCCGATCTCTACGGTTTCGCGGTCGCGCATTTCGCCCACAAGGATGACTTTTGGAGCCTGCCGCAGAGCGGCGCGGAGTCCCGTGGAAAACGAGTCGAAATCGTTGCCCAACTCTCTTTGGTTGAAGGTCGCCTTGCGATGCGGATGCACAAATTCCACCGGGTCTTCCAGTGTGATGATGTGGATAGACTTTTCGCCGTTCATTTTGTTGAGCAGGGCGGCGAGGGTCGTCGTTTTACCGCTGCCGGTCGCGCCGGTGACCAGGATCATCCCGTTCTTTTCTTCCGCCGCCTGGTTGAACTGGGACGGAAGGTTCAACTCGTCGATAGTCGGAATGCGGGTTTCCAGCTTTCGAAGCACGATGCTGTAATTGCCTCGTTGGGAAAAGATGTTCACGCGAAAGCGGGCTTTGCCCACCAGAAAATAGGAGCAGTCGCAGGATCCGGACGAGACCAGGGTCTCCGTCAGTCGCCGGTCGGAGTTGATCAGGTTCATGGCGAAGACTTCTGTTTGAAAGGGAGTGAGTTTCCCCATCTTGGGCTCTATAGGCACCTCGGCGAGTTGTCCGGAGGATTCCACCTGAAAGGGTTTGGCGACTGTTATGTTGAGATCGGAAATATTCCCGAGGCTCTCCAACATGGTGGTCAGAATGTGATCAATTTCAGCTCTTCTCATGGCTACATGAAGTCCGGAGGGGTTTTGAGAAATGCCAGAAAACGGTCCTTGACGATGGCTTTGTCGTAGGCGTCTTCGGCGCTGATTTTTTTAGCTTGCAGGGCTTCCAGAATGGCGTCGTCCAAAGATTGCATGCCATATTTTTTCCCGGTCTGAATCACGGAGGGGATTTGGAAAGTTTTGCCTTCGCGAATCAGGTTTGACGTGGCGGCGGTCACAACCAGAATCTCCAGCACTGCCATACGGCCTTTCTTGTCGATTCTCCTGAACAGGTTCTGGGCGACGACGCCTTTCAGGGCCTCGGACAAGGTGGTGCGAATCTGGGCCTGTTGGTTGGAGGGGAAAACGTCGATCACGCGGTCGACGGTTTTGCCCGCGCTCTGGGTATGCAGAGTGCCGAAAACCAGATGGCCGGTGGACGCGGCTTCGAGCGCCAGGGCGATGGTCTCCAAATCGCGCATTTCGCCGACCAGGATGATGTCCGGATCTTCCCGCAACGCTCCTCTGAGAGCGGTGGAAAAACTTTTTGTGTGCATTCCCACTTCGCGATGGTTGACGATGCAGGACTCGCTTTTATGAACAAATTCCACAGGGTCTTCCACGGTGAGGATATGGTCTTTCCGGTTTTTGTTGGCGTAGTTCATCATCGCCGCCAGAGTGGTGGACTTACCGCTACCCGTCGGACCGGTTACCAGACACATTCCTTTGTGCAACATGGCGAATTTTTTCACCACTGGGGGAAGGCCGAGTTGCTCCGCCGTCAGGATTTCGCTGGGAATTTCGCGAAACACGGCTCCCACGCCCCACTTCTGCTGGAAATAGTTGCACCGGTAACGCGCCAGGTTCGGAATCTCGTAGGCAAAGTCGATGTCGCCCGTTTCTTCGAAGACTTTGATCTTGTCCTCCGGGGCAATTTCATAGAGCATGGCTTTGAGTTCGTCGTTCCCCAACTCTTTATATTTTACGCGTTCCATTTCGCCGTGTACGCGCAGAATGGGTTGCGAGCCGGAAACCAAGTGAAGATCGGAGGCGCCCTGATCGTTCATCAATTTGAAAAATGCGTCTATTTTAGCCATGAGTCACTCAATCAGTTTGTGGGTGATAATAAAGTTACGGACGACATTGTCCCGCCCAGAGGGCGGTACGAGAGATTTGCCGTTTAACGTTAAACGGACCCCCTCCCGGTTTCCTATTGTAAGGTTCAATTCTTTCTTCCCATGAAACGTTTTTTCCGTCCCCATGGGAAGTATGAAATCGTATTCCGCCGAACTATCCACCTGCAAATGAAACCAGGAGGCGGTTTTTGCGCCAACCACCAAAACCAGATTTTCCCGGATCGCTTCTCCATTTCCCGGCTCTTTCAATGAGGAGGTTTGAGCCTCGGAAACCAGCCCCTCCTCACCAGCGGTTTCACCCGATGAAACTGGCATAGGTGGTTGAATTATACCATGTTTTTCATTTTTAGGAATGCTTTTTTCGGTCCCGTCGTGGGCTCCATTTTCTCTGCCCGCATCGGGGACGGGTGGAAGAATCGGTATTGTAATGGGAGAAAAATCCGTCGTGGGCGAATAGGGAGCGTGGGGAATAAATTTTGGCTCTTCCGGTATGGCTTGTGGGTTCTCCCGTATTTCAGGAAGGCGCGTTTTTGAAGCGAAGGGTTTAAAATAAAAATAACCGGCTGCAGCCAGGACGACCAGAAGACCCCAAATTATAACGCCCGAGAGACTTGACTGGTTTTTTTCGTTTTCGGAGAAAGCGGACGGAACCGGGCGTTCGGGAAATTTCTTGTCCGCCAACTGGTCGTATGCGGCGACGATATCGTCGCCGTCGGCTCCAATGGCTTTGGCGAAGGAACGCAGAAAACCTTTGACAAAAACTTCTCCAGGAAGATCGGCGTAACGTTCGTCTTCCAGGGCCTGCAAATATTTAATATGGATTTTGGTGGCGGCGGCAATTTCTTCGAGCGTGATTCCGCGCAGTTCCCGTTCATTTTTTAGGTACGGTCCAAAGCTTTCTGCCGGGTCCATTTTATTACCGCATCAATTCCAGAAACTTGCGGGAATCCTGAGCTTCCTGACTGCTGGGTTGGAGACTGACGACGCGGTTGAAGTGTTTTTTGGCTTTGGGAAAATCCTGCTTTTTAAGGTAAAGCAAGCCCAGTTGATAATGAGCCGGGGCAAAACCTGGTTTGTAGATCACCGCTTTTTTAAGAGTCTTCTCCGCCTCGTCGAAACGCTCGTTATCGCGATAGGCCAGGGCCAGATTCAAGCGAATGTATTCGTTCTCGCGAAAGTTAAGGGCTTTGAGCCAGGACTTTTCAGCGTTGGAGAAATCGTCGGTCTTGTAATAGCAAAGCGCCATCCAATTGTGAATTTGCTGAGGATTTTTGAGTTGTTTTTTGGTCAGGCTTTGCCCCAAAAAATTCAGGGCGGTTGAGTAGTCCTTTTTTTGCAGGTACAGCCGACCCAGTTGGCGGTAAGGTTCGTGAGAGGCGTCATCCAACTGGAGGGTCTGTAAAAACTGCCCTTCGGCGAGATCCAGTTTGTTTTCCGAAAAATAGAACTTACCGAGATTCAGATGATACCTGGGTTCCAGGGGATCAAGTTTGATAGCCTCCTGGATTTTTTCCTCGACGGCGGCAGTTTTGTTTACGGATTGATATTGCAATGCCTCGTTGTACGCGGCCTCGGCTTTGAGAGCATTTTCCAGCGAATCACCGTCGGAGGCGCAACCCGACAATGCCACGGGGACCGACAGAATAAGCGGCGCTAAGAGACGGGGAAGAAGGCTTTTTACCACAACCTTTAATATTTGTACCGAGTAGCGCATTTGGCGGCGTCCTTGAAAATTGAATTAACGTTCGATTGAGATTCCAGACTTCTTAATTATGGATAAAATGAATAAAATTTACTAAAACTATAACAAATTTCGCTAAAATACTCAACCGTCTGAACGCTCCGCAACAAACTGGCAGCTTTCCCCGCGAGAGCGAAGGAGAAAAATTTACGGAATAAACAGAATCAAACAGGAAGAGAGTCAAATGCGCCAACCAACAGGGTAATTTTGTTCCGGAAACGGAATAGGACCCGGAAAACTCACCCCGCTTATCTATTCAAATTAACTAAAGAAATTCGCTTCCGGTTCCGCTAGGTAGACAATTAACCTATCGTAAGGCCGATTCGAGCCTCTCTCATTAGAATGTGGATTGGCCTAAAAGAAAAATGATCAAATATATTAGTTTTTTGCGCTATAATAACGGAACATGCTTTTCACCATGAAATTCCCCTAGGAAATCTTTGCCAAGAACCCCGAAGAATACAAAGGGATCCGCCAAAACACACACAGTGCTCGTAAATATAACCTTTAAACTTACCGCGAAATCTTGATCAATTTTTCCAATTGGCTGCCTAATCCTTTGGTAAACGACCATATAATGACCCTATTTTTGGGGTTATTATTAGGTTTTTTTCTTGACATGGTTTGACTATTGAATATAATGTATTGTCTTAAATGATTAAAATGTATGGTAAAGCTTGCTTAAACACGGCTTTTAACATAAGTGGTAAAATTAACTATTCTCAAACAATAAAAAGAAGTTTTGGCCTTTGAGGGGAGGTGGGTAGCCGGTATTTGTAGAGTGGCTTTAAAAACGAAGTAAATGTGATCTCAATAGGATCCTTGGAATATATTTGAAGAAGAATTCAAAGGAGAAAAGTAAATGAAAAAAAATATTTTCAAACGGTTTTTAGCCATTACCGTAATAGCGGCCTCTCTGCTCTTTGCTGGGAACGCTTCCGCCATATCTAATGGTAAATCAGTTGTTAGTCCTTATTGGCAGTCTGAGGGTGGAGTTTATACCTTCGTAGTTGTCAGTCATCCTTCGCTCTCCGGCATGTCCACCCGGATTGGCGTCAACATGCAAGCTTTGGACTCTAGTGGCGCAGTAAGCACCAGCACCACGTTTACGGTTAGCAACAACGCTTCTCAAAAATTGTTCATCGTTCCGTCCACGTCTTTTGGGACGCAGTTTGCCGTAAACACGACGACGAACTCTGAAGCCACGTTCCTGATCACCAACACGACCAATTCTACGGTTGGTAACCTGCGCTTTACTGCAGTTGCCACGAATGCTGGGTTGAATAATTGCGAGCCTAATACGCAAAGATCCCTCCATTGTGAATTGTACGATATCACCGCCTTGAGCTATTGGGGCGCCATCGTGGTTCTGAACACCGCCACCGGTTTTGCCATGGAATTTGTTGGCGACCAGGCAGATTCGCGTACGTTTGATCCCACTGGTAATTTTTCGGGCATCAACTAAGTTTGACAAATCGAATTGGAAAAAATTTTTCGAATATCTGAAGGAGAACGACTGATGAAAAGATTTTCTACTTTAATGATTATAGGTCTTTTTGGGCTTATGGTCGTTGCTCAAAATGCTTATGCTGATCGAGACACCTCTCGGGATAGCACGGTAATTTCGCCTTATTACCAGGCTGATACCAGCGGTGGGATTTATACCTTTATTGGTATTTCCCATCCCTCGCTGAATACCGCTTCTTCCAAAATTGGCTTGACCCTTGCGGCGGTTGGCGCAACAAGTGACGCAGGTTCGGCTAATCCCAGCGTAACTTTCACAATTAGCGCCGGCGAAACCCATCGGGTTTTTATCTCCGCAACCAACACCACCATTTCCCCAGGAGTTCCTGGCGCAGCTAGCAGCACCTTGCGTTTTATTGCTACCACCAGTGGAACGAATGCTTTTGGCTTTATCCGGGCTTCTTCTACGACCGGAGCAAATCCTTCGGTGCCTCTTGGCGCTAACTTTCCCGGGTCGACGACTCTGCGTAACAACCTCAACCAGTTGAATTTCTGGGGCGCGGTTGTTATCCTGTCTACCGCTTCCGGGTTTGCCATGGAGTTCATTGGAGACGCGGCTGATTCCGCAATCCTGAGTAACACGACACAATATGGTGCGACTGACGGCATTAATTCTGGTACCGCTAGAGGTCTCAACTAAGTTTAGTTTTTATATTTTCGCGGGGCCAACTTCGGTTGGCCCCGTTTTTTTTTGACCTTTTAAACCCCCTATCATGAAACAAATCTTTTCTTATCTGTTAATTCTTGCCTCCTTGGTCTCCTGCTCCCAAAGTCCCGAAAAACCCAAGGTCGATACGGCACAGTCCGATTCCCATTACAAACTTGGAATCGAATTCGCCCAGTATTCGCTTTATCAAAACTCTCTTGACGAGTTCGATCTGGCGGTCAAGTTCAATCCAAATAACTTTATGGCCTACGACAAAAAAGGCCTGGTACTGTTTGGATTAAAGAAATACCCAGAGGCGCGCGATAGTTTCAATAAGGCTCTCGCAGTTAAACCCGACTATGTTCAAGCCTTTGTCAACGTGGGGATGACTTATTATATGGAGGGCAACAAGGACGACGCTGGAAAGAGCTGGGAAACCGCGATCGCCACAAAGGAAGACGATAACGACTCCAAGGCCTATAATAACCTGGGTAACCTGTTCAAAGACTCCAAGAATTACGACCAGGCCGCCAAATATTACAACAAGGCCATTCAGCAGGAAAAACGCAACTCCACCTACCTCAATAACCTTGGGGACGTATTTCGCCTGACTGGAAAACTCGAGGAAGCGGAAAAGATTTTACAAGCTTCTCTAGACGCCAATCCCAAAGGTATGTTGACTCACTTCAACCTGGGCATGACCTACAAGGACCAGAATAAACCCGATCAGGCCGCCGCGTCGTTTCAGAATTCCCTGGCTATTAATCCTTATTATCTGGAAGCCTACTACCAATGGGCGGATGTTATGGCGGGCAAAGGGGAAAATGAAAAGGCGGGAGAGTTGATCCAAAAGGCCCTGAAACTGGCCCCGGAAAACGAAAAATATAAAAGCCTGCTGGAAAAAATAACGGCTTCCTGACCGCCCCCGATTCCAAAAGGCGGGATAAAACTAAAAACCCTTTTACCAATAATGGCTTGAAGTTGAAAGGGGCGCGGCTCAATCAACATACGGTAAGCCGGGGCGTCCATCGGACTCATCCCGGCCCCTCGCCCCGCGCAGGGGGGGCTACATAAAAACGCCTTTGGCGGATTCGATCATATTTTTAAGGTTGGCCGTGGAGTCCTCCACCGCCGTGGCCTCGTAACCGCAGTGCGCCGTGCAGTCGGCGCATTTAGGATTGTTGCGGTGGCCGTAGTTATCCCAATCCGTTTTTTCCATCAGATCGTCGAACGTTTCCGCGTAACCCTCGTCCAGAAGGTAGCAAGGCCTTTGCCAGCCGAGGATGGAATAATTAGGGTTGCCCCAGGGGGAACAATCGTAATCCCGGTTGCCCTTTAGAAAATCCATATAGAACGGCGAATGGCTGAAATCCCACCGGCCGTTTTTGTTTTGCTTCAGAACGTCGTTAAAAAATTCGAAGGTCTTTTTCCTGCCGAAAAAATGCGCCTGGTCCGGCGCCGCGTGGTATTGAAATCCCGCCGCGACCGTCATCCCATCCAGTTTCAACGGACGCAGAAAATCCAGAAACTCCGTCGCGCTCTTCGCCGTGGTCCCGTCGAAGAAAGTTGTGTTGGTGGACACGCGAAACCCCTTTTCCTTCGCTTCCTTGATCGCCTCGACCACCGCGTTGAAAGACCCTTCCTTTTGCATGATATGGTCGTGCTCTTTTTCCAACCCGTCCAGGTGAATGGACAAGGTGAGGAGCGGATGCTTCGGCAACTTGTCAAAAAATTTCGGCAACAGTAAGGCGTTGGTGCACAGGTAGACGTAGCGTTTTTGATCCAGTAGGCCCTGCACGATCTCGACGATCTCGGGATGGATCAACGGTTCTCCGCCGGCCACGGAAACCACGGGCGCTCCGCATTCCTCCGCCGCGTTCAGGCATTGCTCCACCGTTAGATGCTGTTTCAAAATATCGTTTGGCTTCTGGATCTTGCCGCACCCGATGCACTCGACGTTACAACGGAATAAAGGCTCCAGCATCAACACAAGCGGATAGCGCTTGCGTCGTTTGAGTTTTTGTTTGAAAACGTACCAGCCGACAGAGACGGCCTGTTGAACGGGAATGCTCATGAGTCCATTACGTTGAGGCCCGCTCTGGGGAAGAGGAGCCGCGATTAATAAGAGATTTCGTGCGTTCCAGGGCCGATTCAAAAAGTAAGAATCTTTTTGACTACCCTGTCAGGGTTTGGAACCCCACGCTCAGCCACTCATTATAAATTAGCGACGACGACAATGCATTAAATTAATCCATGGGCCAAAAAGTTTTGCCTATTGGCCTCCCCTCTTCCCCGCCACTCGCCGTGGGGCAGGGTTCAAAATGCAAGCGCACCCAAGCGTGTAACGTTATCCAAGTAAGCTGCGCCTTATTGGCCCCGGCGCCAACTAGGTCCAGCGTCACGCTGGCCGGGGGCTGCTCCGGGGTTTTATTCTTTATCCTCTCCGATGATTTTATGTACAATGGCAAGTCCATGAAATTATTATTTCAACTGGCTTGTAGTTAACATGAAACATTACGACGTGATCGTTATCGGCGGAGGACACGCTGGATGCGAGGCAGCCTTGGCTTCCGCGCGCATGGGTTCGGCCACGCTTCTGCTCACGCTGGACCTGGACAAGATTGCCCTCATGCCCTGCAATCCCGCTATCGGCGGGGTGGGCAAGGGTCACATCGTGCGCGAGATCGACGCGCTGGGCGGCGAGATGGCCAATGTCATCGATCAAACAGGTATCCAGTTCCGCGTCCTCAACGCCTCCAAGGGTCCCGCCGTCCAGGGCTACCGGGCGCAGGCGGACAAGGAACTTTACAAAAATGTAATGCGCCGGGTTTTGGAAAACCAACCCGGACTCGATATTGCCCGCGAGGAAGCGGAGGAGATGTTGTTCGAGAACGGCGAGGTCAAAGGCGTCCGCACTCGCGAGGGGAACGAGTACCTGACGCGAGCCCTGGTTGTCACTACCGGCACCTTCCTGCGCGGCAAGGTGCATATCGGATTCAAACAATTCGCCGCCGGACGCGTGGGGGAAAATCCGTCCAACAAACTTTCGGAATCTTTCCTGCAATGCGGCTTCCAGGTAGCGCGACTCAAAACCGGAACGCCGCCGCGTTTGTTAAGCGGTTCCATCGACTACTCGGTTTGCCACCAGCAGGATGGCGACCCCGTTCCCAAACCGTTTTCCTTTTCCACGAACAAAATCGAGCGGCCGCAGTTGCCCTGCTTCATCACCCACACCAACGAACAGACCGAAGCGGTGATCCGCGCCAACCTCGACAAGTCGCCGTTGTACAGCGGAGTGATCGAAGGCGTCGGCCCGCGTTACTGTCCGTCCATCGAAGACAAGATCGTAAAGTTTCCGGATAAGCATTCCCACCACGTATTCCTGGAACCGGAGGGGCTGGACACAGATTGGGTATATCCCAACGGCATCAGCACCAGTCTGGAAGAGGAGGTGCAATGGCAAGTCGTGCGCAGTATTCCCGGACTGGAGAAAGCCGAGATCGTGCGACCCGGCTACGCGGTGGAATACGATTTTGTTCCGCCGACGCAGCTCAAGGCCACGCTGGAAACAAAGAAAGTTCGCGGCCTGTTCAACGCCGGGCAGATCAACGGCACGTCCGGATACGAAGAGGCGGCCGGACAGGGCTTGATCGCGGGGATCAACGCCGCGCTGATGGCGCAAGGCCGCCCTCCGTTCACCCTGACGCGCATGGACGGTTACATCGGCGTGTTGATCGACGACCTGGTCACCAAGGGCACGTTGGAGCCGTACCGCATGTTCACCTCCCGCGCCGAGTACCGTCTACTCTTGCGGCAGGACAACGCCGACCAGCGCCTCATGGGCAAAGGCCATGAACTGGGCCTGGTCGCCGCCGAGCAATATGAACAGTGCCGGGAGAAATACAGGAAAGTGAAAGAAGAAATTTTGCGGCTGAACGCGATCACCGTGGCGCCCAACCCTCAGACCATGAGCGCCTTGTCGCAATTGGGAATCGAGGAACTCCGTTCGCCGACCACGCTGGGCGGACTCCTGCGCCGACCGGAAGTGGGCTACGACGGATTGAGCCGCGCTTTCGACTGCCCTCCCCTGCCACAACTGGTAGGCGAACAGGTAGAGATTCAAGTGAAGTACGAAGGCTTCATCCAGCGGCAGAACGCCATGGTCGAAAAGCAAAAAAAGCTGGAGAACGTAATCATTCCCTCCGACTTCGAATACCAGAACCTGTCCGGCTTGTCGCGGGAAATTCAGCAAAAACTGGACGAGATTCGCCCGGCAACTCTGGGGCAAGCCTCGCGCATCTCCGGCGTCACCCCGGCCGCCGTAGGCTTGCTAATGCTACACATCGACCGCCGCTCAGGCGGAACCCAACGCGACGAACCCGCCCATGTTGCAACCTGAGCACAACGACTCCGTACAAATCCGGGCCGAACTCGACCGCAATAAAATCGCGGCGCTGGTGGCGCTGATTGAAGCTTACGACGACCTCGCGGTGGTGCGCACGCTGGACCAGACGCGCGGCTTGGTCGAGTTGATGTGCTCGCCCGATTACCTGGACGAGGTCCGCTCCCTGCTGGACAGTTTGAAAGACGAGATGAACCTTCGGGTGTTGGAATCGTAAAATTACAAACTCCTCAATTAACTTAATGGAGATAAAGAATGGATACCTTCGACGCCATTTACCAACGCCGCGCCGTCAAACAGTACGACCCCGAACACAAACTCACGCCCGAGGAGGAAACCAAACTGCTAGAGGCGGCGATTCAGGCGCCGACAAGTTTTAACATTCAGCACTGGCGATTCGTTATCGTGCGCGATCCCGAACTGCGGCGAAAAATTCGCACGGAGTTCGGCAACGACCAGGCGCAAATGACCGACGCTTCTCTGCTGATTATCATGACCGCCGACGTTAAAGCCTGGCAGAAGGATCCTGAGCGTTATTGGAAAAACGCGCCGAAGGAAGTGGCGGAATTGTTAGTCAACTGGATGGGACCGTTCCACGAGGGACGGGAATGGTTGCAACGCGACGAGGCCCAGCGGTCGATTGGCATGGCGATGCAAACTCTGATGCTTGCCGCGAAGTCGATGGGTTACGACTCCTGCCCGATGATAGGATTCGATATCGAAAAGGTCGCCGAGCTGATCAACCTGCCCGACGACCATGTAATGGGCGCGATGGTCGCCATCGGCAAGGGAACGAAGGCCCCCTGGCCCAAGCCCGGCCAGACGCCGCTTAGCGACCTGGTAGTCGAAAATTATTTTTAATAATTAACCATCGAATGGATGGAGACGTTTGTGCCGTTGAGTTTTTCGCGGCCCTTTAAAAAATCCAGCTCCAACATGAACGCCACTTCCACAATATTCGCCTTGAAGTTGGATTGAATTAAATCCACCGCCGCAGCGATGGTGCCGCCGGTGGCCAGCACGTCGTCGACCAACAGCACGTTCTGCCCCGTCTTGATCGAGTCGACGTGGATCTCCATGGAGTCGGTTCCGTATTCCAGGTCGTAGGTCTTCCGGTGCGTCTGGTAGGGAAGCTTACCCGGCTTGCGGATGAGGACCAGTCCCGCGCCCAGCGCATACGCCAGCGCCGAGGCCATAACGAATCCGCGCGCCTCGATTCCCGCCACCGCGTCGATCTTTTTGTCCTTATAGCGCTCCCTCAACGCGTCCATCACTTTCCGAAATACCACGCGGTCCTCCAGCGCAGGGGTGATGTCTTTAAAGAGAATGCCTTCCTTGGGAAAGTCGGGTATATCGCGAATGGCTTGTTTTAAAGCTTCCATTATCGGATCAGTCCTTTCAATGAAAATTGAATTGGAAAATTAATAACGATGCAGACGTCTTTCGATTATAAAAAGAAAGACCTGACTAAATCAACGGGGAAGATAATGCAGGGGATTTTTTGGACTGGCGTCGTTGCGCACTTCAAAATGCAGATGCGGTCCCGAGGCCCGTCCCGTCGCGCCGACGCGACCGATGAGCTGGCCTTTACTGACGTGGGAATTTTTCGCCACCAGGTTTTTCGACGTGTGCGCGTACAGCGTGGTCATGTGGGCCGAGTGTTTGATGATCATCATTCGTCCGTAACCCGTCGGACCCCATCCGCTGAACATGACCTTGCCGCCGTCCGCCGCATGAATGGCTGTTCCGGTTTTGGCGCCGATGTCGATGCCCTCGTGCATGCGGCCTTTGCGCTTGCCGTACTTGGACGTCAGCACGCCCTTGACCGGCCAGGCCAATTTACCCTTCGCGATTTTCGCACCCGGTTTCGCAGGAGCGGTTTTCTTTTGTGATTTGGATTTGGATTTTGGTTCGGGCGATCGCTTCGCCGACGGGCGAGTATCTGGGGGAATGCTAGCCACGCGAATCGCCCCGGGAATCCACAATCGCCGCCCTATCTGTAACTTTTCCGGATCGGCGACGCGGTTGGCGCGGCGGAGCCTGTCGACGTCCACCCCATAAGCCTGAGCGATGGCGAACAGCGTCTGACCTTCTTGAACCGTATGATAAACGCCAAGAAACGGACCGTCCCCCATCACGGCTTGCAAGCCCTGACAACCGGAGAGAATCAACATTCCGGAGAACAAACCCACCCACCACAGGGATCGTAACTTTTTGAAATTTAAAGGCATACAGTGATTTTAGCGCTGAATCGCCCGATGTCAAGCCATATCCGCCAGGCAAGCGCCTGGAGGCTAATAGTGTAGAGTTTAAGAGGAACGATTCAGGCTTCGGTGAGTTTGCATCCCAATAAGTTGCGCTATCTGCCTCCGGGGCCTCTCGGTGGAAAAGTTTGAGATGCAAATCTATCGAAACTTGTCGTCGTCGCTGTTAAAGATTGTCTACTGCCCCCACGGAGAGTGGCTGTTTGACGGTGGATAAAAGGCGATAGTGTAGTTGCCGATTCAGACGAGACCTTCCAATCGCCAACCGCTGGGTCCAGCGGCACGCTGGAATTGTTTCTTCCTTATAAAAGTGAAACGGGTTACAATTCGCTTTTTTCGCAAAGGACGCATATTCTCCGTGAAAATCCCGGTTCTCTTTAAATGAAAATGAAATGGTTGGGCGCGAGCCTGACTGCCTGCCTGCTGTGCGCCTGCGGACCCTCCGCGCCGCCGCCGGTTGATATTTTCAACATCCCCGTCACCTTTTCCGTCGGCAAAAAACCCTCGGCCCTCGAAGCGGCGGACATGAACGCGGACGGGTACCCCGACCTGCTCGTGGCCAACGCGGGCGACGACAATGTGATGTACTTGCAGGGCAAGGGAGACGGCTCCTTTGAGTCCGCCATCCCTCTGGAAACCGGCAGGGAGCCCCTGGCGCTGGCGACGCAGGATTTTAACGGCGACAATATTCCCGACGTCGCTGTGGCCAATTACGGCGACGGGGATATCTCCATTATCCTCGGCCAAAAAGACTCCGTCTTTAAAAGGAAGGAACGCGTCAAGGTGGGCCGACTGCCCATCGCCATCGTCGCCGGCGATTTCAACAACGACGAGAAAATCGACCTCGCCGTCACCTTGCGTTTCGACAAACTGATCATTCTGCTGGGCGTCGGCGATGGGCGCTTCAAACCGGCGGAGGCCTACAAGGCCAACGGCACGCCGGCCTCGCTGGTCGCGGGCGATTTCAACAGCGATAAGAACCTCGACCTCGCAGTCGCCTTCAACGCCGTCAAAGCCAACTATGTACGCGTGTATTTAGGCAAGGGAGACGGCACTTTTAAGCCGCCCAAACGGTTCAAGGGAGGGCATCAGTCTTCTTTCATCGCGTCGCACGACATGGACATGGACGGCTATACGGACCTGATCGTTTCCAGTTTCATGCTCGACAGCCTCACGCTGTTTTCCGGAGACGGACGGGGAGATTTCACAAAACATCCGGACTTTGCGGGCGAGAAAGGACCGGAGTACATTGTTCCCGGCGAGTTCACCGACGACAAGTTCCCCGATCTTGCGATCTGCAACCGCCGCGACGGGTCGATTTCCATTCTGGAGGGACGCGGCGACGGGACGTTCCTTTTCCCACACGTGAACTATCCGGTGGGCAACCAGCCACGCGCCATGACGAGCGCCGATTTCAACCGCGACGGTTTGACCGACCTGGCCGTAGCGTTGTATCAGGCGGCGGGCGTTTCCATTTTCATGCGCCGCGCAGGCGCCCCCCTGACGGAATAACCAGGCATGCGCCTGGAGGCAGATAGCGTAACTTGTTTGGGTAACGTAACGATCTCGGGTGTGCTTTCAACTCGGATACAATAACGAAAGTTCGACAGGTTGAAATCCGGACTTTTAATAAATTCCCCAATCGCCAACCGCTGAGTCCAGCGCCACGTTGGTCCAACTCGGAATAACATTATTTCTTCAGAAAATACATTTCAAACCGAAGCAGGAAAAAAGCTGAGTCCTCCCAGGAACCTTCAGCCCTTCATCAGGCATTTGTCTTACCCCGTAACGTTTCTTTTGATGAAGACTCCGATCACGCCGAATCAAATAACAAGCATTTCGCTGGGTTTTGGTTTGGCCGCAGGCGCCTTTTGTTTGAATGGAGATTATTCTTCCATACTCACAGGGTCTGTTTTATTCCTGATTTGTTATGTCCTCGACAATTGCGATGGGGAAATAGCCCGGCTCAAGGATATGCGGAGCGTTTTCGGAATGCGCTACGATACCTTTGTAGACTGGCTGGTGCATGCCTGTTTCTTTATGGGCCTTGGATGGGGGGCTTCCTCTGTTACAGGACAGCAGTGGTGGTTCTGGACGGGCGTCGCGGCGGGGTTTGGCGGCAGCATAAATTACGCCCTGGAGCTTTATCAGAACAAAACCAAACCCCACGCAAGCCAGTTGACGCATGAGGATTCTTTGCCCAAAGACGACGACACCAAAATGGACAGGTTCGTTCTGAATGCGCGGGTCATTCGCAGTGATTTTTGTTTTATCGTCCTATTCCTCAGCCTGGGAGGGGCGCTCTGGTATCTCCTCCCCCCCGCCGCGATTGGCGCACAGGTTTATTGGTGTCTGCAGTTTACCCGGAGCGCCCGCCGGTGGCATATTTAAACGGGAACTTATAATAAAGTGAAGGCAATAAAAATTTTATACCTGCTGGTGGGCGTCGGCCTGCTGGTTTTTGTTTTATCGCAGACCGATCTGGAATTGTTGTGGTTGAAGCTGATTGAAACCGGCTGGGGTATCTTTTTCGTATTGGTTGTTTATGCCGCCGCCTTTCTCGTCGATACGATAGCGTGGCAGTTCACTTTACCCAGTACAAGATTCAATTTCCACTGGCTTTACAACCTCTTGAAAGTGCGCATGGTGGGGGCGGCATTTGGCAAGATGTTGCCTTTCAGCGCCTTTGGCGGCGCTCCTATCAAAGGTTTCCTCCTGAAAAGACATTATGGCGTCGGCTATAAAGAAGGCGCCGCGTCCATCATTCTTGTCGAATCAACGCACCTCATTTCCATGATTTTTTTCATGGCCTCGGGCGTTGCTCTCATTCTTTTTGATTCCAACCTGCCGCAAAGTTATTCCACCTTTGCCATGATAAGCCTGGGCGCGCTCACCGCTGGAATTTTTGGGTTTTATATTATTCTGCGACTGAAAATCACTTCCATTGCGGGCGGCTGGATCAGCCGACAACCTCTGGGGCGTCGATTGGAAAAGTTCCTCCACCACCTTGAGGATTTCGACGAGAGGCTGGTTCAGTTTTACACGGGGAAACGCGCCCATTTTTTCGGCGCGATGGGACTGAACCTTTTGAACTGGTACATGGGCGCTTTGGAGGTTTACATTGTTTTATATTTCCTTGGGAACCCTATCTCGCTTGCGGAGTCCATAATTCTGGAAACATTTGTCGAGCTGGTGCGGGCGGGAACGTTTTTTATCCCTGCGACATTGGGGACTCAGGAGGCCGCCTTTTTATTGGCAACCGGAGCCGTTACCGGGCAATCGGCTCTGGGAGTGGCTACCGCGATGATGAGGCGGGCGCGGGAAATTGTATGGCTCGTTCTGGGGTTTGCCATCGGATGGCAATATTCCGCGAGTCCATCAGAACTGGTACACGCGGCTCAAAATGAAATGGACAAGGATGCTACCGGATGAACGGTATTAATCGCTAATTTTTTTGTTGAGGTGAGGCAGGGTCGAGGGGTCGTCGGCTTTCATGTACCGGCTTTCGGAACCGGTGGCGGTGACGTTTTCATAGACGCCTTTGTCGCGGCGGACGAGTTTAGTGAAACCTTTTTCCTTCAACTTGGAGTCGCCGTCGGGCGTGTTGATATTGGTTGCGTACAGCAAGCGCTTGACGGAAGCGCTTGCGGGCGCGCCTACGACGGGGTAATCCGCCAGTTCGCACAGCTCGCCCCAAGTCTCGATCGTATCGTTGATGGAGTGGGCCACCTCCAGCGCGGTATCGTTTTCTTCGCAATAATATTGATAGATGGGCATGGCATTTTACCGGGCAGGCGCCCGGAGGCAATGGTTTGCGTTTGAATATTTTTTCCTTAACTGTCAACTGACAACCGACTAACAGGAGACTGCCAACTGTTTTAAATATATTCTACACCTTCCATCCGTTGACGGCGCACATTTTTAACAACGCGGGGAGCAGGGTGACGGAAGCGATGAGGGCGTTGCCCACGCCGAGGGTAAGCACCAGACCTAGACTGTAAATGCCCTGATGGTCCGCCACCATCAAACTGCCGAAACCAATCATCGTGGTCAGCGAGCTTAGAACCACGGCCTGTCCGGTGCTGCGCGACAAAATGGAGACGCCTTTTTCGTTTTCCTCGCGGTAGCGGTGCACGATGTGAACGCCGTTGACCACGCCAATACCTATGATGAGCGGCAGGATCACCAGATTGGCCAAGTTGAACTGCACGTTCAGGACGTGCATGATCCCCACCGTCCAGACCCCTCCCACCACCGTCGGCAACATAATGAACAAGGTGGTCCTCAGGTTTTTGAACGACACGATGAGAAAGAATAAGATGGCGGCCATAGCATAGAGTCCGCCGCGCAGGTAACCCATTTTCATCAACTGCGAGGTCTCGTACATGTGCACGGCGTTGCCCGTCGCCATAGGATCAATTTTGCGGACGTCGCTCAGGAAGGATTCCATCGCCTCGCGCTCCCAAATATTAATATTGGGATAGGCCTGGATAAGAAATTTTCCGTTTTTTCCCAGGAAGCGTCGCTGGAGCGTGTCCGGCAATTCCTCGATCAGCACGGGGGTCGGGTTCCCGCCCGCTTTCAGGTCGGCGAGTTTGTCTCGATAGTCGGCGAATAATTTTCCGGATAAGGTTTTCAGGCGTTCTTTGGCCTGGTCGGGGTCCGTAGTTTTCAGTTTTTGTACCAGACCTTGCGCCAGATTTCCCGCGAGTGAAACGGAGTCGTTTTCACCCTCCTTACGCTCCTGAAGTTTGAAACGGATCTTTTTCAGGGTGGCGGTTAAGGAACGGATGGAGACCGGTTCGTTGACCGGTTCCACGTCCATGGAGTTCAGAACCGGCGCCAGAGTTTTAATGGTTTCTATTTTTTCATCCTGGTTTTTTGGGATGACAGAGAGAATGCTTTCTACCTTGCCGACGGTGGGAAGCGACTCGGCGATTTTTTGTTTACGCCGGGCGTCTTCCAGGGAATCGGCGATGAGCGCGGCGTACCAGGTGGAGCGCTTGTCGTTTTCCAGGATTTTCAATTCGTACTTGACGGCCTCGGACCCATGGGCCTGCAGGTTCAGCAAATTGTAGTCGAAGCTCAGGTTGATAAAGGCCAGCGCGGAAGCGGCGATGGCAAACAGGCAGATTCCGATGATCCAGGGATAATGCTCGAAGATTTTTTCCAGTCGTCTCGCGTCTCCCGATGCGGCGGAAGCGAGAGAGGGTCTGCGTCCGTCGCCCCGCCATTTTTCTTCCAGCGTGATGAGGGCTGGGAGCAGGAGGACCATGGCGACGAGACATAATAAAATTCCCCCGGCGGCGATTTGGCCCAACTCGGCCATGCCGATGAAATCGGTGAACATCATGGAGCCGAAGGCGATGGCTGTGGTGATGGCGCCCGCGAGGTTGCCGCGCCCGGTGCACTGCAAGGTTCTTTCCAGAGCGGGGAGCAGTTCCTTGCCCGCCGCCCGCTCTTCGCGAAAGCGTTCCAACACATGGATGCCGAAATCGATTCCCAGCCCGATGAGGATGGTGGTGAAGACCACGGACAGGATATTGAGATGACCGACGGCGAAGGTGGTGTATCCAAGCGACCAGCAAAGGGCCACCAGCAGACTGAACACGGCTAGCAGAGGTTTGACCACGCCGCCGTAGGCGAAGATAAAGAGTAAGGTAACGCCGACCAGGGCAATCAGTGAAGCGTCGATGACGTCCGCCTGGGTGGTGACCATTTCGTCGGAGGCGATCACGTCGCCGCCAGTCACTCCTACCTGAACGCCGGGATGATCTTTTTTGACTTCCTTGATAAGGCTCCGTAAGGATTCAATGGCCTTTCTGGCGCCGGCGAAATCCTGCGCGTCGTCGTCTGGGTTCATGACAATGAACATCAACGACCCGTCGTCGGAAACGAGGTAGCCCTCCTCCTCCAATTGTTTTCCCTCCTGATTGGCGAGGAAGGAGCGCCAGGGAGAACGGTAATCGGTTCCGCCGTCGACAAAAGCGTTCATCTGTTTCAGGATAGAAATCAGGAGCGTCAGGTCCGCCGCGTCGTCGTCTTCCTCGCCCTCCTCACTGCCGGAACCGGTTCCCAGAAAGTCGGATAACATGGAGTCGACCATCCCGGCGCTGATTTTTGAATTGATCCCGCGCAACAATTGATTCAAGCCGGGAGCGGCGTTGAGGTCTTCGAGGAAATTGCGGTGCGATTCCAGTTTCTCCACGAGTTGTTTGATTTCCGGCAGGTCCATGTACAACAGACCCTTGTTGCGGAAATAATCAACGTCAATCTTGTAAAGAATTTCGGAGTAGAGAGAAGCGTCTTGCCGAAGCCTCAAGACGAGGCTTTCGGTAAAATTTTTCATGGCTTCCGGCTGGACGCCTTCGACCACCACGGTGACGCCGCTGAAACTCTCGAAGGCGTCTTTATAGCGCTGGTAGTGTTTTTCGTAATCGAGGTTTTTGGAGATGAGGTCCCGGCGGCTGGTGTTGAAAGTCAGTTGTTGCGCCGTAAACCAGACGCATATCGCGGCCAAACCGACGGCGACCGCAACGACTCCGATGGAATGATTGTAGGCGAAACGCTCCAGTTGGGAAAACAGGCGATCCAGCATATTAGAAGCGCCTCCGTTTTTACGCGGGGTCGTTGTCGTACTCTTTTGAGCCATGCGCCTTGGGTTTAGAGGTCGGTTGAAGCGGAATTTTTAAGCGGGTCTCCCCGGGCTGCAGTCTCCCGGGAAAAGGACGACGACGCCATTGACGGCTGGATATCAAAACCAACCAGTCCGCTATTATAGCGCTTATTTGAAGGAATAACCGATGGTGAAAAGGTTGGCGTTGACTCCAATATTGGGCGCTTCGATCCCTGCGTTGGAAATATGGAAAAATCGGTAATTAACCGAAAAGGCGCCTTTCTCGGTTTTGTAAAATTCCAGACCGACTCCGGCGTGCAGGAGGAACTCAAAGTTGGTGGCGATTTCTCTTTGGCTCTTTTCGTTGATGTTGGTTCCCGCAAAACCGCCGCCGCCGAATATATAAGGCGCCCAGTCCACTTTGGGCCATAAAAATTTGTACTCCGCCATCACCGGGGAATAGGAAATCAGAAAGGCGTCTTCCGGATTGGTGGCGACCCATCCTCCAACTTCCTGGTACCAGTACAGACTACCGCGATAAAAGGATTTGCCGATAGGACCGGTGAGGTTCCATTTCAAGTTGGGAGCCAGATATAAAAACTCCCAATCCGTGCGGTCATTATCCGGAGGGATGTTGACGGCAGCGCCCCAACCGCCTTGGATTCCGAAATCCTTGTAGCCTTTTTGAAATCTTTTAAAGTGGTTTTTTTTGTTGAGCCGCAACTTCTTTTCGGTTTTGGACGACTCCTTTTCTTCCGCCCAAGCGGCAGGTGCGGGGAGCAGAATGCAAAGCCCCAAAACCAGAATCAATCCGCGAAACAGATTCATAAAATGCTCTCTATTGAAGTAAATCAGGAATTTAATTTTTCAGTGAAGAGGAAATTCTAGCACAAGCGGAATTCTTTTTAAATACTTAATTTAATTGCGCTTATTTGATTTCAACCTGAGCGCGGACAAGACGTTTCTGCGCTTAACCAATTTTTGAATCCAGATTATAGCAAAAAACGTCACCGGCGTGAAGCAACCGGGCGCACAAAAGTTCATTTGATATTTTCAGCGCGAATAGGCTGGCCTAGTCCCAATACAGATCAGGCGTCCGAGAAATTGCCTCGTGTTTTAACGAGTTCTAGAATATTCAACTTTCTTCTGATAACTAGATTATTCTACGTCATGACTATCCTCTGTAAGGTTAAGGCTCTCCGTCGTACTTAACCGGTAAACCCAGACTCTTTCACATTGAAAGGTCTAAACCTGTGAATGCTTTTCGTTGCCAGGCTACTTGAATTAACGAAGAAAGGACCGGGAAATGGATTCAGCGGCAAAAAAACAGAGTCGGCCACTAAAAATAACAAAAGCCTCGGATTTGTTTGTGCGAGCGTTGGAAGCAGAAGGGGTGGAGCATATCTTCGCCGTTCCGGGCGAGGAGAACCTGGACATGGTGGAATCCTTGCGGACCTCAAAAATCAAACTGATCCTCACGCGCCATGAGCAGGGGGCCGGTTTTATGGCCGCCACCTACGGCCGCCTGACCGGTAAGGCAGGCGTTTGCATGGCCACACTGGGACCAGGCGCCACAAATTTTACAACGCCGGCGGCTTACGCGCATCTGGGCGGAATGCCGTTGATCATGATCACGGGACAAAAGCCCATCAAAAAATCAAAACAGGGCCGGTTCCAGATCATCGATGTTGTCAACCTGTTTGCTCCCATCTGCAAAATGTCGAAACAGATTGTGCATGGGAATACGATCCCCGCCCTGGTGCGGGAAGCGTTCCGCGTGGCGGAAGAAGAGCGCCCTGGCGCGGTTCTACTGGAACTGCCTGAAGATATTGCCGCGGAAGACACGAATGAATGCGTCCTGTCGCCGCACCCGCGTCATTATGCCGTTGCCGGGGATACGACGCTGGATGAAGCCGTGAAATTGATCAAAGAGGCCAAAATGCCGTTGACGCTGATCGGCGCGGGCGCCAACCGCAAAGACGCCCGCAGCGCTCTGTGTGATTTTGTCCATGCGACGCGCATTCCGTTCTTTAATACCCAGATGGGCAAGGGCGTCGTGGACGAGCGCTCGGAGCTTTGTCTGGGCACGGCCGCTTTGTCCGATGGCGATTACCTGCACTGCGCGATTGAGCGCGCCGACCTGATTATCAATGTCGGCCATGACGTGGTTGAAAAACCACCTTTCTTAATGGAAAAAGGCGGTAAAAAAGTCATTCACGTCAATTATAAATCCGCGCAGGTCGATCAGGTCTATTTTCCCCAGGTCGAAGTGGTGGGGGATTTGGCGGCTTCCATTAAGCGCCTGACTGAAAAACTTGGAGGCGAAGTGCAATGCGATACCTCCTATTTTGAAAAAATCCGCGCCGAAATTGAAACTCACATCGCCGAAGGCGCGGATGATCCGCGTTTCCCTATCATCCCACAACGTTTCGTAGCCGATACCAGAAAGGTAATGGGCGACCAGGATATTATCGCGCTCGATAACGGGATATATAAAATCTGGTATGCGCGCAACTATAAAGCCTATCACCCCAATACCGTTCTGCTGGATAATGCACTGGCCACGATGGGGGCGGGTCTACCCTCGGCGTTGATGGCCGCAATGTTGCACCCCGACCGGCGCGTGATGGCGATTTGCGGCGACGGCGGTTTTATGATGAACAGCCAGGAGTTGGAAACAGCCGTGCGCCTAGGGCTTAACCTGGTTGTCACGGTATTGAACGACAGTTCCTACGGCATGATCCGTTGGAAACAGGCCGGAGCGGGTTTCCAGGACTGGGGGCTAAAATTTGGCAACCCGGACTTTGTGCAATATGCGAACAGCTATGGCGCGACCGGGGTCCGCGTTGAGTCTGCGGAAGACCTTGTCCCGACCTTTGAAAAAGCGTTCAAGGCAGGCGGGGTTCACCTGGTGGACCTGCCGGTCGATTATTCCGAGAACCAGAAAGTCCTGATTGATGAACTGGCCGAAAAGGTATGTTTGATATGAGCAAAGAAAAGCCAAAAATCAAAACAGCGCGCGACGCGCTTGAAGTCGTCAACCCCTACGACCAAGAAGTCATAGGCTCCGTCCCGATAACTGACTGGGGCATGATCGATAAATACCTGGAAATTGCGCACGACTTGTTCCGAAACCGCGGGAATTGGCTCCCGGCGCACCGCCGCATTGACGTCCTGAAAAAAACAGCCAAAATAATGGAAGAACGGTCTGAGGAACTGGCCTTTCAAATTGCCAATGAAGGCGGCAAACCGCTGGTCGACGCCCAGGTGGAAGTCGCGCGCGCGATCGACGGGGTGGGGTTGTGCGTCAAGGAACTTCCCCATATGGCAGGTAAGGAAATCCCGATGGACCTTTCAGAGGCCGGGGCCGGACGCATGGCTTTTACCACGCGCGAGCCAATTGGACCGGTGGCGGCTATTTCCGCCTTTAATCACCCGCTCAACCTGATCGTGCATCAAATCGCTCCGGCCGTGGCCGTGGGCTGCCCGGTCCTGGTCAAACCGGCGGACGATACGCCGCTATCCTGCAAGACGTTTGTCGATATTCTCTATGAAGCGGGACTGCCGGAAGAATGGTGCCGTTTTGTCGCCTGCGATATCCCCACGGCAGAAAAACTGGTCACGGACCCACGCGTGGCGTTTTTTAGTTTCATCGGTTCGGCCAAGGTGGGGTGGATGTTGCGCTCCAGGCTCGCGCCGGGAACGCGCTGTGCGCTGGAGCATGGCGGCGCGGCCCCAGTGATCGTGGACGGCGGCGCTGATATTGACTCCATGATCCCCAGCCTTTTGAAAGGCGGGTTTTACCATTCCGGGCAGGTTTGTGTGTCTGTCCAGCGCGTCTTTGTGCCCAAAAAACACGCGGAAGAGATTGCGCGGGCATTGTCCGAAGGAGCTGCAAAGCTTGTGGTTGGCAACGCCGTTGAAGAGGCGACGGAATGTGGGCCGCTAATTCGCCCGCGCGAGGTGGATCGAGTGGCCGAATGGATTGAGGAGGCCCGGTCGGGCGGGGGCCAAGTTTTAACCGGCGGAAAAATGCTGGGCAAAACAACCTATGCGCCCACAGTCCTTTTAAACCCGCCGCCAGACGCCAAAGTCTCGACCTTGGAAATCTTCGGCCCCGCCGTCTGCGTTTACGGCTATGACGTCATGGATAGGGCGATAGAAATGGCCAATGCCCTGCCTTTCGCTTTTCAGGCGTCGGTATTCACCAAAAACCTCGACGTCGCGATGAAAGCCGTGCGGGAACTGGACGCCTCCGCTGTCATGGTCAACGACCATACGGCGTTCCGCGTGGACTGGGCGCCTTTTGCGGGCCGACGCCAGTCCGGCTACAACACCGGCGGTATCGGCTATACCATGCACGACATGACTCAGGGCAAGATGGCTGTTATCAAACTATAGATGAGAAACCTCCTTAATGTGTGGATGGATCGCTTTCGGCGAAATATTGGCCGTGAATCGAGCATTTTTGGAATTTTCTCGAATCATATTTTTTGCAATGCGCATCCTAACCCTATATAAAGGCTGTTCAGTAGATTCCACAATCTACTCTTGGGATCGGTTGGGGTTTTGCTTTAGCCCTCATGCTAAACGACGGGATTTACCGAATGCCTAGTGAAGACAAGGAACATGAGGAACAGCTGGTACGGGAGTTTCAGGCGGGTAACCTGGAAGTTTTTGAGGAAATCGCCAGTATTTTTCAGCGGCAGATTTACTCCCTTGCGTTCAATTTGACGCGCAACCAGATGGACGCGGAGGACGTCGCTCAGGACGTGCTTCTGACGCTGTACCGGAAAATACATACCTTTCAAGGCAAGTCGGCGTTTTCCAGTTGGGTGTATCGCATCACCCTGAACGCTTCGTACATGAAGCTGAGGAGCAAGAAAAAAGACAAGTTTGTTCCCATAGAAGAAACGTTTCCCGCGTTCAATAACTCGGGATATCATCAGGAGAAGATCAAGGACTGGTCGGAAAGCGCGGATTCCCTGACGTTTTCAAACGAGACGCGGGAAAACATTGGAAATGCCGTAGAGCAACTCCCGGAGAAAGAAAAAGTAGTTTTCATTTTGCGGGACGTAGACGGGCTGTCTACTGAGAAGGTGGGCGAGATACTGGACCTTTCAATCCCGGCGGTTAAATCCCGCCTGCACCGCGCCCGGTTGTTTTTGAGGAAGAAGCTTTCCAACTACTTTGAAGAATATTATTCCAAGGAAACACAAAAAAAATGATTTGTTGCAAAGAATGCCTAGACCTTTTGTACGATTACAGCGAAGGAACCTTGCCCAAGGAAACCGCCGCCTCCCTGGAAGAACATTTTTCCGACTGTCCGCCCTGCATTTCCTTTTTGAAAACCTACAAAGCCACCACCGTGATTTCGCGTAAATCTATCAAAGCCGACGAAATCCCCGAAGCAGTGCAGGAACGCTTGCGGGATTTCGTGCAGAACCTGAAAAAGCCCTGAACCCGCGCGCCGGGAAAGGGCATTGACAATCCCCCTGCGTTTAACTATTCTGAATTTACTAATAATCAGCCCCAAGTAGAGCAATAACGGGACTCAACCGTAATTCGTTCGAGGTAACAACGTGGTAGAAATGAAAGTCGAGGGACTTACGCTGGACCCCCTCACCAACATGCCGATTATTATTTTAAAAGACGCCGAGGGACAACGCGCCCTGCCCATCTGGGTGGGATTTTTTGAAGCCAACGCCATCGCTCTGGAGATCGAAAAAATTTCCACGCCCCGTCCCATGACGCACGACTTGATGCGCAACCTGATTTCGGACATGAAAGCCGAAGTCAAACATATCCTGGTCAACGAACTCAAAGACAACACCTTTTACGCCGTCATCCAGCTCAATTCATCCGGCAACGTTTTGAATATCGACTCGCGCCCCAGCGACGCCATCGCCCTGGCCCTCAGGATGAAGGCCCCGATATTCGTCGAAGAAAAAGTCATCGAAGCCGCCAAGAGCCTCGACATCCCCTCGCAAGACCCCAACTCCAAAGCCGACCCCAAGGATTCCAAGCAGTGGAAAGACTGGCTGGATAAAATCCGTCCCCAGGATTTCGGCAACCTGACCTAGTAAAAATTTTTACGTATTGACCCACCCTGCTTAGCCATAAAGACTAAAAAAGGTCTCCCCTCTTAAAACTTGGCCGCCCTGTTTTTGATTGTCTTATCCTATTGAAATTGCTATACTTATCTGCAATCACGCAAATCATATCGGATGACAGCCATGAAACTCACCTTGAACACTAAGAGAATCGTTTTTCTGGGGATCGCCTTTTTCGTTTTGGGAGCGCTCCTGTTTCTTTCCGGAATGGTCGTCGGCTCCGGCGCCACGCCGGACATGCCAGACGCCCAAATCGCCCGCGCCAGCAACACAATCGACCCGGCACTCCCGGTGGAAAATATCAAGGAACCCGACCTGCTTCTCAAAGTTCCGGAAATGACTTCCGAACAGGCGGAGCCTGAAAAATCTCCGGCGCCGAAATCCGATTCCGCCGCAGAAACACCGCCAGAACCTGTGGAAAAACCGGCTCCAGAACAGGCCGAAAACGCTGAAGCCCAAACGCCCGCGGATTCTCCCGAAAAAGAAAAGTCCGCTGAAAAAACCGAGACCGCCCAGGCGGAACCGCCCGCTGCCGACTCCCCTGAAAAGGAAAAACCCGGCGCTGAGGATTCCAAAAAAGATCCAGCGACGGAGCCTGCGCCCGCGCCAAAAAACTCTGTCGCCTCCTCTCCAAAAATTCCCGACCGTCCCTCTTTTACGATTCAAGTGGGCGCTTTTCTCGATAAGAAAAACGCTGAAAGTTTGGCCGGGACCTTGAAAGAGAGGGGCTATTCCCCTTATATTCTTACCATGTGGGATATGATGAAGCGTCAATGGCATATCGTTCGCCTTGGCGATTATCCCACACAGAAAACCGCGGACGACGCCTCCAGAGATTTCATGATGAAAGAGCGGATGGCGGCGACGGTCCGGGGAGTAGGTTTGCTTTAGGCGCAGGATGGACGTCATTAATAAATCCTGACCCAAACTCGTGGTTGAGCCACATGCGTTCCCTAAAAAAAATTGACGAGCTTCTGAGCGTCGTCGGCTTGTTGCGGGCCAGAATCAGCGTGGTCCGCAAATGGGCCTGCGACCGGCAGGCGGGGTACCGGAATGATTTTCAACCCGTCCCCGGCGCCTTGACCTGTCTCATGGCGGAAACCCAAAATAATTTCGTCGAACTTTTAAAAGCTTCCGATATTTTGTTCACCGCCTCGGAAAACATCCGGACAAGCCGGGACGAAGAGGAGTTCTTCAGCTCCTGTATCGAAGATTGGGCCTTGGCCCAGACCGGAGAGAAATTGAAAACTGTTCGGATTTATTTTGAAAGTCTCTCCCGCTTCGAGTTTGACAACGAACATTTTGAGCCGCGGGTTTACGAGGACGGCCTGTTTTTGATCGAGGACGCCCTGAACGCCCAGGAATTAACATGAGTCCTGAAGAAAGAATAGAAGATTTACTCGAAAAAATTGGTTTACTTCGCGGCTGTTTCAGTCGGCTCATGCAATCCATCAACGGTCATCGCGACGAAATGAAAAAAGATTTTCTGGAGCCTTCTGCAGAGCTTGGAGATTTGATGGCGCAAAGTCAGGAACATTTTGCGGGGCTATTAAAGTCCGGTCAACTATTGCGCATTGGGCAAGCCGGGTTGCGCGCCGATCAAACCTCGACCGAGAGGGAAGAACAGGCCGCCAAAGCGCTCTGCCAAGCCCAGCCATACCTGGCCCCGCTTCCCGGTTTTTTTGAAAAAGCGCCTCAATATTCCACTCAGGATTTTCGCATTCATCCCTCCATTATCGACGAAGGAAAAATGCAATCCCAAGCCGTCCTGGCCATCGCCGACGGCTCCGCGAAGCCCTTGTCTCTGGAAAACAATGAGCGATAAAATTCGGGTATTGATCGTTGACGACTCGCCGTTGATTCGCGACATCCTCACCGACGGCTTGTCCCAGGATCCGGAAATCGAGGTGGTAGGCGGCGCAGGCGACCCTTTCGCCGCGATCGAGAAAATAAAGGAATTAAAGCCCGACGTGCTGACGCTGGATATTGAGATGCCGAAGATGAACGGTTTGGAATTTCTCAAACGGTTCATGCCTCAGCATCCTTTGCCCGTCGTGATGGTCAGTTCCTACACCGAGAAGGGAAAAAGTATCACCATGGAGGCCCTGGAAGCGGGCGCCGTGGACTTTGTGCCGAAACGAAATTTGAATTCCGACACGGGCATGGGAACCATCATTGAGGAGATAGCGGACAAGGTAAAAGCCGCCGCCCTGGCCGACGTGTCTCATTGGAAGGACAAGCAGGAAGCCGTCGAAGATAGATTGGAGACGTCGCGCGCCCTGGACGTCGCCTCTAGAAAAGTGGTGGCCATCGGCGCCTCCACCGGCGGACCCGAAGCGATTCGCCGCGTCCTGTTCCGATTGCCCGCCAATATGCCCGGCGTCCTCGTCGTCGTTCACATGCCGGAAGACTACACGCAAATGTTCGCCGAGCGCTTGAACGAATATTGCGCCCTGGACGTCCGCGAAGCCCGGACCGGCGACGTCATCAAACGAGGCGTCGCGCTCATCGCTCCCGGAGGCCGCCAACTGGCCGTTTCCAAAACCCGCACCGACTATCAAGTGTATTGCCTCAAGGGCGAAAAAGTTTCCGGCCATTGTCCCTCGGTGGATTTCATGATGAATTCCGTAGCGGAAAATTTCGGCGCCGCCGCCGTCGGGGTCATGCTCACCGGTATGGGCAACGACGGAGCCAAGGGCATGCTGGCCATGCGCAACGCAGGCGCGCGCACCATCGCCCAGGACCAGGAGACGTCCGTCGTGTTTGGGATGCCCAAAATCGCCCACGATACCGGGGCCGCCGAAAAACTCGTCGCCATCGACGATATCCCGCCCACCGTGATCGAATTATTGACCAACCCCTCCTCTCGTTTGTAAGTTTGCGAATAATGAAACGGCTTTCTATTCTACTTGCGATTTTTCTCCAGACGGGATGCTATCACCAGATTCCCGTCCCGTCTCCAAAGGTGGACGGCGTAAAATCGACCATCGTCTCGCAGACGCTTGCCGACCCGGCCTGGAAGCGGGCTCTGAAAACGGCGACGACCGATGAGGGCGCCGTTGACTTTACCGGGCTGGGAGAAAGTCCCGAAGACCTCTACGCTTATGTGGCCTACATTTCCGAAGTCTCGCCAATCAATCACCCCGCGTTTTTTCCCGACCACGAGTGGCGCCTAGCCTACTACATCAACGCCTACAACGCCCTCGCCCTGTACGGAATTATCCGCGTCGGGTATCCGGCGGGTTTTTCCAAAAACTCCGAGCACATGCGGTTTTATGAGCACAACCGCTTTAGCGTCGGACAGAAAAACTTTTCCCTGTACCAACTTAAGGATAAAATTATCCGTCCGCTGGGCGATCCCCGGATCCATTTCGCGTTGAGCGACCTGGTAAAATCCTCGCCCCAACTGGGCCGCGAGCCGTTTCGCGGCGAAACCCTCGAACAACAGTTAGAGGACTCCGCCGCCCGGTTCATCAACTCGGAGAAATACGTGCAGGTGGACGCGGAACAAAAATTCGTGCGTCTGGCGGAAATTTTTAAAACCTACGCAAAGGATTTTGCCGACCCTACCAAATCCCCCGCCGCCCTGATCTCCTTCCTCAATAAATACCGGAACGAAAAAATCGACGAGAATTTTCAGATAAGTTATTTGCCCGCCGACTGGACAGTTCCCTACGCCTCTCCCTCGCAAGATGGGCCGACGGCCAACCAACCCGATCCGGAAAACTAAATTTTTACAGGTCTAAAAAACTTCTCTATATTAAAAGTATTGTAAGATTTCCCAAGATTACCCGACCTATATTGATATTCATTTACCAAATAACCGGGGGATCTCTATGAACACGGCGACAAACGATATTTTTCAGGACGCTCAAAAGAAATTTGGCTTCGTGCCCAATGTCATCAAGGAAATGTCCAAAAATCCCGCAGTGGCCGGTCTGTACCTGAAGGCCCAGGAATACCTGGCGGAAGGCGTTCTCAGTTCGCAGGAACAGCAGGCCGTTCAGTTGGCCGTTTCCGCCAAAAACGATTGCCATTACTGCTCCGCGGCCCACACGGCGGGCGGCTCCATGATGGGGCTGGAAGCATGCGATCTCAAGGCGGTGGGCGAGGGTTTGACCCCTGCCAACAAGGACGTTCAACCCGCCGTCGAAGCGGCGCGAATAGTGTTCGACAAACAGGGCTGGTTGAGCGAAGACGACTTAAAGACCTTCGAAAGTCAGGGGATAGACCGGGCCAGGCTTTACGAAATCATCACGTTGATCGGACTCAAAACAATCACCAACTACATCAACCATGTCGCGCAAACGCCTGTGGACGATGAGTTGCAACCGCAAGAAGGCTGACGCCCATATTCATTTCAACGACATTGCCGTTTCAGGTGGGTAAACGCGTGATCGAGCCACGCCGGATATTTTGCATCGGGCGCAACTATCGCGAGCACGTCCGCGAACTGGAAAACGAAACGCCCGCCGAGCCGGTGGTGTTCATGAAACCCGTTGCCTGCCTGGCGCGCAAAGGACAAACCTTGCGCCGTCCGCCTTACGGGGAAGATTTGCAACACGAAGCCGAGGCAGTCGTCTTGATCGGCAAGGAAGGCGCCGCCATTGACGAAGCCGCCGCGTCCTCGTATATAGCCGGAATCAGCTTGGGGCTGGACCTCACCCTGCGCGACGTCCAAAAACAACTCAAGGCCAAGGGACTTCCCTGGGAGTTGGCGAAGGCCTTCGACCAAAGCGCTCCAATCGGGCAATTCATACCCTTCGACGATTCCATCGACCTGGAAAATATTTCGTTTAAATGCTTTGTGAACGGACGCCTTCGCCAGGAAGGCAATACGAAGGATATGATCTTTCCCATTAAAACCTTGATCCGTTTTTTGAGCCTACGCTGGCGGCTCATGCCTGGCGACCTCATCTATACCGGAACGCCCGCCGGTGTTGGCCCATTAGTTTCCGGAAACAAGATCACTCTTGAAAGCGACCTGATTGGCCGCTTCTCCTGGGAGATGGCCGGGGTAGCCCCCGGAGGCATATAAGTGTAATTTGTTTGGGTAACGCTACAAACTGCGGTGAGCTTGCATCTCAGACCCTGCCCCCACGGCGAGTGGCAGCGTCACGCTGGATCTTTATAAGGGTGGGTGGGGGACAGGGTGCCCATGCGGATGCCGCCCAGTCGCAAACCCAGTAAAACATCAAGCGATGGAATAAAATAATATCCTTTAGACTTTATTTCCACGCCCTCGACGTCCTCCGGATCGGCCAAGCCTGAAAAACTCACTGCGTCCTTGCTCATTACGATTTGGAAACAATCCTCGTCATTTTCGCAGGAGAAACAATAACCCTCGCCCAATTGTTCGGGGTTCGAAAAAACCGGCGTGGAAGACGCCGCTCCTGGCCGGAAAAAATGTCGCGTGACCGCCAGCGCTCCGTTTTCAAATTCCGGGTCATCCTTGCCAATCAGGGTATTGCGGGTGGGTTCGCTTAATGAACGGGCGTCCGGGGAGGGAGGAAATTTAAAATTTTCCAGAATGTCTACCGCCCGGCCTAGTTTCTCAAGAACAAGTTGTTCCAAAGCGTCGTTGCATTCCGGGGATTCCGAGGCCAGGCAGATCAACATATCGCCTTCCAGCTCCGCCGCTTCGACGGCGCCGAATAACTTACGCGCCGGGTGCAAGCCGCTGGGCTGTCCGCCCTGCCAGGCAAAGCTCCAGAACAAGGGGCGGAACGCGACGAAAGAAACCGGATTCCATTCCGGGCGATCCTTTCCCAATCCGGCGGTCAATGCGGGGATCACCGCCGCCGCCTTGCTCACGCTCCCCGCGCTCAGGCCCGCTTCCGGAACCTCCAGCGCTAAAAGCGTAATGTGTTTATGGGACAGGTCAAAAACTCCCGATTGTGGTCCCGCCATTTCCGCCTACTTTCTATTTAATGAAATGCCGACCGCATTGACGGGTTGACCAGTCAATTCACGCCGCTAAAATTTCCCGCTTGTTGAAACGCGCGCGAATCCTGCATATCGCCGATAAATTCCATGGCGAACCCCGTGGAGCTTGTGGGGATGACCACCGCTCCCCAGAAGGAAAGCGCGGTGATATCCGGAAACCCCCGACTGGCGGAACTTGCGATTCCCAAAAACTTCTCCGGGTTGCTGGCCACCGGGTTGACAATCAACTGCCCCTGGTTACCGATAGTATCGGTGCCGGTGATGAGGCTGGCTCCCGTGATGCCGGTAAGAGAGGCGACGGTATTATTCGCTCCCGTGATGAATAACCTCTTGGTTTCTCCCGAAAGGATGGTGAATTCCGCCGGGGTTCCGTAGATGGCGGAAACGTCGTCCAACACCGGATTGACGGAAACGCCGATCTGGGAGTTCATCCCGGAAAGCGATGGATGGGAAATGGCGATGAAAGTGTAGATGCCTAAATCCGCCTGCCAATATGGGGAAACCACCCGATGTTTTTTGGATCGGGTAAACAGGTTGCTCGGTATCGCCGTATTGGAAACGCTTGAAACGGAGGCGCGAAAATTGGATATCGTAAGCGCGGTTTGATCCAGCGTTTTTTGATTGTCGGCGGCAAGGGCGTTGCCCTCGGCGATACCGGTTGGAATGCCGGAGGAACTGACGGCCGGATTGGACCAGAACTGAATGCGCGTCCCGGTCGACAACGCCATGATCGTGCGAAAGCTGTTGCCGGAAAGGATGTGCCCATGATTGAAAGTAAACGGAGAGTTGTCCGTCGGGTCGGCGGTCCGGTCGTGCCGCGCTCCGCTGTTATGCCCGATTTCGTGCCCGAAAGTGAAGTTGGTCGTAGCGCAACTCCCTTCCGCCGTGACGGAAAAACCGTTGGTCTCGAAGGTGGAAGAAACGGTGGTCATCAACCAGGCCAGCCCGCAAAAACTCCCGTCTCCCTTCACGAGAAACACCACCAGGTCGGCGCCCAGCGTATCGCGTTGCGTTCGCACCGCGCTTAAATCCTGCGTGGCGCTAGTTCCCGTCACGTCGTTCAACGCCTGGGTGAAGGAGAATCCCGTTTCGTTATAAGCCACTTCCGTTTTGCCAACTATGTTGATCGTATGGTCGACGCCGCTGTTGGTATAAGAAGTATTGGTTAATGTTTCGGCCAGATCGATCTCGGTTTCCATGGCGGTCGTGCCGCCCGCCTGAACTCTTGCGTCGTCGCTGTAGACCACCAGCACGTCGATGACCGAACCGTCGTCCGCGTTAGCGACCGGTGCGTCTCCTTGCGTCGGGGGGGAGTAAACCGGGATGGGATCGCTGTCCGGTGGAAATTGTGACGAGTCGATTTCGCGAACCTCGTGCAAACCGTTCCCTCGACTGCGGATTTGATAAAGATTGTGACCGTCAAAAATATCTCCCGCCACGGTGTCGCCGTTCACCACGATAGTCGCCTGGCTGAACGGACCCCCGCCCTCAACAGAGCCGGTGTAAATGCGGGCGCCGGACGGCTTGGATTTCATCCCATCGATCTGAGTTGTGAGCGACGCGTCGTCGAAGAGGTTCAGGTTCAGAGGCACGGCGCCGGACGCCGGGTCCGCTTGCGTCAACAGATTAAAATTGATATCCACGGGCCGCGAACGCGTCACTTCAGGGCCATGGACGCCCGAAGCGTCCGTTTGAACCGAGGGATTCATGAACAGGGAAGGCGCCGTTTGGGCAATCGCAACGCCGGCCAGCAAAAATGTAAGTAGAAACGTCAAAAGCGCTCGCGCAAATATCTGAACTGGTTTCATGGCTCCCCCGCTGATTAAAATGACTGGGCTTCCGAATAAAAGGATTTTAAATATTTTAACCGCAAAACCGGGAAGCGCCAACTATTTCATTATCCGGAGCGTGGCGGAGGGGGGGGGAGGAGGTTAAGAACAATTCCTTTTTGAGGGTTGTTTTTCTCCGCCTTTAAATTAACATAACCATAGAGCGTTAAAAAACATTTCAGCTACCCGCAGACCTCATTCACGGCAACATGACGGCTTACATCCTCCGAAATATCTGGCAAAAGATCATCCTCCTGGTTTTTGTTTCCATCATCTCCCACGCCATCGTGCACCTGGCGCCGGGGGAACCCAGCCTGGTCGATCCATCAAACCCGCGCATGAAGGCCGAAGATATCGCCCGTATCCGCGCCGCCTTTCATCTCGACGACCCCGCGCACGTTCAATATTATTACTGGATGCGCGACCTGTTCACCGGCGAGTTGCGTTCGTTCAAGGACGGACGGCCCGTGATGGAAAAAATCGGCGACCGCTTTTTCAATTCGCTCACTCTGTTCTTCGTCGCCACGCTGATCGTCTGGTGCGTCGCCTTCCCCGTCGGCGTTCGCGCCGCGCTCCATCGCGGCGGGCTGTACGACAAGGCGACCACGCTGGTCTCGTACGCGCTGATCTCCATTCCCGGTTTTTTCCTGTCCTACATGGCGATCATATTCGTGGTGAAAAATTTCAACGTGCCAGTGGTGGGTCTGCAAACGTTTGGGTTGGAGGAGGCTTCATTCTGGTTCCGTTCCATGGACCGCCTGTGGCATTTGACCATCCCCGCGCTCATGGCTGCTGTGGCGGGTACTGCGGTCCTCTCCCGCTACGTCCGCTCGCAGATGCTCGAGGTGTTGAGCCAGGATTACATGCGCACCGCCTATGCCAAGGGATTGTCCGACGACGTCGCGGTCTATCGCCACGGATTGCGCAACGCCCTGCTCCCCTTCATCACTATGTTCGGCTTGATGCTCCCGGACATGATCGGCGGCTCGGTTATCTTTGAAACCATCTTCGCCTGGCCGGGAATCGGCAGGCTCGGTTACGAGGCCATACTGGCGCGTGATTTCCCGGTCATCCTCACGCTCAATTTCATCACCGCCGTGCTGGTCCTTGCGGGCACCCTGATCTCGGACGTGCTTTACGCCATCGCCGATCCCAGGATAAAATTCCAATGAAATCCGCGACCCTGGCGCCGCCTCTCGACCCCGGCAATATACCACCGTCCCCGGCAAGCCCCTTTCGCGAGCAGTGGGAAATTTTCAAGAAAAACAAATCGGCGATTGTCAGTCTGTACTTCCTGGGACTCCTGCTGGTCGTCGCGGTCTTTGGGAAGGGATTGACGGATTGGACGCAGGCGCTCGACCCGCAGATGGTGCGCCTGGCCGAAAAGTTCAAGCCGCCGCTGTCCACCTTTTCCGGCGCCGCGACGCCACAAGCGGACGCGCCGTTCATGGGAATTTATTTGTTGGGGACCGACGAGTTGGGGCGCGACGTGTTCGCGCGCATGCTTCAGGGAACCTTCGTCTCGCTCACCGTCGGTTTCGTCGCCGTCGGCATTTCAATCTCCGTGGGCATTTTATTGGGCGGCCTGGCGGGATATTACGGCAGAGTCAAGCTCGGATTCATCACCGTCGACACGCTCATTATGCGCTTTGTGGATATCATGCTTTGCTTCCCGGTGTTTTTTTTAATCCTAACCGTCGTTGCGCTTTTGCCTCCGAGCATTTATAACATCATGATCGTGATTGGCCTCACCAGTTGGATGGGAACGGCGCGGTTCGTGCGCGCCGAGTTTTTGCGATTGCGCGAGCAGGACTTTGTCCACGCCGCGCGCGCCCAGGCCATCCCGGAATGGCGAATCATTTTCATCCACATGGTCCCCAACGCCATGGCGCCGGTGCTGGTCTCCGCTGCCATCGGCGTGGCGACGGCGATTTTAACCGAGTCGGCGCTGAGCTTTCTCGGCTTCGGCGTGCAACCGCCCAACGCCACATGGGGCAACATTCTGGCCGACGGCAAGAGTTATATTTTCGACGCGCCCTGGCTCACGTTTATTCCCGGATTCGCGATTTTTTTCGTGGTCCTCGCCTTCAATCTTTGTGGCGAGGGACTGCGCGAGGCATTCAACCCAAAACTGCGCAAGCAAAGATAAAAGGAAACAATGATCAACCTGCAAAACATAAAAAAACAGTACGGCTCCAAAATAATATTCAGCGGCGATTCCTTTCACCTGCGGCCCGGCGAGCGGGTCGGGCTGGTGGGCGCCAACGGGATGGGCAAAACCACGCTGATGAGAATCATCGTGAAAGAAGAAGACGTCGATTCGGGAACCGTTTCCATTCGCAAGGGCGCGCGCATGGGACGGCTGGCCCAGGATCTGCCAGACGGCGAAGACTCTATTTTGGAGCGCGTGATTGCCGGCGATCCGCATTTTTTCCAGGTCAAAAAATCGCTCGAACAATTGCAGAACGACGAAGCGTTTCATAAGGCCGACCCGGAAGGCTGGAGCCACAAATTCGGCGACCTGCAACACCAGTTTGAACATCTGGACGGATACGAGCGGGAACCCAAGGCGCGGGCCATCCTGTCCGGACTTGGTTTCAAGGAAGAACAAATGGACCGTCCGGTGTCGGTTTTCAGCGGCGGCTGGCGCATGCGCGTTGAGCTTGCGCAACTGCTGTTGCAAAACCCGGAAGCGTTGTTGTTGGACGAACCCACCAACCACCTCGACCTGCGCTCGGTGGTCTGGCTGGAATCGTTTTTAAAAAGCTTCGAAGGCGCGATTTTGCTGATCTCCCACGACCGGAATTTTCTCGACGCGTTGGTGCAAAGAGTAGCGGAGCTGGACCGAGGCAAGTTATCCCTCTATGCCGGGAACTACACCGATTATGAACGGCTGAAGGCGGAACGAGCGGCGCAGTTGGAAGCCGCCGCGACCAATCAGCAAAAAAGAATCGCCGAGATTGAAAAATTTATCGACCGCTTCCGCGCCAAGAACACCAAGGCAACGCAGGTGCAAAGCCGGATCAAGCTCCTCAACAAAATTGAGCGCGTCGAAACCGCGACGCAAAACAAAAAGGCAAGCTTTCGATTTCCGCAACCCGAACGCACCGGGCGCATCGGGATCGAATTGAAAAACGTCGACAAGAGTTACGGTCCCCTTCGCGTCTACCAAAATTTTTCAGTCACTCTGGAACGCGGATGGAAGGTCGCTCTGGTCGGTGAAAACGGAGCGGGAAAATCCACCCTGTTAAAGTTGATGGGCGGAGTGTTGTCTCCTGACAAGGGAACGATTGAATTGGGACACAAGGTCGCGCGCGCCTATTTCGCCCAACACCAGTCCGAATCGCTGGACCCGAACCAGACGGTTCTGGAAACCTTGCAAGGCGCCGGAGGAAAAATGTTGATGGGCCAGCTACGCGGGATCCTGGGCGCGTTTTTATTTTCCGGCGACGACGTTTTTAAAAAAGCCGGCGTGTTGTCCGGCGGGGAGCGGTCGCGGCTCTCGCTGGCGCGCATGCTGGTCAATCCCGCGTCCGTCCTGTTGCTCGACGAGCCGACCAACCATCTGGACATTCCCTCCTGCGAAGTGCTCGCCGCCGCGTTGGCGGATTACGAAGGCTCCATCGTCGCTATCTCTCACGACCGGTATTTCCTCGACGGCGTCGTCAACCGCGTGTGGGAAGTGGAAAACGGGGCGATCAAGGAGTACGTCGGCAACTACAGCGATTACGAATGGGCCAAGGCACGCGAACGCGAGGCGGAACTTGCGGCTTCCGCGAAAGGCGGGAAACAGCCTGCGGTGGAAAACGGAGGCGGCGCAAAAAAAGGCAAGGAGCGCAAGCGCCAGGAGGCCGAAGCGCGCGCGCAACGGCGCCAGAGGTTAAAGCCTTTGCAGACGCGCCTGAATGAAGTGGAAAAGAAACTGGAGAAGGTGATGAAAGAAAAAGGCCGCCTGGACGAATTGTTGGCCGACCCCGCAATTTACGAAGCCGAACAAAAAAGCGCCCTTTTGGAGGCTCAGGAGAATAAACGCAAAATGGAAAAACGCGAAAAGGATCTGACGAGCGAGTGGGAGAAAATTTCTACGGAACTTGAAAAGTTAACGACCGCTTGAACCGGAACTAATTAGCAGGTCGCTACAAATGTCATACTGAGCTTGTCAAAGTATGCTCCTTATTTACAAGCTCCCTTAACCCTTCGGCAGTCTCAGGATGACAGAAGGCGCGGCTAAAAAATACTTTCTCAGCAACCCGCGAATAGCCTTTTCCAAATTGAGAATCTGCAAATATGATCGAAACCTTATTTTATATCGGGTTGACGGGCGCCGCGTTGACGTTTGCCGCCATCGTGATTTTGCCGGTGTTCTTCGGGGCGCCTTGGCATCCCACTTCCCTTCGCCGGGTGCGGCAGATTCTGGAGTTCGCCGAAGTTGCGCCGGGTCAAA
Source organism: Nitrospinaceae bacterium (assembly GCA_029261555.1). Classification (GTDB taxonomy): domain Bacteria; phylum Nitrospinota; class Nitrospinia; order Nitrospinales; family JACRGP01; genus JAJDBB01. The sequence continues at coordinate 24,785 of JAJDBB010000039.1, read as the reverse complement.
AACTTTACGACCTGGGGAGCGGCGACGGTAGGGTTCTCATTATCGCCGCCAGGCAATACGGGATGACCGGCGTGGGACTGGAAATCGACCCGATCAAGGCCTGGATTTCCCGCCATGTGGTAAAGTTTTTTGGCGTGGCGGACCGCATACAAATCGTCCGCCGCAGTTTTTTCGATTATGACTTCTCCGACGCCGACGTCCTGTTCATCTATTTGTCCCACCAGGCGCTCGACCGCCTGCTCCCGGCCATGCGCGAGCGGCTCAAGCCCGAAGTGAAAATCATCTGCTACGGATTTTGCCTGCGCTCGCTGGAGCCGACAAAGGTCAACGCCGACAAGACCATCTTCATTTATCAGTTGCACAAAGGAACGCGCCTCAACGCTTACTCCTGATCCGCAACTTGAGACTCACTCGATGGATACCAGCGGCGACCAGACGTAAAGTTTTAGCGCCCCCTTACGCACCTCCAGCCAGGGCTTGTCGTTGTACATCGCCGAAGTCGTACGGATCAACTCCAGCCGCTCGCCTTTTTGCGCGGAAGCGATCTGTGGAAAACTTAGGCCAGGGCCTTTCTTCAACGCCAGGCCGTCGATCCTGGCCACGGCGTATTGAAGCTCTTTCTCTCCAGGCGCGGGTTGCACGACGGGTTGGCTCGCCGGCGGCGGAGTTTTCGTTTCCCGGTTTTGCGGTTTGGCGCTCGTTTGCGGTTTGGAAAAATCGACGTCGAAACGGGGGACGTTGCGATTTTCCTTTTTCTCTTCCGGTTCGCCGGCTCCCTCGGGCCTACGGAGCGGCGCCTGTGCGGACGCGGCCACCGGCGCTCCGGCCTGCGGCAGGGAAGCGACCTGCGTCTTCTCCTTGCCAAAGCGAACGAATACCGGGTTGGATAGCAGGTAATCCTCGCCGCCCACTTCCGCCCGGATTCGATAGTAGGCGCGGCCCTTCTTCAAAACCGAGTCGTCTTTCCAGCTTATTTTGAGAGGAAGAACGCCGCTCGCCTCGTGCGCTATCTTGCCGTTGCGAATGACGATCGCCTTTGCGGGAACCGCAGGCTGGCCGCCGAATTTCGCGCGCAATTCAACGGTCACCGTCGGCGCCGTCTCGGTCAACAACTCCTCTCCCATCAGGGCCTCGCGGGTTCCGGCGGCGTCGCGAACGCCGAACTTCGCCAGCGCCAGCCGGTTGTCCATTTTGGATTGGCGCACGGCGTACATTCTTCCCTTGCGCAGAGCGTCCATCGCGGCAGACTGGGTTTTCTCTTGGGCCAGGAGAACAGTCCGGTACGATCCCAGTGTTCGCCCATCCTTGCCTTCGCATTCAAAATCACTGCCTCCATAAGCCCACACGGGATTTTTTTGTTCGCCGCGAATGAACCTTATCAACGCCCGGTCCCACTCGTTTCCCTGTTCCGCCGCCAGAGATTTTCCGGGATACACCGCTTCGAAACCGACGTAATCATTCGTCAGCGCCAAGTCTTCCGGATGCGGCAAGGTCTTTTGCGTTCCCCAACCGTTCAGATCCGTGGTCTTGTTGGCGTCGACGTGATTCCAAAACGTCATGGCGCCTTTGGAATTCGCATAATCAATAACCTCCTGATAGGGCCGAACTCCCTGGTCGCCGTGGTAGGGATCAAACGGCGAACTGCGAAAAGGAAGGTTGTTGATCGTAAGTAGTAAAATAAAAAAGGCGCCGGCGGCGAGCCAGCGGCGGCGTTCCTTTTTCTTGTAAGCCGCGAAGGCGACGACCAGGAACGCGGCAAGGTAAATTAAAAACAAGTTGGAAAATTGCGCGCTGTAGCGCGTGGAAAAGTTTCCGTGAAGAGTGGGCAAGGCGTCGTAATCCAAAGCGCTGGTCAGGCCTACGATCCACAGGTGCTTGTCCCAGTTATGGGCGGTGCGTTTCGCTCCTCCCGCGTTCTCTCCCCAAAAATAAAACGGGGCCGATTCCACTCCCGGAATCAACAGCAGGTCCTTAAAACTTTCGTCGGCCAATTTTATCGCGGACCAATAAGCCGCCGCTCCGTTGTGTGAAACCGAATTGTACTCCTGCTTGTCTTTGAGGATATTTTCCAACGGCCAGATTCCCTCTTCCAGGGAGTGGCGGTCGGAATCGCTGAAGAAAACCGCGTCCAACCCTCTTTGGCGGGCAACATTGGCCAGTTCCTGCACAGAGGAGCAGCCGGAACTGAATTTAGTTTTAACGTCCGCCAGGGCGTCCAGTTCAAGGTATTGCGCCGCCGCCGGACCCGCCAGGGCGTGAAGAAACAGGCCGGTTAGAACAGCGGCGTAAAAGGTTTCAATGATTTTTTGAGAGACGCGCCGGTTAAAAGTTTTTGGGTTGCGGGTGAAAAAATGCATGCGGTTTTCAGGTCGAATTTATGATTTAAAAAGTCAAACATCCTAGCACAGACCGGGCGGCAGGCAAAAGCCGGCTAGGCGCCGGAACCAATTTGTGTAACGTTAAGGAGAATCGGTTCAAACTTAGGTGAGTTTGCGTCTCAAACTCCTGCCTCCACGGCGAGTGGCGGCGAAGCGCCGGAACCAATTAGTGTAACGTTAAGGAGAATCGGTTCAAGCTTAGGTGGGTTTGCGCCTCAAACTCCTGCCTCCACGGCGAGTGGCGGCGAGGCGCCGGAACCAATTAGTGTAACGTTAAGGAGAATCGGCTCAAGCTTAGGTGAGTTTGCGTCTCAAACTCCTGCCTCCACGGCGAGTGGCGGCGAGGCGCCGAAGCCTATCAGTGTAACGTTAAGGAAAATCGGCTCAAGCTTAGGTGAGTTTGCGTCTCAAACTCCTGCCTCCACGGCGAGTGGCGGCGAGGCGCCGGAGCCAGTGGTTGGCGGATGAAGAATTTTCTTTAAAAATAGTCGTCTCCATTGCTATACTTGATTCCGGTTGATATTTCGCGCCTCCTTCCGCGACCAATCATCAAAAGCCCCGCCGCCCGGAGGCCGTTCCAGGGTCCCAAACCTTTATTCACCACGCGAGCCGATTTCCATGAGCGTAAAAATTCTCGTTGCCGACGAGGACTCTTCAACATACAAACAGGTCGCCGCCGCATTCCGCGGAGAGGACGACCGAATTTACGGCGCTGGCAACGCCCGGGAAGCGTTGTTGAAGATAAAAGAAACGCGGCCAGACATAATGCTTGTGGACGCCGACCTGCCGGGACTCTCTGGCGCCGAGTTGTGCGGCAAAATCAAAAACTCCCAAACGCTCCAATCCCTCGGCGTGATACTGCTGAGCGCCAACTCGGAAAAGTTTGATGATTTAAAATCCTGCGGCGCGGACGGCTTTCTCGCCAAACCCTTGGACGCAGAGGAACTCTCTGAAAAAGTCAACGCGGTGTGCGGAGACGTTGCGGCAACGGAACCGGCTCCTTCGCTCATTCAACTCAGCGCCGACAGCATTGTCCAGGATGAAACTCGGGAGGACGGACTTCCGGTCGATTCCATGTCCGACGAGGTCGCCGCCATCATCGACGAAATGCTGAACGAGTTGGACGAAGCGCTCAAGGAAGAACCGGACGAGTGGATCGGCGAGGAACAGACGGAGACGCCCGCGGACCCGATGGACGAATCGCTGGCGGAATTGAAGTCCAATCCCGCGGACAGTTTTGAGGATCTGGAAACCGCTTTTCAGGATATAACGAGCGAGGAAAAAGACGAATCCGCGCGCGGTAAAAGAGGCTCCTTCATTTCAGAACTGGGCGAGATCGAGCCGGAGTCGGAAAACCTTCTGGAGCGCCTGGCGCCTTCGGCTTTCATGGATTCCGATAGTTCAAAAGAAACCGATCCTCCCAAAACCCCGCCCAAGGCGGACGCCGGGGACGAGCCTGTAAAAACGGCGTCCAATACCGTGAAGTCCTACCTTCCGCAGGACGTGTACTTCGACCTCAACCGCGACGAATTTGCGGACAAGGTTGCCGACAGGATGTGCAAGGTTTTGGAAAACGCCGTTTACAAAGTTGTGGACCGGCAGGTAGCCGGGCTGTCTGAGAGCATCCTTCGGGCAACGGTTGAAATTATTCGCGAGGCGGCCCCTCGCGTGGCGCGGGAAGTGATCCGGGAAGAAATTAAAAAGATCCGCGACGACGGTTGAACCCGAACGCCCGAATCTCCAAAAGCCCACCCTGCATGGGCCGACAATGCGGGGAATAAAGATAAAGTCATTTTTCACCCTCGCCTACATCCGTCGCTCCGTGAGCGCTCCCCCGGTGGGGAGAGGAGTAATTTAAGTATTTTTTATTTGCCCTGCGCTCTGGCGTATATTATAACGGCCCTGTTTCCCTGCTCCAAAACCCCGTTCACCCCGAACCCTATAATTGATATTGAATGAATCCACATGATTGAACTGGATAAAAAATACGACCCGCACGCGGTCGAAGAAAAATGGAACCGCTTCTGGCTGGATAACGGATTTTTCCGTGCCGATGAAACGCGCGACGGCAAACCGTATTCCATCGTCATCCCGCCGCCCAATATCACGGGATCGCTCCACATCGGTCACGCTTTCAACAACACCTTGCAGGATATCCTGGTGCGCTGGAAACGTATGCAGGGGCACAACACGCTGTGGCAACCGGGAACAGACCACGCGGGCATCGCCACGCAAAACGTGGTGGAACGCCAACTGCGCGCCGAAGGCGCTGACCGCGAGTCGCTGGGCCGCGAGGCTTTCGTGGAACGAGTCTGGAAGTGGCGCGAGGAATCCGGCGGGACCATCGAACATCAATTAAAAAAACTCGGGTGTTCTCTCGATTGGGAGCGGAACCGTTTCACGATGGACGACGGCCTGTCCCGCGCGGTGCGCGAGGTGTTCGTGACGCTGTACGAAGAGGGGCTGATTTACAAGGGCGACTACATCATCAACTGGTGCCCGCGTTGCCGCACCGCTTTGTCCGACCTGGAGGTGGAACACGAGGACCGAAAGGGCCATTTGTACCATATCCAGTATCCATTGATGGACGGCAACACGGTTTTGACCATCGCGACTACGCGGCCCGAGACGATGTTGGGCGACACGGCTGTGGCGGTCAACCCGGAGGACGAGCGCTACCGCAACCTGAAAGGCCAACACGTCGTCCTCCCCGTGGTGAACCGGGAGATTCCCATCATCGAGGATTCCTATGTCGACGTCGAGTTCGGCTCCGGCGCCTTGAAGGTCACCCCCGCTCACGATCCCAACGATTTCGAAATCGGGCGCAGGCACAACCTGGAAGTGATCAACGTGATGAATCCCGACGGGTCGATGAACGAGAACGCAGGTTCATATAAGGGCATGGATAGGAACGCGTGTCGCAAAGCGCTCGTCGAGGAACTGACCGAACAGGGATCGCTCGTCAAGACGGAAGAGATCGAACATTCCGTAGGACTTTGTTATCGATGCAGAACGGTCGTCGAGCCTTACGTTTCCAAGCAGTGGTTCGTGAAGGCCAAACCCCTCGCAGAGCCGGCCATGGAGGCCGTTCGTTCCGGGGCTACGAAAATCGTTCCCAAATTCTGGGAGAACACCTATTTCGAATGGATGGAAAATATCCGCGACTGGTGCATCTCCCGCCAGATATGGTGGGGGCATCAAATCCCCGCCTGGTACTGCGAATGCGGGGAAATGACCGTGGCCCGCGAGGCGCCGTCGTCCTGCCCAAAATGCGGATCGGAAAAACTGGAGCAGGAAAGCGACGTGCTGGACACTTGGTTCAGCTCCGCCCTATGGCCCTTTTCCACGCTGGGCTGGCCGGAGGAAACGGCTTCGTTGAAACGCTACTATCCCACTTCGGTTCTGTGCACCGGATTCGACATCCTGTTTTTCTGGGTGGCGCGAATGATGATGATGGGTCTCAAGTTTCGCGGCGAGGTTCCGTTCAAAACGGTTTACATCCACGCCCTCATCCGCGACGCCGAGGGGCAGAAAATGAGCAAGACCAAGGGCAACGTCATCGACCCTCTGGCCGTGATGAAAGAGTACGGCACTGACGCCCTGCGCTTCACGCTGGCCGCTTTCGCCGCGCAAGGGCGAGATATCAAACTGTCGGAGGAGCGCATCTCCGGCTACAGGAATTTTTGCAACAAGTTGTGGAACGCCTCGCGCTTCGCGTTCATGAACCTGCAAGACTACGACGGAACCTGCGAATTGGACGCCGCGAAAACCGACCGGACGCTGGCGGATCGCTGGATATTGAGCCGTTTCAACGAATGTTGCCGCGCTTTGGACGAGGCGCTGGAAAATTTTAAATTCGATCAGGCGGCGTCCGTGATTTACAAATTCATCTGGAACGAGTTTTGCGACTGGTACATCGAACTTTCCAAATCTCGCCTGTTTGCCGAAGGCCCGGAAAAACGCGGCACGCAAAACGTTCTGGTCCATGTGCTGGAATCCAGCTTGCGGATGTTGCATCCCATCATGCCGTTCATAACGGAAGAAATCTGGAAACAACTTCCCGGTTCCGGCGAAACGATCATGCGCGCGCCGTTTCCGAAATACGACGAATCGCGGCGCGACCTGGACGCCGAGCGCGAAATGGCGCGGGTGATGGACGCGGTGACGGGGGTGCGCAACATCCGGGGAGAGATGAACATCAACCCCGGCGCAAAGCTTACGGTTTTGATCAAACCGGAAACCCCGGAAATCGTCGCGACGCTCAAAAAACACTCGGCTTATCTAACGGAACTTGCGAAAGTCGAGGAGCTTACCATCGACGCGGACGCCGCCAAACCGGAAGCCTCGGCCTCGACGGTTCTGGAGGAAATGGAGGTCTTCGTTCCGCTTGCAGGTTTGATGGATTTTGGCGAAGAAAAAAAACGCGTCGAAAAAGAGTTGAAAAAAATTGAAAAAGACCTCATAGTTTTAGATAAGAAACTTTCCAATCAGGATTTCGTAAAAAAAGCGCCTCCCCAAGTTATCGAGAAAGACCGGGAAAAACGACAGGTCCTTTCCGAAAAGCAGTCCAAACTGCTTTTGCATTTCAAGAAAATTGAGGCTCTTGACTAAGCAAACCTCTAAAAAGCTCCGGGCGAGCGCCCGCCAGCCCAGCCCTACAGGCAAGAGCCCGAAGGCAAAGTTTTTGGTTTGCAAGCCACAACGTAGCTTGTGGCATTCATCGTATGAGCGGCTCCTGTTTGCTCCCGCGTTACGCCGACAGCGCGCGAGCCTAAAGTAAAATAATCGCATAATGAAGTTCTTTTAAATCACCCCTCGCCCCCTGGGCAACGACAAGCGATAGCAACTAATGGACGCTACGGTTGAACTGTTAAATAGAGACCGGATTCCCGAGGAATCCAAATGGGACCTGAGCGGCCTGTACCGTGAGGCCGAGCCTTGGCGGGCCGACTTTGCGGAACTGGAGGCGCAGGTTTCCCAGTACGAACCCTTGCGGGGTTCGTTGAGCAAGTCTCCGGACGCGCTCCGTGCCTGCCTGGAATTTGACGCCGGGGTCATGCGCAAGTTGGAGACTCTGTACACCTTCGCCCATTTGCGCAACGACGAAGACAAGACCCACGACGTTCACCAGCAAAATCACGAAAAAGTCGTCGGCCTGCATTCCAGGATCATGCAGGCGAGAAGTTTCATCGCCGCGGAGACGATGGAGATTCCCGAAGATAAAATGCAGGAATTTATGGAAACCGAAACCTTAACGCCTTACAAGCTTCATTTGGAGCAAATGCTTCGGTTTCGAAACCATACCCTTTCGCAAAACGAGGAGGCTCTGCTGGCCTCGGCCTCGGATATGAGCCGCGCCGCGCAGGACGCCTTCGGGATGCTCGATAACGCGGACATGGAATTTGGAACCGTAAAAGACGAGGAAGGACGGGAGACGGCCATCACCCACGGCAACCTGTCGAGCCTGTTTCAAAAATACGACCGCCGGGTGCGCAAGGAAACGTTCGAGACCTTTTACTCCGCGTACAAAAAACACCAGTACACTTACGCGGCGCTGTTGTCTGGAAGCGTTAAAAAGGATCTTTTCTATAGCCGGGCGCGGCGTCACGGCTCGACGCGGGAGCAGGCGTTGTTCGATGAAAATATTCCCGCCGAGGTGTACGACAACCTGATCGACGCCGTGCACGACAACCTGGAACCTTTGCACAAATATTTTCGCATCCGGAAAAAGATACTGGGGCTGGACGAATTGCGCATCTACGATTGCAACGTTCCCCTGGTCGAGAATTTCAAATGGAACCTGACTTACGAAGAAGCGGTCCCGAAAATACTCGCCGCGCTGGAACCTTTGGGATCCGATTACGCCGCCGTGTTGAAGGAAGGCCTGCTGGAAAAGCGTTGGGTGGACCGTTACGAAAACAAGGGAAAACGAAGCGGGGCCTACTCATCCGGTTGTTACGACTCCCAACCGTTCATCCTGATGAATTACCGGGACGACGATATCAACAGCCTGTACACCCTGGCGCACGAAGCAGGGCATTCGATGCACTCGCATTTTTCGAGAAGCCACCAACCCTATTTGTACGCCGACTACACAATCTTCGTCGCGGAAGTGGCTTCCACCTTTAACGAAGCGCTGATCACGCGCTATCTGTTAAGCCAGAACCCGGACCGCGACATGAAAATTTACCTGACGTGCCGGGAGATCGACAACTTTCGCGGCACGCTCTATCGCCAGACAATGTTCGCAGAGTTCGAAAAAATTATCCACGCGGCGTCGCAGGACAATCAGCCGTTGACCGCCGACGCCCTTCGCGCACATTACCGCAAGCTGATCGAACTGTACTTCGGAGCCGAAGTTGTTTTGGACGACGCGCTATCGCTGGAGTGTTTCCGGATTCCGCATTTTTATTTCAGCTTTTACGTGTACAAATACGCCACCGGAATTTCGGCGGCCTACGCCCTGGCGGACCTCGTATTGAGCGGCGGTGATGAAGCGCTGGGCAACTACCTTAACTTCCTCAAGTCGGGGGGATCGAAATATCCCATCGACCTGTTGAAGGGCGCCGGAATCGATATGACTTCTCCCGAGCCGGTCGGCACGGCGCTAAAAAAATTCGCCGAATTGGTGGACCAGTTGGAAACTCTGACCTCGTGAACATCTCTCCCTTCAGTCGCCGGGTTCCAAATTTCGAATATATTCAATTGCCATTTTTAGTCACGACTCATTAAATTAAGGAAATTTGTTTTGAAAAAACCAAATCCACGCCGATCGGGAAACCCCGCTCGCCGAAATCCCAGCAATAACCGCGGAGACCAAAACCCATCCAACAATAACAACAGAAATTCGAACTCCAGAGTCTCCCGCGCCGAGGCGTCGAGATTATGGATGGAAAACTCCTCGCAAACCCTGACGTCCCACATTTCGCTGACGGTCAATCGATCGCGCAACGGAAACGGAAACGGAAACGGAAATGGGAACGGGAATGGAACTCGCAACACGGGCGAGTCAAGCGGCAATGGACGTCCTGGAAACGGGCAACGGTCGCGCAATAATCAGCGCAATAGTCAGCAGGACAGGAACAGGCAAGACCGGAACGGCGCGTCCAATAACACTCGCAACCGGACAGGCGGCCAACCCAGGCGCGAAGCGTCACCGCAAAATGGTCCCGACGCCAAACCCCCTACCCAAACCACCGTCCAAACCACCGTCCAAACCAAGAGCGGGTCGTCCCTTGGCCTCGACCCTTTTCAATTGTTTGCGGCCTACCATTTGGGGATCGGTCAGAACAACGATTACAAGCCCGCCAACATCAACGAGGTCGCCAGACGTTTCCGGATCGACCCGGCGGTATTGCGCCAGTCTTTGAAGGAACTGAATATGGACGCCGGAGCGCTTTTGGAAAAGGATTTTGATATGGCGCTGGCTCAGTTGGATATCCAGGTAGCCCCGGAGGGCGTGGACCGCACCGAGCTGGCGAAAACGCTCTATCAGGAATTTCTGGACGCGCCCGTTTTGAAGCGGGATTGGAAGAAAATGCTGGACGACGACCGCAAGGAAAACATGAAGATCTTTGGCCGGTAATACTTGACCAGTCAAGCGCCTGGCCGACCAGGCGCCGGAGCCGGTTAAAAAAATAACTCTATCTTTAACCGCCGCTATTTTGTTCCCGCGCGGAACAACAACGCTTCCCGCAAAATTCTGTCTTGGAGTTTTTGAGCGCGGGCGTTTGAACATCGCAAATCGTTCATCAAAATCGAAAACGCCAGACGCTCCCCGTCTTTCGTTTGTAAATATCCCGACAGCGCGCTGACGCCGTTGAGCGTCCCGGTTTTTGCGCGCACCGTTTTCGCCTCTTTCAAATCTGCCATCCGCTCCTTCAGACTCCCTTCTCCGCCCATCTCGGCCAACGCCGAAACGTATTCCGGGAACACGCTCCAGTCTTTGTACATCGAAGCCAGGATGGCGACGATCTGCCTCGTCGACGCCCGGTTTTTCCTGGAGAGTCCCGATCCGTCGGCAAAATTATATTCGCCGGGAAGAAATCCCAAGCCGCGCATGTAGTTTTGCATCAATTGAATACCCCCGGCCGTGGTCCCCGGCGGTCCAAATTTTTCCGCCGCCGCCGTTTTCAAAACCTGCTCCGCCATAAAATTATTGCTGTACTTGTTCAACCCCCGAACGATTTGCGACAACGTTTCCGACTCGTGGGTCAACAAAAGCTCCGCGCCTTCCGGGACGCGGTCGGCGCGAACCTTGCCGGTCGTTTCGATCCCGCTTTTGGAAAGATATTCCTTGAAGACCTGTGCGGTGTAGCGCGCGGGTTCCGTGATATTCAGGTAATACCGGCTCCGGGTATCGTCCAAAGGCACGACGCCCGAAAGCGTGATCTCGTCAAACCCGTCGCGGTCCACGCGGTCGACCGCCAGTTTACTTTTCCTGCGCGAGCGGGAAGTCGTGGCGCCGTTGGTCACCTGGATGTAATCCGTGCCCGGATCGATCCGCGCTTTGGGTTTCTCTCCGGCCCGGGCGCCTGGCCAGGCGTAGACGGTCACCGTGTTGAAGTTAAACGACAAGGCTCCCAGCGGCGCGTTGTAAGGCTCGGATCCGAACTCCCGGTTCCACGATTTGATCCTAGACTCGGAATCAAAAAACGAATCGTCCGCCACAACGTCGCCCTCCACCCGGCGCAAAGGAAGATTGGAAGCGGCGTTCGCCAACAGCCACATTTGCTCGGACACCAGTTTGGGATCGCCAAACCCCTTGATGTAAAGATCGCCTTTCAACACCCCGTCCACCAGTTTCCCCGAAGAGTACAGCCGGGTCTGGAACCGGTAATTGGTTCCCAGTTCCTTGAGAACCATGGCCGTCGTCGCCAGTTTCATGTTGGACGCGGGGGTCAGAAGTCGGGCGGAGTTTTTTTCAAACAAGATCCGGTTGTGGTCGAGCGAAAAAAACTCAACGCCGTAATTGCCCGCCTTGAGACAAACATTGTTGAGCAGAGGCTCCAGTTTTGCCGCAAATTTTTTAGCGACGGCGTTTTGGGAAAAGGCGGAAGCCGCTCCAGGAACGGAACCCGCAACCATCGCTATAACAAAAACCCATCCGGCTATTCTGAGAGAAATGCTCATGCTTAAAATTTTACAAATTTCCAAAGCGGATTACAACCACCGCCAGGCAAGCGCCTGGAGGCAATGGATTGGATTTGCAAACTCACCACAACTTGTAGCTCTCCATATAGGCTAAATCTATCTGGCCCCGGCGCCTTCGCCGGTGGGGTGATTCTTCCTCTAAAAATTTTAATGGTCGGGGTTTAGCCTCCCGGAGCCTCCGGCGTAGTCCTGACGCTGGCTGGTTGGCAAGGGTTTCCAATTTATGTTATGTTTCCGGCTCACTGACTGAAAAATCAAAAACCTGTTTCCATACTTTTATACTTATGAACTACGATTTGATAGGCATTGGCAACGCGCTGGTGGACGTCGAAGTCCAGGTGGACGATTCCTTTATTGAGGAACATTCGCTGACCAAGGGCGGTATGCAGTTGAGTACCCCGGAAGAGCAAGGACGTCTGCTCAACCTTCTCCAGAATCGCGACACAAAAAATTCTTCCGGCGGATCAGCCGCCAATACCATTCACGGCGCCGGAGCGCTCGGCTCCAAAACTTATTATCTTGGCCGCGTCGCCAACGACGCCTTCGGCAGGCTGTACACCGAGGACATGGCGAAATGCGACGTCGGCTTTCCCGGTCCGGACGCCGAAGAGAGCGGCACGGGAACCTGCCTGGTACTGATCACGCCCGACGCCGAACGCACCATGCTGACACATCTCGGCGTCTCTTCCACCCTGCATCCCGAAAACGTGGACGCCACCATCGTCAGCAACGCCAAGGCGGTTTACATCGAAGGTTATCTATGGACGGGAGACGAAACCCGTGAGGCGGCGTTCCAGTTGAGCCGGATCGCAAAAAAAGAAAACGCTTTTGTTTCGTTCACACTGAGCGACGCGTTCATCGTCAACGCCTTCAAAGAAAGCGTGACAGAATTTATTCGCAGCGAAGTCGACGTCTTGTTCTGCAACGAGGTGGAAGCGCGAGCCATGGCAGAGACGGAAAATCTGGACGACGCCCTCGCCGTACTTTTGGATTTGGCGGATACGGTATTCATGACGCGGGGAAAAGACGGTTCCTGGATTGGCAAAGCCGGCGAGGAAAAACTGGTAGTAAAAACCTTTGCCGTCAAGGCGGTCGACGCCACCGGAGCCGGAGATTTATATGCGGCGGGCGCGCTTCACGGGATCATCAACGGTCACAACCTGGAGGAGAGCGGTATTCTGGGGTCCTATTGCGCGGCGCAGGTGGTGACCCATCTCGGAGCCCGGATGCCGGTGGATTCGCACACCACCACTGAAGACATATTGAAAAAGTATCGTTCCTGACCGTCGACGTCGCAATAAATTTGCATTATACCGGAGCTTTTAGTATAAAGATTAATTCATCTTATCGGTAAACTTACGGACGCGGTGTTTTGATAAGAGCGTCTGGATATTTTTCTTAACAGGAGGTTTGGCTTGGCAAATCATAAATCGGCGATCAAACGGGCGCGTCAAAACATCGTGCGCGCTAAAAGAAACACCTTCTGGCGTAGCCGGATGAAAAACGAAACTAAAAAAGTGTTGGAAGCCGCTGAAGAAAATAATAAGGAAACCACGGAAACGAGTTTGAAGCAGGCGATCCGAACGATTTCAAAAACCCGCAGTAAAGGAGTCGTTCACAAGCGCACCGCCTCGCGCAAAATTTCCAATCTCGCCCGCGCAGTGAATCGTTTAAACGCTTCCTCAGGAGCATAATTTAAGCAGTAGGGACTCGAGGACCGTCCTCGGGTTCTTCCCCGAAGTTTTCAATTCCCGGTCGGCCTCTCCCAGGCTGGAAAAACAATGGCGCAGTTGCCGGGACGTAAAGTTCCCGGTGTGCTTCAAAGCTTTGTCGACCACAAATGGATTCGCTCCCATGCGCTGGGCAATCTGGCCCGGCGGGCACGCGCTGTCCTGAAAAAATTTCACCTCCCAGATCACGCGAAACTGCCAGGCGATCGTTCCCAACACCTTTAGCGGCTCCTCGCCGCAATCCAGTTGGTTGTGCAAAACCTGAACGGCGGATTGGGCGTTCTTTTTTTTCAGAGCTTCGGCCAAATCGAAAATGTTTTCCTGCCGCGTTTCCCCCACCACGCTTTGAACGTCGACCTCGCGGATCTGTTTTGATTTTCCCACATAAACGGAAAGCTTTTCCAATTCGCTTGCCAACAGCCCCGGTCGGGCGCCCACCCGGTCGACCAGCATGCGAGCGGCGTTGGCCTCCATCGTCTGCCCCTGGGACTGCGCGCGCTTTTTGATCCACACAACCAGAGCCGCTTCTTTAGGCGCGGCGCAGTCCACCGCCCCCGGCAAGCCGATTAACTTTTTAACCCATTTCCTTTTGCGGTCGACGGCATCGGCGGTGAGGATCAGGCAGGTATCCGGCGCCGGGTCGGCGATATAATCCCCCAGCGCCTGGATTGCGGAATCGGAGAACGAGGTCTCGTGCAGGTTGCGGGCGACGACCAGCTTGGTTCCGCCCAGGAAAGAAGGAGTGAGCGCCGCGCCCAGCCAGTCGTGGACGCGCCCTTCTTTACCGTCAAATTTCTCCAGATTGAATTCGCAGTTGTCCGCAGTGATGAACAGGCGGGCCAGGGAATCGATGATTTCTTTTTGAAAAAAACGTTCTTCCCCGTATAAAAAATAAACCGGCAGGGTTTGGTTTTGATCCAGCTTGAGAAAAAAGTCGTCGATCTTCACGCCGCCTCGCGATTAGAAGTTATCGATTATCTGGCTCAACACCCGGTTGGCGAAATCCCGATACGCCTCTCGCAACGCCTCCTGACGGGCTTCCTCGGCGTTCGTCACGTCCTGCGGGGCGATATAGTTCCATTTGGTCTGATAATTTTCTTCCAGGTAAATTTTCTTTTTCGCCTGATCGTAAACCTTAACGTCCACGCCCAACAGAACCCAATACTCCTGCGCCACGTCGCGGCCGGTGAAGGCGACGGGTTTTAACTCGTAACTTTTCAAATTGCCCGTCAACAAAAGGGATCCGCGTTTTTTGGACGCGACTTTCAAACGATTGTCGTTGATGAAAGCCTGACGCACCGCGTCGGTTAGCTCCCTGTGGATCAGAGGTTCGCTGGACGAATTGGTAAACAACGGGATGGCGATGGACTTGACGTGCGGCGGGAGGGCGCTGCCTGTGCCGACCAGACTGTATCCGCATCCGGTAATGGTAATTGTCAGAGCGATCAATATCCCAAGGTACAGCGAGGCGCGTTTTGCGTGAATGAGTGGCATGATTTGTTTGTATAAGAGACGAGTAAAATCAAACGGCGACGATGTTGACCAGTTTTTTAGGCACCACCACGACCTTCCTAATCGTTTTCCCCTCGATCCATTCGCGGATTTTTGGATCGTCCTGGACGCGGGCTTTCAAGTCGTCCTCGCCAATCTCCGCGTCGACTTCGATCTTCTGTCTCACTTTACCATTGACCTGAACGACGATCAATATTTCCTCGGTACGGATCAGTTCTTCGTGAAAACGCGGCCAGTCCTGTTGGGCAACGGTCCTCTCGGCGCCTAAGGCCGCCCATAATTCCTCCGCAATGTGCGGGGCGAACACGGAAAGCAAGAGGACAAGCGAGTCGAGCGCTTCCTTCACGGCGGCGCGTTGCGCGGCGTCGGCGTTTTCCAATCCCGACTCTCCTTGCGCTTCCTTGAAATCGTAAAGGTGGTTGACGAATTCCATGCAGGCGGCGATGGCGGTGT
The DNA here is from genome assembly GCA_029261555.1 of Nitrospinaceae bacterium. Taxonomy (GTDB): domain Bacteria; phylum Nitrospinota; class Nitrospinia; order Nitrospinales; family JACRGP01; genus JAJDBB01. The sequence continues at coordinate 9,559 of JAJDBB010000039.1, read as the reverse complement.
TGAATTGCATGCGCGTTTCAACGTCCTCCGTCACGCGCTTGATGACGATCTGCGTCTGCCTCCGCAATTCGCGAAAGGCTTTTGGCAGATCGGCGGCGGGGTCCAGCGACTCAGCCGCTCCTCGCGCCGGACCCATGAGCTCATGCACGATCCGCCATGTCCGCTTGAGAAAACGGAAACAACCCTCGACCCCGCTGTCGTTCCACTCCAGATCCTTGACCGGCGGGGCGGCGAACAGGATGAACAGGCGCGCCGTATCCGCTCCGTAGCGGTCCATAATTCGGTCCGGGTCCACAACGTTGCCCTTTGACTTGGACATCTTCGCGCCGTCTTTAATCACCATACCCTGCGTGAGCAGGTTGGCGAAGGGTTCCGGGGCGTCGATCATTCCCAGGTCGTGAAACGCCTTGTGGAAAAATCGCGAGTAAAGGAGGTGAAGGATGGCGTGCTCGACGCCGCCGATGTATTGGTCGACCGGCGTCCAGTAACGCGCGTTCTCTTTGCTGAACGGTCCGTCCTCGTAACGAGGCGAAGTGTAGCGATGAAAGTACCACGACGAACAAACAAAAGTGTCCAGCGTATCGGTTTCCCTGCGCGCGGATTTTCCGCATTTCGGACAATCGACGTCGACGAATGCGGACATGGTTTTTAACGGCGACTGTCCTTTCGCGCCCAATTGCGCGTCCAGCGGAAGCTCCACCGGGAGTTGGTCTTCGGGAACGGGAACGGTTCCGCAGGCGTCGCAAAAAATGATCGGAACCGGGGTTCCCCAGTACCGTTGCCTGGAAACGCCCCAGTCGCGCAGGCGGTAGTTCACCGTCGCTTTGCCAATCCCCTTCTCTTCCAGCCAGGCGCAAACTTTTTCGCGTCCCTCTTCGCCGAACAAACCGTCGAATTGGCCAGACCCCGTCATCGCGCCGTCGTCCTTGTAGGCTTCGGTCATGCTGTCCGCGTCCAGCTCGCGGCTGGGCGGTTGAATGACGACCTTGACGGGCAGTTGGTATTTGCGGGCAAAATCCAAGTCGCGCTGGTCGTGCGCGGGAACGGACATGATGGCCCCGGTGCCGTAATCCATCAAAACAAAATTGGCGGTCCAGACGGGAACAGGTTTGCCTGTCATGGGATTGACGGCGTGAGCGCCGGTGAAAACACCGTGTTTTTCTCCGCCTTCGCTGGTACGGCTGATTTTATCCTGACCGCGAACGCTTTCGATGAACGCGTCGACGGCGCTCTCTTGAGGTGCGTTGCGCGAGAGCGCACGGGTCAGCGGATGCTCCGGCGCTAAGACCATGAAGGTGGCGCCGAAGAGCGTATCCGGGCGCGTGGTGAACACGCGGATGGTTTCGTCGCGGCCTTCGACGGCGAAATCGACTTCCGCCCCATGGCTTTTGCCGATCCAGTTGGTCTGCATGGCGAGCACCTGCTCCGGCCAGCCGCCGGCAAGCTCCCGGCAACCCTCTAGCAGGCGGTCGGCGTAGTCGGTGATTTTAAAGAACCATCCGGGCTGTTGTTTTTGTTCGACGGGAGAATCGCACCGCCAGCAGGCGCCGTCCACCACCTGCTCGTTGGCCAACACGGTGTTGCAGGGGTCGCACCAGTTGACGGTCGCGTTTTTTTGGTAGACCAGGCCTTTCTCGAAAAACTTCAGGAAACACCATTGGTTCCAGCGATAATAACCGGGATGGCAGGTGGCGATCTCGCGGTCCCAGTCGTAACTGAAGCCGAGTTTTTTAAACTGTTCGCGCATGGCGCGGATGTTGTTGAAGGTCCATTCCGCCGGATGCGTTTTGTTCTGGATGGCGGCGTTTTCCGCGGGCATACCGAAGGCGTCCCAGCCGATGGGATGCAGGACGTTGAAGCCTTTCATTTTTTTGAAGCGCGCCAAGGCGTCGCCGATGGAGTAATTTCGGACGTGGCCCATGTGGATTTTCCCCGATGGGTAGGGGAACATTTCCAGCAGATAATATTTTTCGCGGGAGGACTCTTCCTCGACCTTGAAAGTTTTGTTCTCCTCCCAGTACTTCTGCCAGCGGGCTTCTATTTTTTTAAAATCGTATTCCTGCATGAGTGGTTTTTTGTGATTATTAAGGTAGTGGAATTATTCTTCGACGTCGGGACGCTAGGTCGTTGGATAAAGCAAGGACACTAAATTTAACATAACCAGGATTTCATTTCCCATTTTTTAGACGACGAAGGAGTGGCGCTCCAGCATTATGAACAAAGCGGTATCACAAAAAGTTTTTGAGCGTGAAGACCAAATAACCGAGGCAGGCAACGGCGACGATGGGTCCGCCGATCATTTTTAAGGTGGAGGTCATGGCAATGGATTTGACCAGATTTTCCTCATGCATATTGCTGACAATGAAGGGGTGGGGTTTCTTGTGCTTGAAAATCATTTTGGTCTTGGAGACCAGTTCCTTTGTTTGTTTCTTGTCGTATTTGGCGTCTAGTTGTTCGCCGATGACTTTAGCTCCCCATTCCAGTTCCTCGGGAGTCAACACCCCGTCCTTATTTGAGTCGAAACGTTTTTTCAATTTCGGATCGGAGGCGACCAGTTTTTTCGCCTTGAGAAACGTCTTGAACTTAAGCTTGCGCCGTTTGGGAACTTTTAATCCGGACTCGGCAAAGCCCAGAACATAAATCGAATCGCTGGGTTTGAAATACCATTCGAGAAACCGGTATTTGTCGGAAAACAGCCAAGAGGTGGATTTCAATTTGAAGCGTTTTAGTTTGGCGGCGTTTTTGGTCAGCGCCTGGGAAAGCAGGGGCGGCATGGTATTGAAATTATTCGAGGCCAGTTGGAACTCCGCCGGTTTACCCTTGCGCTTGACGGTGGCTCCTTCGATGTACACCAGGGCGTCGGCCCCGCTACCGTCGTCCACAAAGAACCCCTTGTCGGAATAAAAGCGGTCGATGGATTTCCAATAACTGGAGTTTTTGTTGCGCACCAGCTTTTGAATTTCGATGGAATAAAAAACGCTGGGCGTTTCGCTGATAGGAGCGGGAATCACCTTCTCCTCGTCGCAGATCACCTGGCCCTTGATCTCGACGTTCGTTCCAACCGCGCCGGTGGCGATTTTGCTGGTGGGGATATCTTGAATCGTGCGTTTTTGTTTCAGCTCGCGGAAACCGGCGACGAACCAGTAGATCCCCGCGCCCAGTCCTATCACGCAATAGATCGTAAAATTATTGATGGCGTTCGCGGCGTCCATAGTTTTCGGAACGGGCAAACGTTAAAACTTTGGAAGCTTGATTTTGACGTCCACGTCCTTGCGCTCTTCCTCGCTCACCTCGAACATCTCCTCCTGGCGGTAGCCAAGAATGTTCGCGACGATCACGTCCGGAATTTGCTGGATGCGGATGTTGTAGTTGTTGACGCTGTCGTTATAAAACTCGCGCCGGTCGGCGAGAGATTCTTCCAGGTGGCTGATGCGGTTTTGCAGTTGCATGAAATTTTCGTTAGCCTTCAGTTCCGGAAAATTTTCGGACAGAGCGAACAGGCTTTTGAGTCCGGCGCTGATATCGCCGCTGGCCTGAGCCTTTTGCGCGACGGTGTTGGCGCGAAAATAATTTTCCCTCGCTTTCATCACCCTGTCCAGAACGCCTTTTTCAAACGCGGCGTAACTTTCGCAGACCGAAATCAGCTTGGGCAATTCGTCATGGCGCTGTTTCAGGATCACGTCGATGTTGCCCCAGGATTTTTTGATATTCTCCTTCAGCGAGATCAAACCGTTGTAAATGGAGACGGCGTAAATCACGATCCCCAAAGCGGCAAACAGAAATAACGCCAATACGATGATAGCCAATGTGCCCATAATGCCCCCCGGAAAATTTTTAGCTGAGACTATATTTTGCGACGTCGCGCCCAATTTGTCCAATGCAAATAGACCATGAGACAGAACCTTATATGTCTCTTTTTTAAGTCTCGGAAAAATTAATGCGGGTAAATTTCCGGACCGAAAGAATTCGTTGAATGCTCAGGGCAAGGCATTGAAAAAAAGAAATCTAGCCCTCGACGCCTCCTATGAGGTACAATTTTATCTTAATAAGCAAATAAAAGTTTATTGGCGTACTTTCCCTCATATGGATTCATGAAAGTCTTATTTCAATTCAACGCCCGCCGAGCCGTCCTGTTTGTTTTCGATTCCTTGCTGGGAATCCTCTCGCTTTACCTCGCCTTTCTTCTCCGGTTCGACGGAACCATTCCTGATATTTATTTTGAACTTTTATTCGACCTGATTCCTTTTGTGATCGTTTGCCGGGGCGCGGCTTATTTTTATTTCAAATTCTACGGGCGATTCTGGAAGTACACTTCGCTGGACGACTTGGTTCAAATCATCAAGGCCGTCGCCGTAGGGTCGTTTTTAATTTTGTGCGCCACTTTTATTTACAACCGGTCCATGTCCATGCCGCGCTCCATTTTTGTGATGGACATGGTCTTGCTCATCATGGCGGTGGGCGGGTCGCGCCTGCTCTGGAGAATTTTCCGGGAGCGGGCGAATAAATTCCACACCGGCTCGCAGAACCAGAAAATCCCGGTTCTTATTTTTGGCGCGGGCGACGAGGGAGCTCATCTTCTCCGCTACCTGAACCGCTTCGCCGGGCAGTATTCGGTGAAGGGCTTTATCGACGACGACCCCAAAAAGCTAAACAATAATTTAAACGGAATAAAAGTTTTGGGCGATCGCGGTCAGATCCCTTCTTTGGTTTCCGCTCTGGAGATCAAGGAAGTTTTGGTGGCCGCGCACACGCTCACCGATGAAAACCTGGGAGAGCTGGCGGCGATTTTCAAGCGCGCCTGCGTCAAATCCAAAATCATCGCCTCCGTGCTGGACACGTCCACGCAACAGGTTCACATCTCAAAAATTCGCGACCTGGAAATCAGCGATCTTTTAGGCCGAGAGCGAGTGTCGTTGGATCTTTCCCTGACCAAAAACCTGGTGGACGGGAAGAAAGTGTTGGTCACCGGCGCGGGCGGTTCCATCGGATCGGAATTGTGCCGGCAGATCGTGGAATTCAAACCGGACTCCCTGATCATGGTGGACCGGTGCGAAAATTATCTGTACGATCTGGAAGTTTCCCTGGCTTCCGAATTTTCCAGTGTAGAAAAATGTTTTCGTTTATGTTCCATCACCGACCGGGAAAAAATGGAAACGCTGTACCAGAAATTTCGTCCGGATCTGGTATTCCACGCCGCCGCGCACAAACACGTTCCCTTGATGGAAAATCATCCAGGAGAAGCGATTCACAACAATATTCACGGCACCCGCGTGGTGGCTGAGTTGGCCAAGGCCTACGGCGCGGAGAAATTTGTTCTGGTTTCCACAGACAAAGTAGTCCAGCCTTCAAGCGTTATGGGGGCGACCAAATGCCTGGCGGAAAAGCTGATCCAGTGTTTAAACGAGGAAGGGGAAACTCAATTCATCACAGTCCGGTTCGGCAACGTATTGGGGAGCCACGGAAGCGTGGTTCCGCTGTTTCAAAAACAGATTGCAAACGGCGGGCCGGTCACGATCACCCACCCCGACGTCGAACGATACTTTATGCTGATTTCAGAGGCGGTCCAGCTCATCCTGCAGTCGGCGGCGTTGGGCCGGGGCGGCGACAAGTTTTTGCTGGAGATGGGTCAACCCGTCAACATCGTTGCGCTGGCAAAAAAGATGATTCTGCTTTCAGGATGCGATTCTGAAGACGACGTCCCGATAAAGTTTACTGGACTGCGTCCCGGCGAAAAATTGCAGGAGAAACTCGTTGCCGGGAACGAAGAAATTGAACCCACGCCGCATGAAAAAATTAAGTTGATCAAATCTCAGGAGCGGGTGGACGGCCATTTCATGTTTCAAGCGGAGGAGCTGTGCAACAGATCGCAGGAGGCCACTCGCGAAGATATTTTCAATCTCCTAGCGGAACTCGCCCGCCCAAACCGAGACCGGCAAACCCAGGAAACCTCCCTTAACTGACGGCTGGCGCCTCTTCCCGCCTCAAGCAGATCATTGTGACGAGTCCTCGATCCCAGAATCATCGCCGTTGCATTTCGCGCAGGCAGGCCTTTGAAACTAGAGGCGAGTCCAAATGAAAAAGAAACTGTTGTTTGTCTGTAACGTTCCCTGGTTTTTTTGTTCCCACCGCCTGCCGATAGCGCTCGCCGCCCAGCGCGAGGGTTACGAAATTCACGTCGCCTCGGCGGATGGACCGGCGGTGGAGACCATCAAGAGGGCCGGTTTTATTTTTCATCCCATTCCCCTGCAACGCTGGGGGGCAAACCTCTTTAGTGAAATAAAAACGTTTTGGAAGTTGTGCCAGATTTACCGCAGTGTGAAACCCGACTTGACGCATCACATTACAATCAAACCGGTGATCTACGGTTCCATCGCCGCTCGCCTGACCGGGGTTCCCCGCGTGGTCAACGCGATTTCCGGACTCGGGTACGTATTCGCGATTAAAAATCTGAAGACAAAAATTCTCCTTCCCATGGTCGTCTTTGTTTATCGGCTAGCCTACGGGCATCCCCGTTCGCGTCTGATCGTACAGAATCCAGACGACCGGGATTCGTTCGTTGCCGCAGGCTTAATTCGGGAGCAAAACGTCGTCCTTATTAAGGGCGTCGGGGTGGACCCCGAAAAGTTTCGCGAGACGCCGGAACCGGATGAACCCGTGAGGGTGGTTTTGCCTTCGCGTATGTTGTGGGATAAAGGAGTGCGCGAGTTCGTGGAGGCAGCCCGGATTCTCAAAGAGCAAGGAGTTAACGCGCAGTTTATCCTGGTGGGCGGTACGGACGCCGGCAACCCCGTTGCCATCGACGCCTCCGAGTTGGAGGCCTGGAAACGGGAAGGCGTCGTGGACTGGCAGGGACATTGCGACGACATGTCGCAACTTTTTTCCCAGTATCATTTGGTTTGCCTGCCTTCCTACCGGGAAGGCTTGCCCAAGGTATTGGTGGAGGCGGCGGCTTGCGGACGCGCCATTGTAACTGCCGACGCGACCGGGTGCCGCGAAATTGTGCGCCACGGCCAAAACGGCCTGCTGGTTCCCGTTAAAAACGCAGAGGCCCTGGCAGACGCCATGAAGACCCTGATCGAAGACCCGGAACGCCGCCGGAAAATGGGACGACGCGGCAGGGAAATGGTCGAGAAAGAATTTTCCGTCGGCGTCGTTATTGAAAAAACGCTGGACGTTTACCGCGAACTGACAGGGTCTTGATCCCAACGTAATGGATAATAGGGGTGAACTGCCGACGTCCCTCCGGTAAAATGACGTCGGCTTCTATAAAATAAGGATCAGCGAGGTGGGCAGAGTTTTAAACGTAATTTTGGCGTTGACGGGGTGCGTCCTGTTCGCCATTCCCTTTTTGGTCGTTTACCTGTCGGTTCGCTTGACCTCGGACGGCCTGGCGATCCATTGGTCGAAGCGGGTGGGACGCGACAACAAGCATTTCATGATGCCAAAGTTCCGCACCATGCGCCTGGACACGCCGGACGTGGCGACGCATTTGATGAGCGATCCCGATCGCTACCTGACGCCGATAGGGGGCTTCTTGCGCAAAACCAGCCTGGACGAATTGCCTCAGTTGTGGAGCGTACTGAAAGGCGACATGGCGTTTGTCGGGCCCCGTCCGGCCCTGTACAATCAGGACGACCTGATCGCCTTGCGCAAGGAATGCGGCGTCGACCGGTTGACGCCGGGGATCACCGGTTGGGCGCAGGTACATGGGCGCGACGAGGCGCCCATTCCCAAAAAAGTCGAGATGGATCGCCATTACCTGGAGCGCCGTTCATTCGGAATGGATATCAAAATTCTCTGGCTCACCTTGTTTGCCGTGTTGCGTTCCAAAGGCGTAGCGCATTAACCGGCGAGGCGCCGAGGCCAGATTGCGAATATTTTTTGTTTTATCCTTAAAAGTAACGGACTTATGCAAAGCTCTGCTATGAAACACGCCGTGCTTTCGATGGACGTCGAGGACTGGTACCACTTGGAATACTTTCGCGGCAAGGCCTGCGACCGCGAATATTCCATGTTGGACGGCCTGGACAGGTATCTGGACGCGTTGTCGAGGCGCAACCTGCCCTCTTCGTTTTTTGTTCTGGGAGACCAGGCGCAAAAATTAAAATCCCGTTTGCGCGATCTTGCCGACGGCGGACACGACGTCGCTTCGCATGGCTGGGGGCACCGCCGTCCCCTGGAGATGGAACCGGAAGTTTTCACCGAAGAGTTACTCCGGTGCCGGGCAGAGTTGGAATCGATTATGGGTAAGCCCTGCCTCGGGTTTCGCGCGCCCTGCTTCAGTCTAGACCGCACCCGCCTCGACCGAGTACGAGAAGCGGGATTTAAATACGACTCCAGCCGAATCGGTTTCAGCGAGCATCCGCTGTACGGCGACCTTGATTTGTCCGGGTTCCGGCAGGCCTCGGACGGAGTTTATTCAGACGACGATTTTTACGAATTCGAGGTCAGCTCTCAGGCGGTGGGTAAAAAACAGATCCCCATTTCCGGAGGAGGATATCTGAGGATATTCCCTTGGGCATTGACGAAGGCGCTTCTGCGGCGCTACCTGCCAGAGCATTCACTTTACATTCTGTATCTGCATCCTTTTGAAATGTCCGAACGCGCCAACCCGGTTTATCCCCAAGGAACGCCGGCGCTGACGCGCTTGCGATTCGCTACGGGGCGCGCCGGAGTCCGCGACAAGCTCAACCGGTTAATCGATTACCTGGCCGAACACGGTTATGCGTTCACCACCTTCGAGCGGCTGAGGAACCTGCACATGGATTCTCGACCTGAAAAAACTCTTTAAACGTTAGCCGTTTGGGCGGTTCGATTCAATTTCCGGGGACAGACAGGGAATACACGAATACTTTTCCCTGCAATGGATCGATTCGATGAAAATCGAGGATTTTGCGAATCCGGGCGGGGGAAAGAACGGTTTCGCGGTTAAATACCAGACAACCTGATTGAGCGAACAGGTCCCGGGATAAAACCATTTGGGGTTTTAAACCGTCGATGGAAATGTCTTCTTCCTTGGCGGATTTGTACCTTAGCCTGTCGACGACTTTGAATAAAGCCTTGACTACCTTGACGTCGAAACGTTTTTCCAGATCGCGGTTGAACTGGAAAACCTTGCGCCCTTCGACAATGTCCACCTCGATATTTCTGAATCCGGCCTCGGCCATGGCTTCGTCAAAATGATTGGCGACGGCGAGGATTCCGGCCTCCAGGCAAATTTCTCCAGCGCGCAATCCATCGGGAAAGCCCGCGCCGTCCATTTCCTCGCACTGCTGCCGAACGGCCTGGTCCAGCCCTTCTATTTCCAAATGGGAGCGCACGATCTCCTGTCCGTATACGGGGAAATTTTTATAGAGCTCTTTTTCCGAGTCGTTCAAGGAATCGTAGGGAGCGTCTCGCAGTTTGGCCGGCAAACACATTTTACCGACGTCGTGGTACCGTCCCGCAAGGTCCAGGATTAACGGTTTGGGATGCTCCAGTTCCCTTCCAATCTCGCGAGCCAACCAGGCCACGTTGCGGCTGTGGACGCCAAAGTCCGGTTTCAGAAACCCCATAAAGT